>JAFVHO010000101.1 GCA_017474485.1 Prevotella sp.
CGGGAAAATATGGATGCTGACCACCAAAAATCAGCCTTCGCATCGAAACGGGGTGTCCCAAAATGCCCTTTTGGGGAATTGTATGTACTTCATTTTCAGACAGATGACTTTTTTAAGACAAAATCTTGCGGAAAACAGGATATGCATCGAGGCCGCCTCGAACTTCTGCAAAAGGCTCTGATCTTCCCTGATGATGTCAATCGCTTCCTTGACATCCTTTGCTGACGGAAACGGAAAGCTGTAGTAGCGGTGCCCGGCAAAGAGTTCGTCGTGCTCATCCTTACAGAAAGTCTGGCCCTTCACCAATCCTACCTGATCGCCATAAGCCTTGCCCAGTACTTTGACAAGAATGCCGCGCTGCCGGTTTCCACTTGACGGGCGAGGATATCGTGTTTCCTCATGTGGTTTCTCTTTTATGTCTTCGCGGTAGTGCGCGTGTCAAGTTCGACATGCAGGAGTTTACAATTGAAAAAGACGACTATGGAATCCTCATGCCTGGACATGTCTTCCGACGTATATCGTGTTCGGACGATTTCGCTTATGCTCGTGTTTTTATCTCGGCAGAAATGGTCAGCGAGCTGAAGACACATGCCTTCAGCCATGACTCCGATAAGTTCAACTACGCGCCACACTGCCATCTTACCGATGTGCAAGCCAAGCGCATGATGGAGTTGCTCGACCTGTTAGAAGCCATTGCTTCGCACGATACCGACGACGTGCAACTGCGGCGGCAGATATTGTTGTCGCATCTGGCTGTGGGCTACGAGTTCATCAGTTACTATCGTCGTGAGCAGGATAAGGAGTGGGCAGAGAGCCGTTCGGCGAAGCTTTATACGCAGTTCTGCGACCTGGTGGTAGAGCACTACAAGGAGAATCGTAATGTCAATTTCTATGCGGGACTGATGCACTACGACGCGCGGTATTTCTCAAAGGTGTTCCGCCAGTACAGCAACGGCCTCTCGCCCTTGGAATGGATTCAGCAGTATGTGGCGACGCAGGCGAAGCTTATCATGGACTTGCATCCCGAGCAGACGGTCAAGGAGACCGCCTTCCAGCTCGGTTTCCCCACCACCGCCAATTTCTGCCGCTACTTCAAGCGTGCCACCGGCATCTATCCGCAGGCATATAAAGAGAGAAGGGGTTAGCGGTGAACGGTTAACCTCCGTTATAACAAAATGAGGATGTGCCTATTTTGAAGACACACCCTCATTGGTCTGTATGATGCAGAATTAATTAATAGGTGAATTTGAAACCGTAGAAGCCGAGCTTTGAACCTGCGCAGTAGACCTTATAGCTCTTACCAGCCTTTGCTGCAAAGCTGTATGTACCATAGTATTTCGCATCCGTCTTGATGCCGTTATAGGCTTCCAATGCTGTACCGTCTTCTTCAATATAGAAGGCCTTGTCGGCATTCAGGACCACAGCAACTTCGATAGTGCCATTCTTCTCAGGCTTAATGGTGTAGAATGTGCCACCAGTCTTGTTGCCGTTTGTACCGTTGCCTTCAGTGAATGCTGTATAGCCTTCAACTTGGCTGTCTGCTTTTGCACCCTTGAAGTCTGCACCACCAGTTTCGCCGTAAGTGATTGACACAACACCTTGCTGGACTTCGACGGTTTGTCCTGAAGTAAATGTGTCGCCTTCTGCGAGTGCATATACAATTGATGCTGTGCTTGCGCTCGCGCTCACGTTAACTGTGAACTCGGTGGTAACGTAAGCATTATTGCCAGTGAACTTGGGGAATGCTTCGGTAGCCATGACAACGTGAACCTTATCTGCCTGTGATTTCAGGAATGCAAACTTACCTGGCTCTACAACCTGATAGTCTTCGCCTTCCTTCAGCTCGGTTGCTCCTGCAAGGATTTTGAACGTTGTGGTAGCGGGTTCTGTCAGAATACCTGTAGCTGTGAGCTGGCTCGACAGGTCGAGCAGGTTGTTCTGGTCGGTGATGGCTTCAGCTACCTGATAAGCGGGCTGAGGATAATATACGTACTTGCTGGCCGTGGTGATTGATGGCTTGGTGGGCAGGGTTGCCAATGTGAACTTGTTGTTCTTAATCTGGATAGCACCCTTAACCGTGAAATCTGGTAAAGTGAGTGTAGCCAGTTCGTTGTCGTTAAGATAGATATTCTTAACAGTAGGAGCAATGCCCGTAACCGATGTCAGCTTGTTGTTCTCGGCAGAAATCTGCGTCAGCTTGGTGTTGTTGGTGAAGTCGAGGCTGGTGAGCATACCCTTCTTGTAGGTAGAGCCACCTAACACAACGGTCTCCAGTTCTGTGTTGCGGCTGAGGTCAATCTGCGCCAGCTGAGGCTCGAAAGCACTCTGGTTGGTGTTGTAGATGTCAATGCGAGTCAGGGCGGTAGCCTTTGAGATGTCAACAGACTTCACAGGGCTGTTAGTGAAGCTGAACTGGGTCAGGGCCTCCATAGCGGGCAGCGTGACGCTTTCAACGTTGGCGCCCGAGAAGCTGGCCTGGACGACTCTCATCAGCTTTTCCTGATCGAGGCTTGTAGGCATGGCATTGCCTTCAACCTTCAGATACCAGATTTCGCTCTTGTTGACACCGTATACGGTAATGTTGCCTTCGCCAGCAATAGTACCGGTAAATACTGTGGCAACCTTGTGGTTGGTGTCCTGTCTGGTCATTCCTTCGGCATCTCTTAAACCGCCGTTCTGATAGCATACGGTATCGGCCACGATCTTGCCGTCGCCAAAGTCAACACCGTAAATGTCGAATTCGTCATAGACGCCAAGGGTCAGACTGACTTCCTGACCAACCTCGCCTTTGAAGGTGGCTACAACGTCGGCCTCATAATTGACACCGTCCAGCGTGATGGTGGTTGTTGTCTTTTTAGGTGTGGGGGGAGCAGGATTGTCCTCGATTGACGTACACGAAAAGACTGTGAACACTGCGAGCATCATGGATGCAAAATACAAAATTTTCTTCATAGTTTAATTGTTTTAAATTCGTTTTAGATTGTTCGCAGCGGCAAAATTACGAAAAAAAACGGAAAAACCTAATACATTTTTGAATTTTTTTGTAATTTTGTAGCCGAAATATGTATAGACACTAATAATATTAAGGTATATGAAGTTACTACTAACATCATTGTTGATGCTATGGATGGTTGTGTTGCCAGTTAATGCCCAGCGTCAGGTAACGGGTACGGTGACGGATACGAGGGGCGAGACGCTGATAGGTGTCAGCGTGTACGTGAAGAACGGTCTGCATCGTACAGTAACCGACATGGACGGTCAATTTAAGATTCAGATAGACAATGAAGATGCCGTATTGTTGTTCCGTTATATAGGTATGGAACCCTATCAGATGGCTGTTAAGGGTCAGAAGACGCTGAAGGTCGTGATGAACGAGATGTCGACACAGCTGGCTGAGGCCGTGGTCATTAGTACGGGTTATCAGAAACTGAGTCGCGAACGCTCAACGGCAGCCTTCGGCTTTGTGGATTCGACAAAGTTGAACCGCGTGATGCACAAAGACATCATGTCAGCCCTGGAAGGCCAGGTGGCAGGCGTGGTGATGAACATCAATCCCAATACTGGCGAGAGTTCGCCCGTGTTGCGTGGTGTGGGCACCTTCTCGAACGAGGTGGGCACGACGCCGCTCATCGTTGTCGACGACATGGCAACCGACCTGTCGCTCAGCGATATCAATCCCTACGACGTAGAGTCGATAACGGTGCTGAAGGATGCGGCAGCAGCTTCCATCTATGGCGCGCTGGCAGCCAATGGTGTGATAGTGGTGACAACGAAGCAGGGTAAGTCGGAGAAGACGACGGTGAACGTGAATGCCGACTGGTATATCTCGACCAAACCGAATTTTGACAAGATGCACTATGCCTCGACGAGCGACATCATTGACTACGAGACGGAGGTGTATAACAACCGCGTGGCTAACAAGGGTAGTGTGTCGCTGATGTTCGGCGAACTGAAGAATAACTACTATTCACCCCTCTATCAGTTGTATCGCGACCGCGACGAAGGGCGCATCACAGCCGACGAGGTAAACCAGACGCTGGCTCAGTGGCGCAATAACGACTACTACGAGCAGTATCGTGACAACGTGTGGCGTACCTCGCTCACCCAGCGTTACAATATATCGTTGTCGCAGAAGTCGGGTGGCAACAACCATTTTGCCTCGTTCAACTATCAGCACGACAAGAACCGCATCATGAACGACCGTTCGAATGCCTTTACCTTATATTATAAGAGTACGTTTAAGCTGACGAAGTGGTTGAACGTGAAACTGGGCGTGGATGCCCGTCTGAGCAAGAGTACGACACCCGATGGCTCATACACCAACTACACCATGCAGGAACGCTATGCCAGCATTAAGGATGCTGACGGCAATTTGGTGTATTCGCCCAATGTCAACATTGGCGGCTATGTGGGCTCGGCGCTGAATCTCTCACGCATCCGTGAAGTGGAAAATACGCCAGGACTGATGTCATACCGTTTCAACGTGTTGGAGTCGCTGGACGAAAGCCTAACAGACACACGACGCGTGCGCATCCGCCCGTTTGTCAATGCCGAGGCCAAGTTCCTGAAATGGTTCAAGTATAATGTCATGTTCCAGTATGAATGGGCACAGAACCGCAGTGAACAGTATGACGGTCCCAATACTTACCAGATGCGTGTGACGCATAATGCGTTTATCGATGAAAACGGTGACTGTCTGCTGGCCAGTGGCGGACGCTATACACAGCAGACCAACAATACGTATCGCTATACGTTCCGCAACCAGCTGAACTTTGACAAGAGCTTCGACAATAACAAGCATAACATTGATGCCATAGTTGGTCTGGAATTCCGTGAGAACAAGACCCCACGACTCATCAACCAACTGTTGTACGGCTATAACGAGACAGCACTGACTGCCGTGCGTATGGACTGGGCATCGATGTATACCACAGGATGGCAGAGTCTGGTGTACGATAGCAAGATGAGTACTGGAGGCTTGAATCCCAATCAGAGCGAGACGTTCCATCGCTATGCATCGTTCTATGCCAACGTGGGTTATAACTACCGCTATCGCTATAACCTAACGGCCAGTATCCGATGGGATGAGGCTGACCTCTTCGGACTGGACACCAAGGACCAGCACCATCCGCTGTGGTCGGTCGGTGCAGGTTGGAATGCTACGGAAGAGGACTTCATGAAGGGTATTTCTTGGCTCAACTACCTGAAACTGCGTCTGACGTATGGTGTGAACGGTAATGTCGACCAGTCGTCGACAACCTATTTCGTGGCACGCTACAAGACAGTGGGCACTGACCCCACTAATACGCAGTATCTGAACTACACGGACGACAATCTGCCTAACCCGAAACTGCGCTGGGAGAAGACATCGACATTTAATATTGGTGTTGACTTCCGCTTGCTCAATAATATTCTGAGCGGATCGCTGGAATACTATAATAGGGTAGGTGACGATCTGTTGGTGCGTAAGTATCTTGACCCGACGGTAGGAGCTACGCAGCGCGTCATCAACAACGGTAAGATGCGTAACAGCGGTGTGGAGCTGTCGCTGACAGGAAACATAATCCGCAAGGGCGACTGGAATTTCTCAGCCAGCCTGAATCTGGCCTACAACAAGAACAAACTGCTCAGAGTGGAACACTCATCGACGGATATCGCTTCGAACTTTATCCAGGCTCCTACTAATTATTTTATCGAAGGCACCAGCTATAACACGTTGTGGGCCTACAAACTGGATCGCGTAGAGAATGGCTATCCTATCATCAAGGATGCCGAGGGTAACGATATGATTACCTTTGACCAGAACGGTAATCCGATTGTCAACACGAAGACTATGTATGGCGTTGATGCATTGGTGAACTGTGGTACGCTGACCCCAATATATAATGGTTCGCTGTCGCTGAACCTACGCTGGAAGGACTTGGAACTGAACACGATGTTCGTCTTTGCCGGTGGCAACAAGTTGCGTCTCGATGCACTTGACATGAGTGCATATAACATAACCAGTGACCTGATCAACTCGCGATGGTCGGCAGATAATCAGGAAGGCCGTGTACGTGCCTTCTCGGCTATCCCCAACGATCTGCAGACCTATGCCAGCACGATGTCAGGCTGGTGGCGCTATAGCGATGTTCACGTCAAAAGTGCCGACTACATCAAGCTGCGCAATATCAATGTGGCATATAACTTGCCACAGAACATCTGCAAGCAGCTGCATCTGGGGGCTACGCGCTTTACCCTACAGGTGAGCAATCTCTTTACTTGGTGTGCCGCCGGACACGACATCGATCCTGAGTCGTATTCACCCAATTCGGGTACACGTACGCTGCCACAGCCTACAACTTACTCATTAGGTTTGAGCACTTCGTTTTAATTGAGAATTGAGAATTGAAAATTGAGAATTATGATGACCAAGATAAACGTGAAAGCAAAGCTGTTCTGTGCAGCACTATTCACTAGCGTAGCGCTCACCTCCTGTGACGACTATATAGACATCACACCCAAGGGTGCCATTACCGTTGACTCCGTGTCGCAATACTATGAGCTGATAGTCATTCCTCAGCGCTGCTATAATGTTGCGTCTTTTTATATGCTGAGTGACGATGCTTGGCCCAAGGAGACGAATATTTTCGGCAACGAAAACCGCTCGTTTGACGGCATCAACTTCACCTTTAACGAGCAGGCTGAACGTACCATCATACCCGACAACAACCTCTATACCAACATCTACGCGTATATTATGCGTCAGAATCTGGTTATTGACAACGTTGAAAATGCATCAGGTGATGCTGACTTGAAGACGCTGGCAAAGACTGAGGCTCGTGTGCTACGTGCCTGGGACCACTTTGTTGCCGTCAACCTCTATGCCAAGTCGTATACGCCTGCTACGGCAGCAGAGGATGGTGGTGTGTGCATCATGAATCATTATGATTTGGAGGCCGTACCGTCCAAGTCGACAGTGGCGCAGGTCTATGACTTCATCATTAGCGAGCTGGAGGCCGCTGTACCCTTGTTGCAGGAACATCCCGTCAATATTTATCACCCGAACAAGGCTTATGGTTATGGTTTGTTGTCGCTGGTCTACCTGTTCCATCGCGATTGGGAGAAGGCCCGCGATGCTGCCCTGCAGTCGCTGGCACTGAACAATGCACTGGTGGACTACAACGAAATCCCAGCGAGTGGCTTCTATAGTTTCCGTAAGTATGCCAACGAAAACAACCCCGAGGTGTTAAGCTATATGTGGATGGGCAGTGGTTGGACAACGGAGGCTGTAGCACTCTATGCCCACGGACAGATCAGTCCAGAGCTGGTGGGACTATTCGATACTGAAAACGACTTGCGTTACAGCAAGTTCCTTAGGCAGTCAGGAGCCAGCATTGTCAGCTATTTCGACGTTGGTTCAGGTGCTGCCATCTGGACACCAGCCACAGACAGTTCACGCTTTACCTATATGACGGTAGGACTGCGTACGGCAGAAGTGTATCTGATACTGGCTGAGGCCTATGCTCGTCTGAACAATCTGACAGAATCAAAGAGCTATGTGGAGAAGTTGCGAGCCCATCGTATCAAGGGCGGCGACGGCACCATTGCTGCGCCTGCCAATCAGAAAGAGATGATGGACCAGATTATTCTGGAACGTCGTAAGGAACTGCTTTATGGTTTCCATCGCTTCTTCGACCTCAAGCGCTTTAATACGGAACCGGAATATGCGAAGACAACCACACGTGTGTTCCCCGTGGTGAATGTATCGGCTGAGCATCCGCAGCAGACCTATACGCTGCGCCCTGACTCGCGACTCTATATCATTCCGTTCCCACGTACGGCTCGCGACAAGAATCCGAACCTGACACTGAATACTGACGAAAAATAAATAATATGACGATGAAAAAGATTTACTCAACACTGCTGTTGGCGCTCATGAGCCTGACAGCCTTTGCTCAAGAGCAAAATGACACCACTTACGTGATGTTGGATTTTACACAGAATCCCTGGAATTATTCCGTGAGAGAGGTTACTACTAAATGGTATCCTGACTATTCTGATGTCGAGGGCGTTGGCTCTATCCTTGAAGCGACGGATTTCTCGTGGCCTTTAGCTGAAGGTTCATCTGAGAAGGTTAAGGTGACCGTCTATCCCGTAGACTTGGACGAGTTCAGCAAGGTATCTGTTTATGCCAATTACGAGCTCGACGCCGCTGAAACTGCCGCACTGGGCATTGCTGCTGGCAAGACCAATATGCTCTATACGCAGCCCGGCACCACCATGCGTTTCGAGGCACCAGCTGGTTATCAGTTTGGGAAGATATTGTTCTATACCTATCGTAATTCAAACTTTTTGGTTGGCGACGAGTATGAAGAGGAGTACGGATATGAGTACAATGGTCAAGCCTTCGCCCAAAAGCTGAAGGTCTGGACACCTGCAGCATCCCACAAAAATCAGTATGATTACGACATCTGGCAGGGCGATGCCAAGAACATTCTGTTCAACTACCCCTACTTCTCTGTCGTTTTTGTAAAGGCCGACATTCGTCTGGTGCCCGAAAGTTCAGCAGGTATAGAAGAAATGACTGATGAGAAATTAGTCATGAGTAATGATAATTTCTATCGTCTCGACGGTCGCAAGTTGGAGAAGAAACCCGCGCAGCAGGGTGTCTACATCCAGAACGGAAAGAAGGTGATAGTGAAATAAATATAAATTAAAGGCAGGAAACTGCATAATTAATGGTTTTTGTCGTACCTTTGCACCTATGAATGCAAAGAATAATATGAAAACCATAAAGAGACTGATAGCCGTCGTGCTGCTCATCATGGGGCAGCAGACGGCTTTTGCTGATGTTAACGACTCTGTGCCTGCCAAGAAAAAGGCCAAGATGGAGTGCTGCGAAGACTCCACGGTGACTGACCATAAAGATCCTTATCACAAGTTGATAAAGGAGGGAGGCTCCATGCGTGAAGGTCTCTTTACCGTGCGTCATATCAAGGACGATTGGTATCTGGAAGTGCCTGACTCGCTGCTGAACCGACTGATGCTGGCTGTGACACGTTTTGCCAGTGTACCACAGAGTTTCAAGATGATTAGTGGCGAGGAGGTCAACCATTCGGCCATCTATCTGGAACAGCATGGTGCGAAAACCATTCTGATGCGTGAATATGTACGTTCAGCGTTTGCCAACGAGAAAGATAAGATTGCTGAGAATCTGGAACGTTCCGTTGCCGACCCCATCGTGTATAAGTTTGACGTTATCGGGCGCAATCCGATGACGAAAAACCAGCTTATCAACATCACGAAATGGTTGGCGAGCGATAATAAGATTACCAGTTTCAGTTCCAGCGACCGTACGGTGGTTGGAGTTGGCAACATTCAGGCAGACCGTTCGTTTGTCGATACGATCAAGACCTATCCCATCAATCTGGAAATACAAACGCTGCGCACATACGCTATGACGTCTGGCAAGGCACCTACTTCGAAGTCTGGTTCTGCCACCATTGGTCTCACTACTTCTTTGGTATTGTTGCCGCGTGAACCGATGATGGCACGTTTGGCTGATGATCGTGTGGGTTTCTTTAATACCAAGATAACCCAGTTTACTGACGACGATATTCCAGAACATGAGGCTTTTATCTCGCGTTATCGTCTGGAACCCAAGAATCTGAAGGCTTACAAGGCTGGTAAATTGGTGGAACCCAAGAAACAGATAGTGTTCTATATCGACCCAGCAACGCCCAAGAAATGGGTAAAGTATTTGAAGTTGGGTATTGAGGACTGGAACGTGGCCTTCGAGGCTGCAGGTTTCAAGAATGCAATAGCGGCTAAGGACTGGCCTAATGACACCACGATGTCAATGGACGATGCCCGCTACTCCGTATTGCGCTATCTGCCCTCAGAGACGGAGAATGCCTATGGTCCCCGAATTGTCGATCCCCGTTCGGGCGAGATTATCGAGGCTCACATCTGCTGGTACCATAGTGTCATGAATCTGCTGAAGAAATGGTATATGACACAGTGCGGACCGTTGGACAAACGTGCTCAGTCGATGGACTTCCCTGACGGACTGATGGGACAGCTGATTCGCTTCGTGTCGTCACATGAGGTCGGCCATTCGCTTGGCTTGCGCCATAATATGATAGCTTCACAGGCAACGCCCGTTGAGAAGTTGCGCGACAAGGCATGGGTGGAGAAAAACGGCCATACTGCCAGTATTATGGACTATGCCCGCTTCAACTATGTGGCACAGCCTGAAGATAAGATAGGCGAGAAGGGGCTCTTCCCACGCATCAATGACTACGACAAGTGGGCCATCAAATGGGGTTATCAATATCGTCCTGAGTTCAAGGATGCTTATCAGGAGAAAAAAGCCTTGTATGCCGAGACAACCAAAATACTGGAAGGCAACCGTCGCCTGTGGTGGAGCGGTGATGAGGGCAAAAGCCAGGACCCACGTTCACAGACAGAAGACTTGGGTGACAACCAGATGCGTGCCAATGAATATGGTATCAAGAACCTGAAACGTGTGGTTCAGAATTTGGAGAAGTGGACGGCACAGCCAGACTATCAGTATGATGACCTGAATACAATGCATCGTGCCACGCGTGCTCAGTTTCAGAAATACGTCAACCACATCCAACGCTATTTGGGTGGCAAGTACAACAACAATGCCCCAGGACAGCCTGCCCATGCCTATCTGTCTCGCGAGTCGCAGCAGGAAGCTATTCAGTGGCTGGGACGTCATGTGCTGGAGGCACCGTTATGGCTCTATCCTTCTAGCATTGTTTCAAAGTTAGGATTGGATGCAGCCGATGAGATTCGCAGTCGTCAGCAGACGTTGATTGCCATGCTGTTGTCCTCTGGACTGCTCACCACTTTGCATAATAATTCACTCCGTGCGGACAACCCCTATCCTGTAGAAGAATACCTGAACGACGTGTTTGCTCAGGTGTGGATACCGCTGAATGCGAAAGACGAACGTCTGAACGACTTCCGTCGTCAGGAGCAACGTGCGTATGTCGACCATTTGGGACTTGTCTTGAATCCTTCCCAGCAGGAGAAAGGCGGTTCGAATGTCGCTACTCAGCGTGGCGACGCCATCCTATATGTCGAGCAGCATCTGGATCAGATTGAAAACTATCTGAAAGCGCAGAATACGGATGGACTGAATGGTCGCCACTACCACAACCTGTTGTTGCGTATTAAGAAGATTCGTGAGAAATATGAGTCAGGAAAGTAATATAAAGAATCAAATAAAGATGAATAGATTGAAAATGGCTTTTATCGGACTTTTTGCCTTTGGCTTTTTGCTGTTGGCAAATGCCCAAAAAGCTGATAGTACGAAAGTACCAGCAGCAAATGATACCACGCAGACAGCTGCAGGTGATACGCTGACAGCCGACTCGGCAATGGCGCTGATTGATGCCGACTTGGCAGGTCCAGACGATATGGAAGAGGGTGGCGGACTGCATAAGCAGTTGAAACGTAAGTTTATCGAGGGATCTCCTGCCTTTATGTCGATGGTCGCGCTGGCACTTGTCCTAGGATTGGCGTTCTGTATTGAGCGTATCGTTTATCTGACATTGTCGGAGGTGAACACCAAGAAGCTGATGGCGGCTGTGGACAGTAAACTGGAACAGAACGACGTAGAGGGAGCGAAGAATCTTTGTCGTGATACGCGTGGCCCTGTGGCTTCAATATGCTATCAGGCGTTGTTGCATATCAAGGAGCCTCTGGAGCAGATAGATCGCCAGTTGACCAATTATGGCACAGTTCAGATTGCCAAAATGGAGAAAGGATGCACATGGATTCGTCTGTTCATCGCTGTGGCACCCTCATTAGGATTCCTCGGTACTGTAATAGGTATGGTCATGGCTTTCGACCAGATTCAGACAGCTGGCGACATTAGTCCGACCATTGTAGCCAAGGGTATGAAGGTGGCGCTGATTACGACGATTTTCGGTATCGTAGTGGCAATCGTGCTGCAGTTCTTTTATAACTATATCCTCTCGAAGATTGAGCACTTGACCTCGCAAATGGAGGAGGGCGCCATTACGCTGATGGATTCTATCACCCAATATAAATCGCGCAACAATGGCTGAAGCAGGTAGTTTTTTCTTGGCTGAAGTAATGCTTTGGCTGATGTACATCGTCTTTGGTGTGGCATTGGTGGGAGTCATCGTGTCTGCTGTCCGTTCCTATTGGTTAAACAACAGGAAGTAGATGTCTGATGTTAAGATGTAAAAAGTAAGATGTTTAGGTGGAAACATAGGGACGTTCCTGAACTCAATACCACGTCGACAGCCGATATCTCGTTTATGTTGCTGGTGTTCTTTCTGGTTACCTCGTCAATGGATACTGACAAGGGACTGGGGCGTAAGTTGGCGCCTATGGACGAACAGCAACAGGAACAGCGTGACATCAATCGCAGCAACGTGCTGGAAATCAAGATTGATGATCACGACGTGCTTTATTGCGACGATAAAGTGGTGACGCACGAGGAACTGCAACACGAGGTGGAGGCGTTTGTGGCTTCGCGTCAGACTGACCAGCACGTCATAGCTGTCGAGACAGCCCGTACCACCAGCTATAACGCCTATTTCGAAATGCAGAACGCCATTGTGAGGGCATACAGGGAACTGCGTGAGAAAATGGCGCGACAACAGTATGGACACTCGTTTGCCCAGTGTTCTGAAGCGGAACGCGACGCCATCAAGGCACGCTATCCACAACGAATATCAGAAGGCGTGAAATAGTCGAAACATCTAAATATCGTCATATCGAAATAATGAGTCGTTTTCGTCATAAACAGAATCGTGAGGTACCAGGCTTGAACTTGGCAGCTTTGCCCGACTTGATATTTACGGTGCTCTTTTTCTTTATGATAGTCACACACATGCGTGACGTGACACCTAAAGTTCGCTATGAGGTGCCTCAGGGAACGGAGGTAGAGAAAGGACGCAAGGCAGGTTTGGTTTATCTGTTTATTGGTAAACCCGTTGATGAACAGGGACATGTGATAGGCGACGAGACGCGTATCCAGCTGAACGACCGCTATGTAACACTTGCCCAGATTCCTGAGGAAATCAAGAAGGAACGGGAAAAGATGTCGGAAGACGAACGCATGCACATGACTGTCAGCATCCGTGCTGACAGGGATACGGAGATGGGGGTCATTAACGATGTGAAACAGGCATTGCGCAAGGCGGGAGCCCTGAACATTAACTATTCTGCGACGCAGAATAAATTAGAAAATTAGGAATTATGTTTTCCTAGTGTAGTCCACGAAGGCATAATTAAAGGCGTGCTTCTCGTCTTTCTCGTGCTCTTCTTTCTGTACTATCTGCCAGTCACTATAGTCAGGGAAGAAGGCATCAGCCTCTGTAGGTGTGTCGTCTACCTCTGTCAGACAGAGACGATCAGCCATGCTGATGGCCTGCTCATAAACGCGTGCACCACCAATGATATACACATCTTCGTCAGCCTTGCAACTTTGTAAGGCTGACTCAAGGGAAGGATAGACGTCACAGCCAGGCAGTTCTTGCGTCGTTCTTGACAATACGACATTTCTACGGTTGGGCAGAGCTCCTTTGGGTAACGACTCGAACGTCTTTCGTCCCATCACAATCGTATGCCCCGTTGTCAATGACTTAAAGCGCTTCAAGTCGTTCGGCAACCAATAGATCAACTTGTTCTCAAAACCAATGGCGCGATTCTTCGCCACAGCCGCTATAATAGAAATCATAATTCTCAATTTTCAATTTTCAATTAGACAGAAACCTCTGCCTTAATATGTGGATGTGGGTCGTAACCAACGAGTTCGAAGTCATCGTAATGGAAGTCAAAGATACTCTTGACGTCAGGATTAATCTTCATTGTGGGCAGGGGACGAGGCTCACGAGTGAGCTGTAGCTTAGCCTGTTCGAGGTGGTTCAGGTAAAGGTGTGTATCACCTGTCGTATGAATGAAATCGCCTGGCTTGAAACCTGTCACTTGTGCCATCATCTGCAACAACAGCGCATACGAGGCAATGTTAAACGGAACGCCCAAGAAGGTGTCTGCACTACGCTGATAGAGTTGCAACGACAAGCGGTCGCCTGCGACGTAGAACTGGAAAATAGTATGACAGGGGGGCAACGCCATCTTGTTGACCTCAGCGACATTCCATGCAGAAACAATCATTCGACGCGAGTTGGGATTGGTCTTCAACTGGTCTACGACGTACTGTATCTGGTCAATCACACCACCATTGTAATCAGGCCACGAACGCCACTGGTGCCCATAGACGGGACCCAACTCACCGTTTTCGTCAGCCCATTCGTTCCAGATGCGCACACCATGTTCTTGCAAGTACTTCACGTTGGTGTCGCCATTCAGGAACCAAAGCAGTTCATAAATGATACTCTTCAGGTGTAGCTTCTTGGTGGTCAACAGGGGGAATCCGTCTTCGAGGTTATATCGGCTCTGGGTGCCAAAAATACTGATGGTACCTGTGCCTGTACGGTCGCCCTTTTCCGTTCCTTCTGTGAGGATGCGGTTTAATATGTCTAAGTATTGTTTCATATCTGTTGTAATATTGGTTCGTAATCAGTGGGTATATGTGTTGTTTTGATTTTCCATTCTTTGGGGTAGAGGTTATTGGCGCGTGTGCCAATGTTCTTCGCAGGCCCAAGAGGGAAACCCTGGAAAGCGACGTTGACCAATCCGCGTGGTGTGTCCTCAGGCAGTACGAGTGCTTCATGACGCAAGTACGCCATTGCCTGCTGATAGGTTAGCTCAACCTGAGGGCCGTCTACGTGCAGAAGAATTGTTCCCAGTGTGGGAATATTTTGTTCCCAGCGTGGGAATTTTTTATTCCCAGTCTGGGAATTTTCAGCTTGCTTCGTGGAAACTGTCCGCCCGTTTCCTTTGGACAAAACGCACATAAAGAGTCCTTCGCCACGCGAGATGCCTGGTATAAAGCGGTAGACGGGTTCATCGAAGCCCTCAAGCAACGATCCTGTAATATTCCATTCTGGCTTTGTCTCGATGCGTACCACTTTGGCGTCGTCAAACTCGCTAAGCATCCAGCGGATATTCTCCTCGTTCTCTTTAGTATTAAATGTACACGTACTATATATTAATAGACCTCCATCGTCCAGACAAGCCCATGCATCGCTGACAATCTCGCGTTGCAGTTGCCAACACTTCTCGACGTTCTGTGGACTCCATTCGCGAATGGTGGCCTCATCCTTGCGGAACATACCTTCGCCTGAGCAAGGAACGTCACAAAGGATGACGTCGAAGCGTGATTTCGACTTGCGATAGTCCTTGGGATAGGCGTTCGTGACGATATGGTTCGGATAACCCCACTTTGTAACGTTTTCCAACAGAATATTGGCGCGATTGCGAATGGGCTCGTTCGAGTAGAGCACGCAGTCGTCAGGCAATACCGAACGGAGTAGGGTAGACTTGCCACCAGGAGCGGCACAGAGGTCTAAAGAGGTGAGAGGTGAGAAGTGAGAGGTGAGAGATTGTCTCAACACTTCGTCAAGAAACATCGACGCAGCCTCCTGCACGTAGTAGCAACCTGCGTGGAACAACGGGTCGAAGGTGAAGTTCGGGCGTTGCTTCAGGTAAAAACCATTCCTGCACCAAGGCACAGGTTCGGCATCATTTATCTTCCATCTTCCAGTCTCTATTTTCTTTGGGTTCAGCCGAATACTGACAGGAGCATCCTCTTCAAACGATTTCAGGTATCGTTCGAAGCGCTCGTCGCCCATCAATTGGCGTGTCCGTTCAGTGAATTCGACTGGCAAATTTTTCATTTCGATGCAAAGGTACGAAAAAAAATGTGTACCTTTGCAACTAATTTGGAAATTATAACGTCTAACAGACAAAAGAATTAAAAAAACGAAGGTATGAAAAAGGTAATTTTATCAGTTGTGGTTCTTGGAGCGTTGACTTCCTGTGTGAATTTCCACTATTCCAAGACAGCGGCATTGGCTGAGGAAAATCGTCACTTAAAGGGCTTTGAGCGCATCGAACTGCTGGGTTCGTTAGACGTGAAGTACACGCAGGCAGATTCGTTCTCTGTGTTGGTAAAGGCTCCTGTAGAAGCCATTAAGGATGTGGAAACCCGTGTGGAAGGCAACAAACTGGTGGTTAATATGAAGGGTAGCAACAAGTTCCTCAATATCGGTGTGACGAATAGTGATGACGTGACAGTATATGTCAGCTCTCCTGATTTTCTGGGCATCGAGTTGAAGGGCTCTGGCGACTTTGACTGTGTCAATCTGTTGGATACAGACAATTTGGATATCTCTCTGAAAGGCTCTGGCGACGTTCAGTTCGATGACATCATCTGCGATCAGGTCAATGTCTCGCTGGTAGGTTCAGGAGATGTGGAACTCAAGAACGTGAAGACATTACGTTCTTCTGTAGAGTTGGTAGGCTCAGGTGATGTCAAAGTTCACTTCGATGATAGTGGTGCTGTAGAATCACATCTGACAGGCTCTGGCGACATCACGCTGACAGGCAATGTTCAGGACTACAAGTCGAATGTGCGTGGCTCTGGCGATATGCATACTGACGACTTGCGAGTAAGTAAAGAGAAAACCGTCATTAATGTAAAATGATAAATAACAAAACAACTATGAAGAAGGTATTATTTACAATGGCATTGCTGCTCACGCTCAGTATGGGCATGCAGGCAGCAGGACAGAAGCATCGTCATACGCCACGTAAGGAACAGGTGGATACGACAAAAAATGACGCTATCGAGGCGTTCTCTGACACCACAAGTGCTGATACGACGGTGAAGCATAAGAGCAAGGTGACCATTACGACGTCGACATCGCCTTGGAGCTCGAATACTACAACCTACGAGATGGACGATGAGGACTTTGGCAGCATGATTAGCCATGCTTTTAGCAATATGGACAAAAACGGCATTGCAGGCATGTTCTTCGTGTTGAGCGTACTGCTCATCATCTTTGTCTTGGCTCCCGTATTTATCATCATCGCGCTGTTCTACTTCATCAACAAGAACCGCAAGGAGAAGATGCGTCTGGCACAGATGGCCATGCAGCAGGGACAGCCCATTCCAGACCAACTGCTGAACGAGAGGTCTGCTGATGCTGATGATGAGTATCAGAAAGGTATGCGCCAGTGCTTCGTCGGTGTAGGCTTGATGGTCTTCTTAGGCTATGCTGCAGGTCAGGTAGGCTTCGGTATTGGTGCACTGGTGTTCTGCATCGGACTGGGTAAGGTGTTTGCTTCGAAAACGGCACAGAAAAGAAATGATAAGAATAACGAATTAAATCAGCATAATTATGACTAAGAAATTACAACGTAGCAACGACCGCGTGTTGGGTGGCGTTTGCGCAGGATTCGCAGAGTATATGGACTTTGATCCAGTAGCTGTTCGCTTGGGTTATGCAGCTCTGACGCTGTTCACTGCTTTCGCAGGTATTCCCTTCTACATCGTGGCGTGGATCATTATTCCCGCTAAGACTCAATTGTAGTAAGAAAAATGTCGATGACAACAGATATCTCTCTTGTAGCGCAGGTGGCGGTGTTCGGCAACAAACGGGCTTTCGACGAGCTCGTACGCCGATACCAGTCACCTGTGCGCAGGTTCTTCCTGAGCCAGACATTGGGAGATAGTCAGTTGAGCGACGACTTGGCACAAGACACCTTTATCAAGGCATACACCAACATCCGCTCTTTCAAGGGCCTGGCGTCATTTCAGACGTGGCTAATGCGTATTGCCTATAACGTTTTCTACGATTATACACGTAGCAATCATCCGACAGAGGATGTCGATGTGATTCCTCAGCGAGGAGGAAGATGTGATAATTCCTCTCTCAAGATGGATCTTTACGCAGCTCTGGCACTTCTGAAACCTGACGAACGCACCTGTATCACCCTGCAACTCATCGACGGTTATGATATTGCAGGTATCGCCAAGATAACAGGTCTCAAGGATGGCACGGTGAAGTCACACCTGTCAAGAGGCAAGGAGAAATTAGCAACGTATTTAAGACAGAATGGATATGATAAATGATAACGAGCGCTTGCTTCAACAGTTTTTCAGCGAGGCAGCCAATCAGCAGATAGAAGACAACGGCTTCACGGAACGCGTGATGCAGCGTTTGCCAGTAGCCACTCAGCATGCTTGGCTGAGCAGGTTCTCGAAGTTGTGGACCATTTTCTGCGTCTCCGTCTTCGCAGTACTGTTTGTGGTATTCCATGGTTGGGAATTGCTAGTTGTGCAGTTCGAGGTGATGCTGCGCACAATGGCTACACAGTCGTTCAGCATCAACTTGATGATGCTGTTCTCAGTGGTCTTCGGACTCTTGCTTGTGGGTACTGGTGAGGTTATTTCTTCTGAGTTAGCCCGTAAGTAGTTCTCAGCACAATAAATTCTGTACGACGGTTCAGCTGGTTGCACTGCTCCTGCTGTTCATCATTCTCCAGCGTCTTGATGAATTCTTCCGTCAAGACGTCGTTTTCTTTCAGGAAGGGATATTTCTCAGTCAACTTCTTACGGATAGTCTTTGGTTTCTCCTTGCCATAGCCCATAGGAGTCAGACGGTCAGCCTCGATGCCGTGCTCCACCAAATATTGAACAACGGTTTCGGCACGTCTCTGACTCAGAAGTTTGTTATATTCGGCTGGTCCCTTGTAGTCACAATGTGCGCTGAGTTCTATAGCCACGTTGGGATTGTCCTTCAATAGCGCCACCAGTTTGTCAAGTGACTCAGTAGATTCAGGTCGAAGGGTGGCTTTGTCGAAGTCGTAGAAGATGTTGTCAATCATCACTGGTGCTGTGATTGAGGCTAGTGGGAACTGTAACACATACTCCATCGATTCGTCTACTGAGTCGACGCGCAACTGCTCCTGATGGTTTAGGAAACCTTTGCAGGTGCCCAGCAGTACATAATCTACGTTTGGCTTGATTTCCTGCACAAATGATCCATCACCTTTCACGCTCAATTTCAGGTTTGTACCATCGTTGCCAATCAGGTATACCTGTGCCTGTGGCAACTCGTAGCCCTCTGCCTCGTATACCCAGCCCTTGATAGTCTGGATGATTTCGGGCTTCTCAAACGAGAAGATATGGTCCCACCCCTTGCCGTCACCACGATTCGACGAGAAGAAACCTTTGTTGTTCATCCCTTCAAAGGTCATGCCGAAGTCGTCGCCCTGTGAATTCAAAGGATATCCTGGGTGTTCGATGATGTAGAGCTGAGAGTTTCTCGAAATATTATCGTGGGTCTCGATGGGTTTGGCGATATAGATGTCCAAACCACCCATGCCCTCATGTCCATTACTCGAGAAGTAGAGGTCGCCATTGGGACGGAATGTGGGAAACATCTCGTCGCCTGCTGTGTTGATAGGAGCGCCAACGTTCTCTACACCACCTAAACCGCTGCTGGTCAGTCGTACGCGCCAGATGTCGTAGCCGCCCTTACCACCTGGCATGTTACTTGTAAAGTAGAGCCATTCGCCATCGGGACTGACGGCAGGGTGGGCATAGGCTGACAGCGTGTCGCGTGTCAAAACCAGTTCTGTGGCTTTGCTCCATGCAGCATCCGAACGTTGACTGGTAGCAATATTGGCATAGCGTGGATATTGGCCGTCTGTCTTGCACTGTGTTAGGTACATGGTTCGTCCGTCGGGAGTGAAAGAGCAGACACCTTCTTCACCATCACTATTTAATTCTGAGTCTATCACTTCAGGACGTTGCCATTTGCCTTTGTCATCCTTTGTAGAGACGAAGATGTCGGCATTCTTCGTACCTGTGATGCCGCTCAATTCATCGCCCTTAGCCTGATTACGTGTCGAGGTGAAAAAAAGCTGGTTACTCTCCTCGCCAACTAACATGGGAGAATATTCCGAACGTCGCGAGTTAAAGAAGTTCTCGCGCTTCACGATATAACGCGAACCTTCCTCCTTCCATGTAGGTGCTTTCTGCGATGAACGCAGTCCTGTGCGGGCAACAGGAATGAGGGACGAGAGTTTAGGGTTTAGAGAAGCAGAATCCAAGAATGTCTGGAAACTCTTCGCAGCTTCCTTGTACTGGCCGTTCTTCATCAACTGCTCAGCCAGATGCAGATGTGTCAATGAGTCGGTCTGCTTATAGCGTACAGCATTGTTATAGGCAGCAATGGCCTTTTGGGTATAGTTAATCTTGCGATAGCTCTCAGCCATCTTCAAAGCACGTTGCCCTCTCAGTGCACGTTCCTTGGCAGGTGTCTGCGAATAGGCTTTTTTATACTGCGCGGCAGCATCATAGTATTCGCCAAGGGCATAGAACCTATCCCCCTTCTTGATAGCTTGTTCAGCACCACATCCCATCAGGAACAATGCCAACAGCCAGCAGCCAATAGCCAATTGCCAATTCTTCATACCATAATCTATAACGTATCTCTTACCCGTTTTATTGCATATTTTGTGTTTTGTGTGTCATTTTTCAAAATTTTATCTAAACTCTAAACACTAAACTCTAAACTTTTTATTACCTTTGCAGCCGAAATAATATAATAAGGTATGAAAAATTTGAAGATATGGCTGCCCGACATTTTGGCAGTGGTACTGTTTGCAGTAATCTCGTTTGCTTATTTCTTCCCTGCTGACATCGAGGGGCGCATCCTGTATCGTCACGACTCATCAGCCGGACGAGGTGCAGGACAAGAGGCTACTGAGTATCAACAGCGTACAGGTGAGCGTACGCGCTGGACCAATGCTCTGTTTGGTGGTATGCCTAATTATCAGTTGGCACCTTCGTACAACAGCATGTCAACGCTACAGAAGGTCGAGAAGGCTTATCATCTTTGGTTGCCTGAGAATGTGTGGTTTGTATTTGCATACCTGTTAGGATTCTATATCTTGCTGCGTGCCTTCGACTTTCGTCAGTATTTGGCTGCGTTGGGTGCGGTGGTATGGGCGTTCTCCAGCTATTTCTTTATTATCATAGCCGCAGGACATTTATGGAAGGTGATGGCATTGGCTTATCTGCCGCCGATGATAGGTGGTGTGGTATTGGCCTACAGGGGTAAGTATCTGTGGGGCTTGATAGTGACGGCACTCTTTGGAGCATTGGAAATATTGGCCAACCATGTGCAGATGACCTATTACTATTTGATAGTGATACTGCTGATGGTGCTGGCTTTCGTCATTGACGGACTTCGCCAAAAGCAATATATGCACCTGCTCAAAGCCACAGGCGTATGTTTGGTAGCGGCAGTGATAGCGGTATGTCTGAACTTGTCGAACCTGTATCATACATGGGAGTATGGTGAGGAGTCGATGCGTGGCAAGAGTGAATTGGTGAAAGCGAATAGCGAAAACCAAACGTCAAGCGGACTGGACCGCGACTATATCACCCAGTGGAGTTATGGCATCGACGAGACGTGGACACTGCTGGTGCCCAATACGAAAGGTGGCGCCTCAGTACCTTTGGCTGAGAATAAAGATGCCATGAAGAAGGCTGATCCGAACTATATAGGCATCTATCAGCAGTTGGGACAGTATTGGGGCAATCAACCCATGACTGCTGGTCCTGTGTATGTGGGTGCCTTTGTATTGATGCTGTTTGTATTGGGCTTGTTCATCGTCAAAGGACCGTTGAAGTGGGCTTTGTTAGTGGCAACCATCCTCTCTATCCTGCTGTCGTGGGGGCGTAACTTCATGCCGTTTACCGACTTCTTTATCGACTATGTGCCCATGTATGCCAAGTTCCGTACAGTGGCTTCCATATTGGTGGTGGCCGAGTTTACTATCCCCTTGCTGGCTATGTTGGCTTTGAAAAAGCTGTTGGATGAGCCTGAAAAGATGAAACCACGAATGAAGTTTATCGGCATTTCGTTCCTTTTGACAGGCGGAGTAGCCCTGCTGTTCTCGCTGATGCCAAAGGTGTTTTTTTCTGACTTTGTAAGCCAGAGCGAGATGCAGGCTATGAGTCAGATTCCTGCCGATCAGTTGATGCCGCTGCTAAACAACCTGACGGAAGTACGTATGTCGATGTTTACATCGGATGCACTGCGTTCGTTCTACATCATTCTTGTAGGCACGGGCTTGTTGCTGTCTGTTGTAATGGGTAAGTTGAAGAAGGAGTACGGCATAGGAATCATCTTGGTACTGTGTCTGGTCGATATGTGGACGGTGAACAAACGTTATCTGAATGACAGTATGTTTGTGTCAAAGAGCGTGCGTGAGGCTCCTATGCAGAAGTCGGAAGCCATCGACCATATTTTGCAGGATAAGTCGCTGGACTATCGTGTGTTGAACCTGTCGACATCGACCTTCAACGAGAACGAGACATCTTTCTATCTGAAAAGTATTGGAGGTTATCATCCTGCCAAACTGCGTCGCTATCAGGAGTTGATAGATGCGCATATCCAGCCTGAGATGCAACATCTGTATGGTGCCCTGAGCAAGGCAGCAGGCGATATGACGCAGGTCAATGGTGATTCGATATTCCCTGTACTCAATATGTTGAATACGAAGTATTTCATCCTGCCCCTGCAGGGTGGACGCTCGGTACCATTGGAAAATCCCTATACTTATGGTAATGCGTGGTTCGTAGATAAGATACACTATGTGGACAATGCCAACCAGGAACTGGATATGACAGGAAAATTGCCGCTGCGCCATGAGGCTGTTGCTGACAAGAAGTTCCAGCAGCAATTGGGTGAAGCTGTCGTTCAGGATACCAGTAGCCTGGTACGTATCACTGCCTATGAGCCCAACAAGTTGACGTATGACGTAACTTCAGGCAAGGGTGGTGTCATCGTGTTCTCAGAAATCTATTATCCTGGATGGACGGCTACGGTGGATGGTGTGGAACAGGAACTGGGACGTGTCGACTACGTGTTGCGTGCCCTGCAAGTGAAGCCTGGTCACCATGAGGTGGTGCTGAGCTTCTTCCCCAAAACCATCGACCGCACGGAGACTGTGGCTTACGTAGCTTACGCCGTGTTGTTATTGCTGATTATCTATCTGATTGTTATGTGCGTCAAACGTCGCAAGCAAGAAAAATAATGAAAAAATTGCTTTCTTTGCCACCAAATCTGGTGGATTGCTTCCATGAGGTGACAGGCCTGTCACGCGATGAATATTTTTGTTCATGCGACCCAATTGGTCACCGGCTAGGTTCGGGTGGGGGTACAACCTGGCTTTTGCAACAAGCTTGGCGTGCTGAGAAGTGTGCCCAGTCGTTTGATGAATGGGTAAATAAAGAGCGCCGCATTATTCTCCATGCTGGTGGACAGAGTAAACGACTGCCAGCTTATGCTGTCAGTGGCAAGGTGCTGACACCAATACCCGTGTTCCGTTGGGAGCGAGGTCAGCGTCTGTCGCAGACGTTGCTCGACCTGCAACTGCCACTTTACGAACGGATGATGGAACAGGCACCCCGTCGTCTTACTACGATGATAGTCAGTGGCGATGTGTATATTCGTGCCGCTGAGCGTATTGGTGAAATTCCTGATGCCGACGTGGTATGCTACGGTTTATGGCTTGATGCCTCTATTGCCCGTAACCATGGCGTCTTCGTCAGTGATCGTCGTACGCCCACTGTCCTGAAGCAGATGCTGCAAAAACCATCACCTGAACGCCTCTCCGACCTTTTGAAGGAACATTTCTACCTTACTGATATTGGCATTTGGATGCTTAGTGACCGTGCCGTGCGTCTCCTTGCCGAGCGCTCTGCAGATCCTGTGTCTGCAGCGGGTCTCAAAGAATATGACCTTTATAGCGAATTCGGTTGTGCCCTTGGTACTAATCCCACCATCGATGACCCCGAACTCCGTGAGCTCTCTGTGGCTATTGTTCCTCTCCCTGGTGGCGAATTCTATCATTTCGGTACCTCACGCGAGATGATATCCTCTACATTGGCTATCCAGAATGTCGTCAACGACCAACGTGACATCATGCACAATGACCGTAAACCGCACCCCAGCATTTTTACACAGAATGCTATCGTGCACTTCAAGTTTACGGAGCAGAACTATAACATCTGGGTGGAGAACAGCTTTGTGGGACTGCGCTGGACACTGACTCACGACAATGTGGTGACAGGTGTACCCGAAAACGATTGGGACATTACTCTGGAACCAGGTGAATGTATTGACGTGGTGCCTGTTGGAGAGAAAGACTATGAGGTGCGCCGCTACCGCATCGACGAGGCTGTGAACAGCAACGAACTGGCCGAACGGGCCAATCTGCGCCGTCTCTTTGCTCAGCGTCGCCAGTTCCGTAGTCAGAACTGGCCTGCATTGGCAAAAAATTGGCAGCATTCGGTATTTTACCAACTCGACTTGGATGATGCGTCACGCGAGTTCCACGAGATGCAGATTCCCATGCCAGAACCCGTAGCATCGGATGCTCCCTTGATGACACGCATCCACGACGCCATGTTCCGTGGCGATAGCAATGGTGCTTTCTCGTTGCTTCGCGAAGGTCTTCTCTCGCCTCTCACTTCTCATATCTCACCTCTCACCACTCCTCGTCTCTCCGTCTTCCCTGACCAGATTGTGTGGAGCCGTTCGCCTGTACGTATTGACTTGGCAGGCGGTTGGACGGACACACCGCCATATTGCCTGATGGAGGGTGGCTCGGTGGTGAATATCGCCATAGAACTGAACGGACAACCACCTTTGCAGGCTTACGTCAAGCCCTGTCGCGACCTGCATGTCGTGTTGCGTAGTATTGATTTAGGCGCTGTCGAGGTCATCGACACCTTCGAACAACTGGCAGCATATAATAAGATAGGCTCGCCCTTCTCTATCCCTAAGGCCGCTTTGGCATTGGCTGGATTCCTGCCGGCTTTCTGTGCTGAGAACTATAAGACACTGCACGATCAATTGGAGGCCTTTGGCAGTGGCATTGAACTGACGCTACTCTCAGCTATCCCTGCTGGTAGTGGACTGGGTACTTCTAGTATTCTCGCATCGACCGTCCTGGGTGCTATTAGCGATTTCTGCTCACTGGCGTGGGATAAGAACGAGATTGGACGTCGGACGCTGGTACTCGAACAGTTGCTGACCACTGGAGGTGGCTGGCAGGACCAATTTGGTGGCGTGTTAGGTGGCGTTAAACTCTTACAAACCCAACGTGGCTTCGACCAGAATCCATTAGTACGTTGGCTACCTGACAATCTGTTTACCCAACCAGAATATGCGCAATGCCACCTTCTTTATTATACAGGCATCACGCGGACAGCCAAAACTATCTTGGCAGAGATAGTGCGTCGCATGTTCCTCAATCATGGTGGCGAAATCCAACAATTGCGAGCCATGAAGGCGCATGCTATCGATATGTACGAGGCTATCCAACGTCAGGAATATGCGGTCTATGGACAGTTGGTGCGTAAGACGTGGCAACAGAACCAACTCATCGATAGCGGTACCAATCCTGATAGTGTGCGTCGTATTACCGACCTTATTGACGACCTCTGCTTAGGCTATAAGCTACCTGGTGCTGGTGGAGGCGGCTACCTGTATATGGTGGCCAAAGACCCAGAAGCTGCTGCCCGCATCAAGCAAATCATCAATCAGGCTCAGCCTAATCCCAACGCTCGCTTCGTTGACATGACGCTGTCGAAGACAGGTTTGCAAATATCCCGAAGCTAATGCTTCGTCATCTCGAAATAACGTCATCATGGATTTTAGAACTGTTGTTGATATCCCCAAGCCTGCTTTCGAGATTGCTCCCTGCGAAGACATCCTCTTCGTGGGCTCCTGCTTTGCCTACAACATCGGCCTGCGTTTCAAGGATGAGGGCTTTCCCGTCGTCGTTAACCCCTTTGGCACAATGTACAATCCTGCTTCCATCCTGCACACCCTCCAGCGTCTATTGTTAGGTGAGGTTGTGCCTCGTACCGTCTTCCTCACCCTCGGCACCAACCACGTCTACCGACTTAAGGAAACAGGTGAAATAGTCGATAACTGCGAGAAACGCCCTGCTGCCCTATTTCAGGAGGAAGAACTCACCGTCGACAAATGTGCCGACTATCTCCAGCAGGCTATCACCCTTCTGCGTCAGGTGAACCCCGATGTTCATATTGTCCTGACCGTCAGCCCTATCCGCTATCGCAAATATGGTTATCATGGTTCGCAATTGTCGAAGGGCACCCTTCTCCTCGCTGTAAATACTGTTGTCGGCGGTTTTGCCGCAGGCTTTCCTGTCACTACTCCCAAAGCGTTAGCTGCGGGGCCCGTCTCCTACTTCCCCGCTTATGAAATCGTGAACGATGAGCTTCGCGACTATCGCTTCTATGCTTCCGACATGCTGCACCCATCCGAACAGACCGTTGACTACATCTGGGAACGCTTGGTTGACACGTACTTCTCCCCTGAAGCCAAAGCCTTCCTCGAGGAATGGCGCCCTCTGAAACTGGCTCTGGCTCATAAACCCTTTAATCCCGATGCCCCAGAGTATCAGGCTTTCATGGATAAAACAATGTTAAAAGTTGAGGAAATACGGAGAAAATATAGTAATTTTGCACTATGAATTACAACATCGAGAAAATTACAACGCTCATAGGAGCGCGACGTATCGGCAATGCCGATGCACAGATAGGATGGCTGTTGACTGACAGCCGCTCCCTTTGTTTCCCTGAGGAAACGCTGTTCTTTGCTCTGAAAACGCAGCGCAACGACGGCCACCGCTATATTCAGGACTTATATCGTCGTGGCGTCCGCAACTTCGTGGTCACCACTATTCCCGCAGCGTCAGCTGCGGGTCTATACCCCGATGCCAACTTCCTTGTTGTTCCCTCACCTTTGGCGGCCCTCCAGCGCTTAGCTGAGCGCCATCGTGATGAGTTTGATATTCCCATTGTCGGTATTACAGGTTCGAATGGTAAGACGATGGTTAAGGAGTGGCTTTACCAGTTGCTTTCGCCCCAGTTTTCGGTAACGCGTTCGCCCAAGAGCTTCAACTCGCAGATTGGTGTACCCCTATCGGTATGGCTTCTCAATGAACAGACGGAGATTGGCCTCTTTGAGGCGGGTATCAGTCAGATGGATGAGATGGAGGCTTTGCACGACATCATCCAACCTACTATTGGTGTGCTGACTTCGTTAGGTACGGCTCATCAGGAGAATTTCCGTTCGCTGGAAGAGAAGTGTATGGAAAAAATGCGTCTCTTCGACGGTGCTAAGGTCCTTGCCTATAACAGTGACGACGACATCGTCTCGCGTTGTATTCGTCGTAGTGGTTTCAAGGGCGAGAAAATAGGGTGGAGTAGGGAGAATATCTCTGCACCATTATATATTTCAAAAGTAAATGGTGCTAAGGTGTCTTATATATATAAAGGTACGCGAGCCTGCTATGAGATTCCTTTCTACGACGAAGCTTCGTTGCAGTGCTCTTTTGCCTGTGCCGCCATCGCTTTGTACTTGGGTGTGACACCTGACCAACTGGCTGAACGCATGCCTCAGTTGGAACCTGTGGCCATGCGCTTGGAGGTCAAGGAAGGCCAGCATGGTTGTACGCTCATCAACGACTCGTATAATAGTGACATCAATTCTTTGGATATTGCACTCGACTTCATGTCACGTCGTGCTAATGCTGCCACTATGACTAGCGGTTCAGCTGCTGGAATCTCTACCACTTTAATTCTTAGCGATATCTTCCAGAGTGGTAAGACGGATGCCGACCTCTATGCTGAAGTCAATGCCCTCTGCATGAAGCGTGGCATCAACAAACTGATAGGCATCGGAACTCACATTGCATCACAACGTTCAACGTTCAACGTTCCGCATTCAACGTTCTTTGCCACCACCGATGCCTTCCTGCATAGCGAACAGTTCCGCTCGCTCCATGACGAGGTTATCCTCATTAAGGGTGCGCGTCCTTTCGGTTTTGATCGCATTACCGAACAGTTGGAACAAAAGGTTCACGAGACCATTTTGGAGGTCAACCTCAACGCATTGGTCGACAATTTGAACTTCTATCGTTCCTTCCTGAAACCTGAGACGAAATTGGTTTGCATGGTCAAAGCCGATGCCTATGGTGCCGGAGCCGTCGAGGTTGCCAAGACGTTGCAGGAACATCGTGTCGATTATCTCGCTGTGGCTGTAGCCGACGAAGGTGTCACCCTGCGTCACAACGGTATCACGCAGAACATCATGATTATGAATCCTGAAATGACGGCTTTCAAAACCATGTTCGACTACGATCTGGAACCTGAGGTATATTCCTTCCGACTGATGGATGCCCTTATTCATGCCGCTGAACAGCAGGGTATCACAGGCTGGCCTGTACATATCAAATTAGATACGGGCATGCACCGTCTGGGCTTCGACCCTGAGAAGGACATCGACGAGGTCATCCGTCGCCTCAAAGGCCAGAACGCCATCATTCCACGTTCGGTATTCTCACATTTCGTGGGTTCCGACAGCGACGACTTCGACAATTTCTCGACTATGCAGTTCCAGAAGTTCGACGTAGCCAGCCAAAAACTCCAGGCAGCCTTTAAGCACAAGATCTTGCGCCACATGGACAACAGTGCTGCTATCCAGCATTTCCCCGAACGTCAGCTCGATATGTGTCGACTCGGTCTCGGTCTTTATGGTTACGATCCCCGTGCCGCTTCTGCACCCCTGCACCCCGTCTCAACTCTCAAAACGACGATTCTCCAACTTCGCAGCGTCCCCAAGGACGAAACGGTAGGCTACAGTCGCAAGGGTGTGTTGACGCGTGACAGCCTTATTGCCGCCATCCCTATCGGCTATGCTGACGGCTTGAACCGCCATCTGGGGCGTGGCGCCTGTTACTGTCTGGTCAATGGTCAGAAGGCACCCTATGTAGGCAATATCTGTATGGATGTGGCAATGATTGATGTGACAGACATTCCCAACGTCAACGAGGGTGATACGGTCGAAATTTTCGGAGAGCATCTGCCTGCCTCAGTACTGAGCGATGTGCTCCAGACTATTCCCTATGAAGTGCTTACCAGCGTCTCGAATCGCGTTAAAAAGGTCTATTTCCAAGACTAATTATGGTTGTAGGTTTTGCCGTCGACACAACGAATGAAAACGTTTTAGTAAGAAAAATCAGCGAAAGATGCACGTCTTTCGCTCTTTTTTTATTACCTTTGCAAGCAAATAGGCTAAAACGAACAAGAAATATCGATATTTTAAACAATGGAACAAGTCTTTAGTTACATCATCAGCTTGGGTGCATCGGTCATGATGCCCATTCTGTTTACCATCATCGGCCTTTGTATAGGCCTGAAATTCGGTCGTTCCCTCAAGTCGGGCCTCTACGTGGGCGTCGGTTTCGTGGGCTTGGGCATTGTTACTGCCCTGTTGACCACTAACTTCGGAGGACCGCTGTCTGATATCTCCCAGCTCTACGACCTCCAGCTTAAGGTGTTTGACATGGGATGGCCCGCAGCAGCCGCTGTAGCCTACAATACCGCTGTCGGTGCCCTGATTATTCCCATTTGTCTGGGTGTCAACTTTCTGTTGCTCATTACAGGCTGTACACGTACCGTCAACATCGACTTATGGAACTATTGGCACTTCGCCTTCATCGGTGCCGTGGCCTATTTCGTCATGGATCAGTCGCTGGCTTGGGGCTATTTTGCTGCTATTGTATGCTACATCATCACACTGGTCATGGCTGACCTCACTGCCGACAAGTTCCAGGAGTACTATCCTGAGTGGCAGGGCATTTCTATTCCTCAGCCCTTCTGTCAGAGTTTTGTACCTTTTGCCCTCATCATTGGCAAGGCACTTGATAAGATTCCTGGTTTCGATAAGCTGAACATAGATGCCGAGGGCATGAAGAAGAAGTTCGGTGTCATGGGCGAACCGCTCATCCTGGGTGTTATCGTAGGTGCCCTGATTGGTGTCCTGGCCCAACTCGACATCAAGAAGGTACTGTTCTTGGGTGTCACGATGGGTGCCGTTATGGAACTGATTCCCCGTATCACGTCGCTGTTCATCGAGGGTTTGAAGCCTATTGCCGAGAAGACGCAGGAAGTCGTCAAGCAGAAATTCAATGGTAAGAAGATATATATTGGTATGTCACCTGCCGTCGTCATTGGTCATCCCACGACGCTTGTTGTCTCGCTGTTGCTCATCCCTGTAGCTCTCGGCCTTGCCGTTGTGCTGCCTGGCAACCAGTTCCTGCCTTTGGCCTCACTGGCAGGCATGTTCTACCTCTTTCCCGTGGTACTGCCGTTCACCAAAGGTAATGTCGTTAAGACTTTCATTATAGGACTTGTTGCCCTTGCCGTTGGCCTCTATTTCGTTACTGATATGGCCCCAGCCTTCACGCAGGCTGCCCACACAGTCTTCGAGCAGACGGGTGACAAGGCTGCCGACATTCCCGCAGGCTTCGAAGGTGGTGCCCTCGATTTTGCCTCGTCACTCTTTGGCTGGGTCATCTACAAGTGCGTAGCCTACCTGCAGTGGATTGGTGCTGGCATCCTGACGCTCATCACCATTGGCATGGTGGTGTGGAACCGTATGCGTATCGCTAAGGAAAGTAAGACCGTGAAATCCGAGTAATCCGTGCTAAATCATTTAAAATACAATAACAATGAAAAAATCATTTCTTTTATTACTGTTTATGGGCACTATGACCAGTGGCTTTGCCCAGCAGAAAGTAAACTTCCAGACGGCCTGCCATCCTGAGGACGTGAAGCACTACGACACGAAGACTCTTCGTGAGCGCTTTGTCATGGAAAAAGTGATGGTAGCCGACGAGATTAACCTGACTTATTCGCACTACGACCGCTTCATCTTCGGTGGCGCGATGCCTGTCAACAAGACCCTGAAGCTTGAGAACTTCCGTGATCTGGGTCTCGACGTAGATCCTGGCATCAAGGACAAGTATTTCCTCTACAATCGCGAGTTGGGTGTTGTCAACTGCGGTCAGGGCGACGGTGTGGTCATCGTCGATGGTAAGGAGTATGCTCTTGCTCCCAAAGAGGCTCTCTATATTGGTCGTGGACATGTTGACAAGAACAAGGACGTCAACAAGGAGGTGCTGTTCCGTTCGAAGGACGCCTCGAAGCCTGCTAAGTTCTATCTGAACTCAGCAACAGCCCATAAGCACTATAAGACTCAGTGGATTACCCTTGATGGTCGTAAGGGTTCGCTGAAGGCTGCCGTTTGGGGACCCGTAGGCTCTTTGGAGGAGTGCAACAACCGTACCGTTTACAAACTCATTGTCAATGACGTGTTGGAAGAGGGCCCTTGCCAGCTCCAACTTGGTCTGACACAGCTCAATCCTGGTGCTGCCTGGAATACGATGCCGCCCCATCTGCATGGTCGTCGCATCGAAGCTTACTATTACTTCAATCTGCCTCAGGATCAGACCATTGCCCACATCATGGGTCAGCCTGATGAGAGCCGCGTCGTATGGTTGCACAACGAGCAGGCCATCATGTCGCCCGAGTGGTCCATCCACGCTGCTGCCGGCACTTACTACTATACCTTCATCTGGGGTATGGCTGGCGAAAACCTGTATTATAACGACAAGGACAATATTCCCGTCATTGATATCAAATAACAACAACAATATCTATGAGTGCAGTTCAAACTACCAAGATGTCCAATTTCCGTTGGGTCATCTGTGCGTTGCTCTTCCTGGCAACCACCATTAACTACATGGACCGTCAGGTCCTGTCACTAACTTGGAAGGACTTTATTGCTCCAGAGTTCCACTGGACCGATGGCGATTATGGTACCATTACTGGTATGTTCTCGCTGTTCTATGCTATTGCCAACCTCTTCGCTGGTAAGTTCATCGACTGGATGGGCACCAAGAAGGGTTACCTCATCGCTATTTTCGTATGGTCATTGGGTGCCGTTCTCCACGCTGGTTGCGGCTGGGTGGCTATGACTGTCGAGGGCTATGACTCAGTGGCTCAGTTAGGTCAACTTACGGGTGATGCCGCTGTGGCCATTGCTACCATCTCCGTTTGGCTCTTCCTCTCTTGCCGTCTGATTCTCGCTGTTGGTGAGGCTGGTAACTTCCCTGCTGCCATCAAGGCTACGGCTGAGTACTTCCCCAAGAAGGACCGTGCCTTCTCTACCTCCATCTTCAATAGCGGTGCCTCCGTTGGTGCGTTGGCTGCGCCTGCTACGATTCCCCTCTTGGCTCGTGCCTGGGGTTGGGAGATGGCATTCATCATCATTGGTGCCTTAGGTTTCATCTGGATGGGCCTGTGGACATGGCTTTACGACAAACCCGCTAAGAATTCGCGTGTCAATCAGGCTGAGCTCAACTACATTGAGCAAGACAATGATATTGCTGAGTCGCAGAATCGCGACAACATGAAGGAGGAGAAGACCATTCCGTTCTTCAAGTGCTTTACCTACAAGCAGACGTGGTCGTTCCTCGTTGGTAAGTTCATGACTGATGGTGTGTGGTGGTTCTTCCTGTTCTGGGCACCTGCTTATTTCAGCGACCAGTATGGCTATACCTCCGACTCTACTATGGGTATCCTGCTTATCTTCACGCTCTATGCCATCGTGACCATCCTGTCCATTGGTGGTGGCTATCTGCCTACCTATTTTGTCGACAAGAAGGGCATGAATCCCTATCTAGGCCGCATGCGTGCTATGTTTATCTTCGCCTGCTTCCCCGTTTTGGGTCTGTTTGCGCAGCCTATGGGTGCCTATAGCGCTTGGTGGCCTGCCATTCTGATTGGTCTGCTGGGTGCTGGTCATCAGGCTTGGAGTGCTAACCTCTTCTCGACCATTGGTGACATGTTCCCCAAGTCTACCATTGGTACCATTGTTGGTTTGGGTACGATGGCTGGCGGTATCGGCTCTATGTCCATCAACCTCGGCTCTGGCCGCTTCTTCGATTGGGCTGCTGCTCAGGGCAGTGCCTTCCAGTTCTTTGGTTTCGAGGGTAAGCCCGCTGCCTATATGGTTGTGTTCTGCATCTGTGCCGTAGCCTACCTCATCGGCTGGTGCATCATGAAGGCCCTTGTACCTAAGTACAAGCCCATCGAACTCGAGGACTAATCGAGATTTCTGCTTATATATGAAGGGGATGTATCTGTCTTTGGGGTTACATTCTCTTCATATATTCTTTCTTAAACTAAACGGACAATGGAAAATATGACAAACTAATCTGGAATAAAAGGATGAAACAGAAAAAACTATTATTGGTGACTGCTCTCTTGCTGACAGTTCTATGGGTAAGGGCAGCAGATGGCGACACATTTACGGCAGCAACTGTCGAGGGTGTCGAATTAACTTATAAAATTATCAGTGAAGCAGAAAAGACTTGTCAGGTGGGCGAGGGTGAAATAAACCATTGGGCTTATCCCTCATCAGAAAATCCGTCTGTAGTTACTATTCCTTCGGAGGTGAATGGCTATAGAGTAACGAGCATAGGAAGTTGGTCGTTTAATAATAAAAGAGATCTGATAAATATCAATATTCCGAATACTGTTGTAGAGGTAGGAGAATCTGCTTTTTCTGGATGTCGGCTACTTAAAGACATCAACTTACCCGATGGACTGACTGCTATCAGCGACGAACTGTTCTACGATTGTCAGACATTGACAAGCATCACAATCCCTGCAGGAGTGACGAGCATTGGCCGAATGGCATTCAGTAGCTGTTCAAGATTAAGTTGTATTCATCTGCCAGATGGACTGAAAACCATAGGAGAATCTGCTTTTTATTACTGCAACCAACTCTACACTATAGACATACCTGATGGTGTAACTGCCATCGGTAATTATGCATTTGGTAATTCCAGCATCTTGCAATGCCAATTGCCAGCAGGCCTAACCGCTATACCTAAAGGTTTGTTTACTTGGGGTAAACTGAAGAATATCGTCATACCAGATAATGTGACAACTATTGAGGAAGCGGCTTTTGAGCATTGTCAGGATCTAGAGAGCGTACTCATTCCAAGTACAATGACAAATGTTGACGTAAAAGTTTTCCAATATTGCTCGAAATTGAAAACAGTGAGATTCTTAGGCGATGTTCCTGCCACTTTGGCAACCGATGCTTTCTATTATGTCGGCAATTCTTGGTTTGGTACTAAACCAACCTTAATAGTTCCATCAAGCTATCTGGCTAACTATCAGACAAAGATAAGTGGTACGTCGTTCTGTGGTGGTACGTTTAGCGGTATTCAGGCTGCCAGCAGCGATATACCTCTTTCGCCTTATACAGCCAATGGCATCGTTTATACCTATGCGAATGGCAGCTATGCCGTAACAGGCTATGATGCAACAACAGCAGAGACAAGTTCTAATAAGCTGATAGTTGCCAGCGAGATAGACGGTTATACTGTGACCAGCATTGCCGACGATGCATTCAGCAATGCAACCAGTCTGCTGACGATTACCGTACCCAGTTCTGTAAAAAGCATAGGTGAACGTGCCTTCTCAGGATGTTCCAGCCTGACGAAGGCAGAACTGACTACAGGACTGACAATTATAGGTGACTATGCCTTCCAGAACTGTGCGTCACTCGTCCTGTCATCTGTTCCTACTGGTATAGAGAAGTTGGGACCTGTGTTCGAAGGATGCAGCAACATAACAAGCATCTCGTTGCCAACAATTAAAGAACTGAATGGAACGTTCAAGGAATGTACCAATTTGAAATATGTATACATGTATGACGGTCTGTCTGTTATTGGAACAAACACCTTTACCAACACGGGACTTACGATGGTAACAATCCCTGCCAGTGTGCAGACGATATCGGCAGGTGCCTTCAAGGATAGTCCGTCTCTGACGTGCATAAAATTCAGCGGAGACATACCTGCAAACATAGATGGTGCAGCTTTCGATGGCTTAGGAACAGTAGAAACCCCTGCATTGTTAGTCGTGTCAATGGACTATCAGCCGAATTATCAAGCAGAGTTCGTTGAAGGAAAATTTTATGGTGGTTGGTTCAAAATCATTGCTACAGGTGCCCTCAATGGCATTGTGTATGATTTCTACACTGACCACTATATAGTTGCAGGATATGATGAGGCTACGGCTGCCCCATTGGACTATAAACTGACCATTGTCAGCCAGATAGGTGGATATGACGTTACCCAGATAGACCATACTGGTATGGATGGAAGTGAACATATGAAGAGCATCGTAATACCTGCTACAATTACTGTTATTGGTAAGGGCGCTTTCCGTGATTGCAGTAATCTGTCATTGGTCGTTTTTGAAGGCGATGTACCAGAATTGTACTACGGGACCTGCTTCGATGGTGTGGGAACGAGCGAGAATCCAGCCATCCTGTGTGTACCTGTGGCCTATGTGGAAAACTACAAGAACACGTTTAGCAACGGTAGGTTCGATGGCGGTTACTTCACTCTGGTGACCCCTTCAGTCGACATCACGACGGCAGCGGCTGGCTACGCCACTTATTACAACTCGAAAGCAGATGCAACGCTGCCCGCCGGACTGGTGGCATATACTATAAGTGGACTGGCATCGGCATCTCATCCTGCCTATAAGCAAGTGACAGGCAATATCATTCCAGCAGGACTGGCTGTCATGCTATACAGCGCTGAGGGAGAAACTGCAGGAGAGTCGAAAGCGTATACGATAGACCTTGACTATACAGTCACCCCTGATACTGAAGCCAATAACGGTAATTGGTTGTATGGTTCAGATATCGACTGCACGACAGCAACCGACGGTGCGGCAAAATACTATAAGCTAAGCTATAGCAAGACTAACAGCGAACAGTTTGGATGGCATTGGGGAGCAGCAGACGGTGCTGCCTTCGCCATAGAGGGACACCGTGCATGGCTGGCTCTGCCTGGCAATATGAGTTCTCCGTCTTTGACCTTGCCGAACCATCTTGGAATAATGGCTGTAGATGGGCTGAAGACTGACGATACAGGATGCTGTGCTGATTATCATGACATGCAAGGTCGTGTGGTGAAGAATCCCGTTCGCGGACTGTATATTAGAAACGGAAAGAAGGTAGTTGTTAAATAAAGAATCCCTAAAGCATGAAATACAAGAAATTTTATTCTGCCCCCACATGTGAGGCTATTGTCATCGAACAGAACGATGTATTGTTGGCAGGCTCTCCTGAAATTTACGATGAAGAGGGAGATGCCTCCTATAGCCCTGAATATCCGTTACAATGGGATTTCTATACTTTTGATTGATGTAAATTGATTTTGGAATATACGCGGGCGAGCCATCACGGCTCGCCCGTGTAGTTAAGTAGAGAACCGTCCCGCACTTATCACTCTTCGAGAGATATATCGCTTCTCTGCAATCGAGGAGCCGTTTCTCTCGCAAATATTGCAGTTTTTTTCTTTTTTTCTTTGTCGTTTAAGATAAAATGCTTATCTTTGCAGCCATGGCGGAGAATCCGTCGCAGACATGACAATACTTCAATAATGAAAAAACCGATGAAAATAATGAGATTATGTTGTGTTGTGTTAAGCATGCTTTTCTGTATGAACATCACACTGAGTATGGCAGGTGTACCCGGCAGCAAGGGTAGCCTGAAGAAAGAATGCCGACAATATTACAAGAAACTCAAGGCAGAAGGATGGGAGGGATGGAGCAATCCGGAGGTATTGCAAGCTGACGTAAACGCCTATTTTTCGCTCTTGGAGGATGACGGTGATATGCTGTCTATTATAGGACAAGGTACAGATAAGGATAAGGACAAGGCCAGACGCAAAGCTGAAATGAATGCCAAGTCACAACATGCCCACAGCAAGGGCGGAACGACGAGCAGCCATTTTGTGGCAACTGAGAAGACCGACGGTACAGGTACAGATAGTACAACGCTGGTTTTGGGCATACAATCCAATGTCAGTAGGAAGGTGGAACTTCCCCAGCCATCGCTTCGCATTCTCCGTAAACGCCCTGACGGTCTTATCGATGTACAACTCTACTATCTATTAAAACAATAATTTGAATGATTCATACCAAAAGAAATGTTATTATCAAAGAGGTAAAAAACTAAAACGTATATTACAAGTTATGATTCGAAATACAATTCTTCTCATTGTGGCTCTGGTAGCCTTTCCTGTGATGATGCACGCGCAACGTGTTGAAGAGGTCAACGGAAAATATACCTATACAATAGGTGATAATGACCACATCACCCTGCGTGAGGCTAAACACAAATGCATCGAACTGGCAAAAGCCGAAGCCATCAAGAAGGTTTTCGGCGAAATCGTTACCTCCGATGTCATTGACAGCAATGCTGAAACCAATGGCGAGGCCACGAGCTCATTCTTCTGGGAAAATACCGTTGCAATGGCAAAGGGCGACTGGTTAATGAATACTAAAGAACCTGAGATAGAAGTGGAATATAACGACGGCAAACTGACCTTCAAGGCTGAAGTATGGGGGAAAGTGCGCGAGATTACTCCCCCTTCAACCGACCTGAAATGGACGGTTATGAAGGGTGGCGATGCAGGTAAAGTGGAGACCACTCAGTTTAACAGCGGCGAGCGTGTCTATGTCAATTTTCAGTCGCCTGCTGACGGCTTCGTAGCCATCTATCTTGTGCTAGGCGAAAACGAAACGTGCTGCCTGTTGCCCTATAGAAATGATCCTTCTGGACGTTACCCTGTGAGAAGCGGTAAAGAATACGAATTCTTTGATAAAGAGGTGAACCACATGGCAGTGAACTACAATCTCAAGACTAAGCAACCTTTGGAGTACAACCAGTTGGTAATTATTTATTCGCCGTTTCCGTTTACCAAGTGTATTGACAACGTAGGCGACCGACGTCATCCCAACTCGCTGAATACACGTGAGTTCCAAAAATGGCTGCTCAACTGTCAGCGGAAAGATCGCGACATGGTGGTGCAGAAGAAATGGATAGAGATACGTGGCACACAGCCTGCCAATAGCAATAATAATTAATCAAAACAATTATAGCAATGAGAAAAAAACTTATTTTACTAATTACCAGTATGGCATTCACAAGTGCCTTTGCACAAAACGTGAATGATGATGAACAGCAGAAGTACATCGACTGGGCTGAAGATTCTACAGAGATTACTACTATTAGCGACATCATCAGAGAACAGCAGGAGATTAACTCGCGCAACAACAGTTTCCGTCATTTTGAGGAGGTATGGGGGCGTAGGGGCTACTTCAATATCGCCTATGCTAATTCTACCTTGGATCCGGATGGGCAGATTCCGACAGGCATTGGTAACGGGGTCGTATCTAAGTTTAAGTCTGACTGGGGAGCATCAATTCAACTGGGGCGTAGCTATCGCCTTCATAAGAAAGCTATTGCCAACACTTTGCAGTTCAATATTGACTACACTTATATTGACCTCGGTGTCAACCACTTCAAGGCCGCAGACGGTGACTATCTCTATGATAGTAGCAACAAGAAAACTGTGATTAACGGTGCGAAGACTGAGACCTATTACTATATACCCTGGAATCTTGAGAAGTATGAAGCCAACTACAGTATGAGTTTAGGTCCTTCACTGACCATTGCCCCCTTCAACTATATCAAAGCCAGAGGACTCCACCATATGAAGTTCAATGCATACTACCACATAGGTTATGGCGTGTCATTTCTTTACATGAAGAATAAGAAAGAGGCCGATCTGAACCACCAGAACGTGGACAATGCAGATTATAAGGAGATGAGCGACAACCTAAAGCTCTGTTGGGGCCACGGTCTTACCAGCAGTTTCGGTTTCACCATGTCATGGAAGGTCATCGGTATAGGTTATGAGCACCGTTCAGCTACATGGACTTACAAATCAATGAATACTAAAGAGTTTGAAGACGACAGCAATAAGTTTAAGTCGGCAACAAACCGTGTTTTCATCCAGTTCAGAATGTAATAGTCAACAGTCCCTTTTTTAATTACAAGCATTAAAATATTATCAATTTTAAAAACATTAGTATTATGATGAAAAGATATTTAGCAGTTGTCTTGATGGCAATTATATGCATACCGGCAGCCTTTGCTCAGTCGGCTGTCTATAAATTGGATGGCACCTGTGGTGAAGACGCGAAATGGACATTCGATGGATATACACTTACAATCCAAAATGTTAACAATCGTGGAGAGAGCGTAGAGATTAAAGACTACGACCTAAATATTCAAAAAGCTCCCTGGATAAAAAAGAAGCTTAACGTGAAGAAGGTTGAAATAGGAGCGAATATTACACGTATTGGTTCGTGTGCTTTTGCCAACTGCACAGAACTACAAGAGGTAATATTCGAAGGAACAAACCTGACTGATATAGGCTGGGCCGCGTTCCTTAACTGCAGCCGACTGCGCAACATCTCTCTGCCCCGTCAACTACGAAATATTGAGACCATCGCCTTTGCCGAATGCTCGTCGTTGACAGCCGTCAGCATTCCGTCACAATGCCGTGTGGGTAATCAGGCATTCGCCTCTTGTACCAATATCAAGACTATCGAACTTGGACCTACTACCATACTGGGCCATCATACCTTCGCAAGTGAGGTGGAGGTTGACGACATGATACGTCACTCTCTCTATAATGGTGAGATTCGTTCGCTTCCCTCCTACATCAACAAGGAAAACTGCCATGAATTCGGACTGTCAATGCCGTCGGTAGCCAAACTGTTGGAAAACCAAATTTCGAAAGTGAATTATGACGTGAAAACATCGTCGGTAGACTCTATGATTCCTAGCACCATAAGAACGCGCCAGGATACATACGCTCTCATTATTGGCAATCAAAACTATCGCTTCGTGGCCGACGTGCCATACGCCATTCACGATGCCCGTGTCTTTGCCGAATACTGCAAGAATACGCTCGGTATTCCTACCAGTAACATTCACCTTACAGAAGATGCCACTAAACAAATGATTCTGGAGGAGGAACTCGAGGATTGGGTGAAGTCAATCAGCGATCGTGAGAAAAAGACTTTGATAGTATATTATGCAGGACATGGTGTTCCTGATATTAAGAACAAGAATAAAGCTTATATCTTGCCCACTGACGTACGCGGAACGAATCCTCGAAGGGGGATAGCCCTCGACGATTTCTATGCAAAAATAGGCGATCTGGCCTTCAATCACGTTTCAGTGTTCATGGATGCATGTTTCAGCGGTATCAACCGCGATAACGAAGGCGTGTCTGAGGGATTACGCGGTGTGGAAATCGAAGCTGAAGAAACCGCTGTTGGCAATGGTCGTATCGTGGTATTCTCTGCTGCCCAGGGCAACGAGACTGCTCAAGGTTATCCCGAGCAGGGACACGGTCTATTCACTTACTATCTGCTGAAAGAAATTCAGAATTCTTCCGGCTATATCAAGCTTGGCGACCTGTCAGACAGACTGAAATACAACGTATCGCAGCAGGCCACACAGATGAAGATGAGAAAGAAGCAGACACCGGCTACTAGCGCATCGGGCGAAATTGCAGACTCATGGCGCTATCTGGATTTTTAAGATAATCCTAAGAATCAAAGAAGTGGGAAAAGCGTAGCTGTTAGCTGACTTTTCCCACTTCTTTTTTGCTACATCATTTTTACCCTCACATACTCACATAACCCCTCTCAAAGGCTGATGTACAGAGGGCTGAAGGCACGTGAGGGACATTCGTTTTCCCTCAAGTAACAGGGATTTCTAAGACAAAACCAAGAATGAGGTACTTAATAAATGTTAAGGAGCCTCATTTTCTTTGTTTTTAGGGCTGAGACAACATTTTTTGCTGTAGCGAAAAGGAGGGGGTAATTCCGTTTTCGTTACAAAA
>JAFVHO010000102.1 GCA_017474485.1 Prevotella sp.
ATGAAAGAACTGAAGAATTTTTCGACGGTGCGCAAATGCACCAAGGGTGTAAAGGTGAAGCATGAAAACCTGTTGCCCGAACATCAGCTGACTCGTTTGGCTGAACGTGAATTGATGAGCCTGCAAGGCGTGGTGAGTATGGAACTGTATGGTATATTGTCGTACCACGTGCGGGGCTTCGACGAGGAGATGCAGATCACGATGGCCGAGAACCTGGTGGACTTTGCCAAACAGCATGTGGCGTATACCACGGGCGTGGCATCGGCAGACTTGGTGCTGGACATCTGCTACAAGATGATTGCCATGGAAATGGGGCTGTTGAAGAAGAGCGTTTTGAGTAGAATGAAAAATAATGGGTCGCTGCGATGAAATACAAAGTGATAATACAGGAGTTGAAGGCGTCGAATGACAAGAATGTACGTGCCTTTGTCCGTGACATGGAGAAACTGAAGCGGATGACGAAGAAGCAACGGGACATCTATCTGAAAAACCGTCAGAAACCCGGAGCCGTTACAAAACTGATGGAAGGCTTTATTCCTTATATTATTTTGGTGGCTTACAATCATAGCGAAAAGGTAAATACGCTATCTGTGCTTGACTTGATAAATGAGGGTATACTTGGTGCGTATGCAGCCTTCGAAAAAAACAGCAAGAATGGTGAACCTTTGACCAGAAGAAGGGTTAGGAGCCAAATAAAAACACGAATCAGGAAAGCTTCAAATTATCGAAGTAATTGTCATGAGGATGAGGTTTTCGATGAATTTGCACCTGACAAATGCACCAAGGAAGTCTTGTTGTTCGGGATATAAACAATAAGGAATAAACAATAAGCAACTAAAAAATAAAAATATAATGGAACAAAGACAATTGAATTTTGCGGAGGCACCAGTACAGGTGCTGACGCTGGAGGAGCTGGAAAAGAGCTACCACGAGAATTTGCCGACGGGCGACCCCGTAGGCGGTATCTACCACTTTGCACTGATTAGTGAGGTGCTGGAAGCTTTCGAACAACGCGGATTGAAGCCTGTAATACAGGAAATCTTTGCCGCTGCCAACCGCGACTCGCGCCGCCCTGGTGTAACGCTGTTGCCACAGCTGGAAGAGAAATACGGTGAACGTGCCATCGAGGCACATCTGTTGCGCCGTGTGTATGCCAACATCGAGATACGCAGCGATGAGACGGACGACATCGTGACGTGCTTGGCGGTAGCTTATCATCAGAAGGGTATTCAGCTGGGTATAGGCCCGATGGTGAAGGTGTGTCATAACCAGACGATTCTGGGGGCTCAGGATGTGGTCAGCAACTATGCGTGCTGGGGCATGCAGAAGTCTGATGGAAGATGTAAGAAGTCGGAGAAGCTGGGTGTGAGCGACATCATAACCCGGGCACAGCAATGGGCTGACGACTACGAGCCATATCAGAAGATTCGCCGTGAACGTATGGGGTTGCTGAAATCGGCACAGATGGATCGTGACGGCATGCTGCGACTGATAGGCATACTGGTTGAGAAGCGCATTCTGCACGATACACAGAACGAGGTGCTGCGACAGTCGTCACCATATCCGCTGAACTCCAGCCAGATTAACGAGACCTCAGAACAGCTGATTGCCCTGATGCGACATGACGCCCCAATCAGCTACTGGGATGCGTATCAGCAGCTGAACACGGTGTTGAAACCTCAACGTATGGATATACCACAGGTATTACCACAGTCGTTGGCACTGTTTGAAACTATGGTTGAACAAATCAAAAAGTAATAATATGACAGAAAACTTTATTGAGAAGCCGGAAGGAAAGCCGGTGAAGGCCTTTAGGGCACGTGTGAAGATGTACGGCAACGATGTCGTAGTAGTGAACCCCGAATCATCGAAGGAGAGCAACCGCAGGATGATCAAGCAGAAGGGCAAGAGCTCGTTCTACAAGAGTGAGGGCGAGAAGGAGTCGAGCTACTCAATCCATATCAATGTGGATGCCAACGACCCCGACCCCGTAGCCACGATGCAGGAGCAGTTTGCGGAACTGGTGAAGGGCGAGCTGAAGAGTGAGCTGAAGCTCAAAGTGAAGGGCAAACTGCTGCACGACACGCAGCGTCTGAAGGTGTACCTGAACAAGACGCAGAAGCAGGTGGTGATTCAGACCACGCTGGACTGCGGCCCTACCGTTGAGCGCGAACTGCTGCAGCTACAGGCTGAAATGGCGAAGGTCATCGGAGCGAACTATTCAGAGATCATCAGGACGTTTAACAAGGTGCAGAAGACTTCGAAAGAGGTCACTGACGATGATATCATAGATAGAGTATAGCCCATGGGAGGATTCTGTTATCAAGAAAACACGCACTTCTCTCAGGCACTTCCTTGCACAAAGGAAGTGTTCTGGGAGCAAGTCAGGAAACCGAGTACGGAGTGGCGCATCAATGCCCGCAGAGCCATCATTGCAGCAGTGGAGGCCAGCAAGACCGAAGGCCCCGTGGCCATACAGACGTGGCTGAACAATACGGAATACCAGAAGTTCCTGCTGAAAAAGCAGAAGCTGAAGAAAGAGGCTGCCAAAAAAGCATGGGCTGAGAAGACGGATGCTGAAAAGCTGATGGCCTTTGCACAGGACTTGAAGGACAATCTGCCTGCATTCATCTTCGGCTGCTATGAGTTTGACGAGACACCTACGGATAAAGGCACTCTCTTCCGTCATCGCCGTTTGGCAGACTGCCACCTGAACGGACTCTTCATGCTTGACATTGACCATGTGGAGAACCCCATGCAGATATGGTGGAAGCTGCGTGACGATGAAGAACTGATGAAGCGCATAGCGCTGGTACACATCACCAGCAGCGGCTATGGTGCACGTATTGTAGGTGTAGCAGACGGCAGCATTGGCAATCTGGCTGATAACCAGATAGTGATGGCTGAAAAGCTGGGCTACAAGGCCGATGAAAGCTGCATCGACGCCACGCGCAACTCGTTCGCCCCGAAGGAGGACGATATTCTGTATATTAACGAAGAACTTTTATTTGACTATTATGACGAAGAATTTGACAAGCGGTACACACAACTATACCGTGAGAAGGAAACTCAACCACTATATCATGAGTTTAATGCTGATGATGAAAAGAACACAGGAAAGACGAACACGAATCTCACGAATCAAACGAATAATTCGTGTAATTCGAGCAATTCGTGTTCAGAAATAAAATGGAGGGGTTATGATATTCAAAGTATTATTGACCAGCGCTTTGCTGATAAATTGCCATGTGCTGATGACTCGAACCGTCACAAGCAGAGCCTTATACTTGCCACAGACCTCCTGCTTATGTTTGACGGCGACAAGCAGCTGGTGCAGCGCATCGTCGAAGCACAAAGCTGGGTGCAGGAAATCATCGCTGAACGGGATGAGAACGTGGCGCAGACGGTGGAAAGCGCAGCGAAGCAGAAGGCGAAGAGGGAAGAAAGCACCTCGAATCCTTACCCCAGTACAGCCATGCAGAATGCCATCAAGGCGGTGACAGGGAAAACCTATCAGGAGATAACGAATGTAACAAAAGAACCATCCCTTTGTGATACCGCCAATGGTAATCATAATTCTCAATTCTCAACTCTCAATTCTCAATTAGATAATTGGGGCTCTGAAATTGAAGCGATGTTTGGTGACTTCCCGGTACTGAAGGATGTCTGCGAGGGCTTGAAGCGGAGCCAGTATCCAGCTGCGATGTTCGTGGCGGGTGGCGTGCTGATGACGCTGATGACGCGCTGCTGGTACCGCTTCTACCACCGTCCGCAACAGGAACGACGGCTGAACTGCTCGCTATACATCATCGGACATCCGGCATCGAACAAGTCGATGGCCGACGACATCAACGACGTGCTGATAACACCCATGCAGGCTGCCGATACGGCTGGCAAGGCGGCATTGAACCGATATAAGAAGGACAACAGAAAGAAGGCCGCGAACAAGGAGGGTAAGGACAAGCCGCAGGGCATTATCCGCATACACCCATCAAGAACGTCGAATGGCCAGCTGATAGAGGACATGCTGAACGCAAAGGAGATGGTGGACGGCAAGGAGATGCAGCTGCACATGTATACCTTCGATACGGAGCTGGATAATTCGATAACCCTGCAGAGTGGTGGTCAGTGGATTAACAAGCAGGCCATGGAGCTGAAAGCCTTCCATAACGAGAAGGACGGCCAAATGTATCAGAATCAGGATTCACCCGTCGACGAGTTCCGCGTGATGTGGAACTACATCTACTCAGGTACGCTCATTGCCCTGAAAAAGAAGGTGAACGAAAGGAACTTCGGCTCAGGTCTTTCGACTCGTCTGACGGTCATCCCCATGCCCAAGACGAACTACGAGATGATCAAGTACGAAGAGGCTACGGACATAGACTGGCAGCGCATAGAGCGCATGAAGTCGTGGGCCTACAAGCTGGACGGACGCTATGGAGAACTGCCGCTGTGGCCACTGGTGAAACGGCTGTACGACTGGACGAAGAACCGCATGGACGACTGTCGCGAGGACGACAGCGAAGCCAACGAGCTGATGCTGAAACGTGTGCCTTACCACGCCCTGAACTTCTCGGCACCGTTCATCGACATGCGCCACTGGGACCAGCTGCACCAAGAGGGCAGCAACTGGACGGGCACATACGAAGTGGACGATACGGATTGGCGCCTCTGCGAACTGATAGCCCGCATCCAGTATGCCATGCAGCAGCACTTCTTCGGCACCTTGGCAGAAAAGTATTTCGACGACATGAACAACGACGTGCAGTTCTCGGGGAAGCGACATGCTTCAAAGAGTATTGAAGGCTTCAATCAGTTGCCGGAGGTATTTACCAAGGATGATGTGATTAGAGTATTCCATTACGACAAACCGAGGGCTGCCGACAAAAAGATAGAACGTCTAAAAGCCGACAACTTTATTGAAAGAATAGCTGAAGGTGACGATTTCGGTAAATATAGGAAACTGCAAACCATGATAGCATAGTTGCGACATGCGACATTTGCGACAAATGCAAAAATATAATGAATTATGATAGCAGAAATTAACAAACAGGCACGACTCAGCGAGCACTTGACTTCGTCGAGTATGGCTGCGCTCGGCCATTCAAGCGAGCTTGATGGCTCTCACTTAACGCCACACTTTACGCTCGCTGAGATGTGCAAAACAAAAGTTAAGTTAGAAAACGTTCCTAACGAGGAGCAAGTGAATAACCTTCGTAGAGTCTGCCGATGGCTGGAGCGCCTGCGCAAACGGTGGAACGACCTGTATGGCGAGGGTAACGACCCAATTGTCATCAACAGCGGGTATAGGAGTCCGCAAGTGAATAAGGCGGTGGGTGGTGCAGCGAACTCAAACCACCTGACGGGGTGCGCCGTGGATATCCGATGCTTGGGTGTTGAGCAGGCCCTTCGCTACGCCACTACCCTACTCGACATCAGCGACGAATCGAAAGAGGACTTTGACGAACTGTTGATAGAAAAGAGTGCAAAGAGCATCTGGGTACACTTTGCGGTGCGACCTGAGGGGAATCGCCGTCAGATAAATATGATTAAGGTTTGAGTCGGATATAACTGACGTACTAACGTAAGAAAGGGCTTCCAAACGGAAACCCTTTCTACTTATTGATTATATATATAGTCTACTTTGCGAACTCTCCACTTGCCTTAAAGGCTGTACCGTCGTTAGAGGCTCCACGGGTAACACCACGTGTCCAATAGTCCCATTCGAACTGGTGGTCGAAGTCAACGTCGTACTCGCCTCCCTCCGCAAGCTGCCCTGTGGCCAGCAACAGCTTGACGAGCAGTTGGTTCAGTTTCTCAGCCGTGTTGTATTCAAATCATATACATCTCTAGTTTCTAGAATTAGAGATGAATTAGAGATGAATTAGAGTTTAATTGGAGATCAATTGGAGATCTATTAGTCATTCCAAGTCTGGCCAATATCCCAATGGGTAGCTTTCTGCACTACGGTCAGCTCACGGGGCAGGTCAAACTCCTCAATAATAAGGTCGATGGCTTCAGGATTCTGTTCAATCCATGAACCAACGGCAATGATGTACTGATTGTCGGAAGGATTGTAGAACACACGACCTCGGGGTTTCATCTGGTATTCACCCTTGAAAGGGCCGATACCACCACCATGGTACTTTTGCTTGCGGAACTCTTTCTTCCAGACATCTTCATGCATCTCGCTACACGTGATGAGACCGCCACCAGCATTAGGACGCAAGTAATCGGTACGCTTGTGAGTGACTACGCCAAAGAGTTCCTTCAGCGTGGCGTTATACCAGAAGATGCCGACCTTGGGTTCATCGCCTGCACCTCGGTTACGTTCCATCGTGACGATAGCTTCACGATATTGCTCATCAGTAAACTCACCCACCTTGACAGCAGGCTTCTCTTTCTGTTCGTCCTCGATGATTTCCAAACTATCAAGTTTCTTCAGTGCATTGGTAACGGCATCACTAACAATGTCGTTCAACTGGTCTAATGATAGTCTATACGTTTTCTCTGCCATAATCGTTGTTGTTTTCTATTTGTCACCTCACACGGGGACAGTCCCCCTGTGAGACAAGGTTATTCCTTACGGTGCTTGTCGAACTTGCGGAGGAAATAGTTGAAGGCTTCCAGTCCGAAGAGGACGAGGAGGGTGCTGGCTGTGGACAAGACGTACATGCCACCGCCACAGGCCAGGCCGATGGCTGCCGTGACCCAGAGGCCGGCGGCGGTGGTGAGGCCGCTGACCATATTCTCCTGCTTACGGAAGATGATGGTGCCGGCACCGATGAAACCGATGCCGCTGACCACCTGGGAGGCGACACGCGACACGTCCCAGCGAGAGGTCATGCCGTCCATCTGGACATCGCCGAAGCCATAGGCAGAGACTATCATGAACAATGCCGAGCCTAAGGCAACGAGGAAATGGGTGCGGAAACCGGCCTCCTTGGCACGGTATTCGCGTTCGAGACCGATGAGGCCGCCAAGCAGTGCGGCAACGAAGATTCGTAGAATAAATTCGTACTCCATAGTTAAATGTTGTTATTTTGCCTGCAAAGATACAAAAAACATTAAACATTAAACATTAAACATTTAAAAAAATGTGTATCTTTGCAAGGATTATAATCAAAAATAGGGAGAAAAAAAGATGAAACTGCTTTTGTTTGGATTAGGCATGCAAGAAATCATAGTCATTGCACTGATTGTGCTGTTGCTGTTTGGCGGCAAGAAGATTCCCGAGCTGATGAAGGGCTTGGGCAAGGGCGTCAAGAGCTTCAAGGAGGGCATCAAGGAAGTGGATGACGAAGTGAAGGAAATCAAGGAAGTGAAGGAAATGACGGATGAGGAAGTAAGGAGTGAAAACTGATGCGCTAACCTTCTGGGACCATCTGGACGTGTTGCGCTCGTCGCTGATACGGATGGGTGTAGCCGTCGTGGTGTTCGCTGTGGCAGCGTTCTGCCTGAAGGAACCATTGTTCAGCGTGGTATTGGCTCCGCGGAGTAGCGACTTCGTGACGTACCGGCTGTTAGGCGTTGACCCGTTTTCGATTCACCTGATGAATACGGGACTGACGGAGCAATTCATGATTCACATGCGTACGGCTATCTATGCGGGACTGTTGGTGGCTTCACCCTATATATTATATGAGTTGTTCCGCTTTGTGTCGCCAGGGCTCTACCAAAACGAGCGGCATTATGTTGTCTGGATAGTGGGTGCGGCATACGTGATGTTCTTGATGGGCACGCTGATTAATTACTTCGTGGTGTTCCCGCTGACGGTCAGGTTCCTGGGCACGTATCAGGTGTCGCCCGACGTTGCCAACATGCTGACGCTGCAGTCGTACGTCGACACGCTGATAGGCATGAGCCTGGTGATGGGCGTGGTGTTCGAACTGCCTGTGGTCTGCGGACTGTTGGGACGCATGGGACTGATCAACAGTCGGATGATGAGTGAATACCGCCGTCATGCCATCGTCGCCATCCTCGTCGTAGCCGCCATCATCACGCCGACAACGGATATGTTTACACTGTTCGTCGTGGCACTGCCGATATATCTGCTCTATGAGCTCAGCATACAAATCGTGCGATGCACGAGAAAAAGGTAAAAAAGTAAAAAGGTAAAAAAGTAAAAAAGTAAAATACTAAAACTAAACAAATACTTTATGCTAAGAAAGATTAGGATTATTCTGGCCGCCGTAATGATGATTGGCATTACTTGGCTGTTTGTCGACTTCACAGGAACGGCACGCCACTGGTTTGCGTGGATGCCGAAGCTACAGTTCCTGGAAGCCGTGCTGGCACTGAACGTGGCAGTGATTATCGGACTGGTTGTGCTGACACTCGTGTTCGGACGCATCTATTGCTCGGTCATCTGTCCGTTAGGCATCATGCAGGACATCTTCGGATGGTTGGGCAAGAAACAGAAAAAGAACCGCTACACGTACTCGAAGGAAATGAAGTGGCTACGCTACCCTGTGCTCGTGCTGTTCATCATTGCCCTCGTGGCCGGCATTGGCACGCTGTTCCAGCTGCTGGCCCCCTACTCTGCCTTCGGACGCATTGCCACTTACCTTCTGCAACCCGTATGGATAGCAGGCAACAATGTGCTGGCCAGTATTGCGGAACACTACGACAGCTATGCGTTCTATCACGTCAGCAAAGACGTTCCCAACTACTATGTGGTTACCATCATTGCCGTTTGGACGTGGGCCATCGTGGCCGCGCTCGCCTGGAAATACGGACGTACTTACTGCAACACCGTTTGTCCGGTGGGCACGTTCCTCAGTTTCTTCAGCCGTTTCTCGTGGCTGAAAATCAAGTTCGACGTTGACAAGTGTAAGAACTGCTCGCTGTGTACCAAGAACTGCAAGGCGTCGTGTATCGATTTCAAGACGCATAGCGTGGACTACAGCCGCTGCGTGGTGTGTGGCGACTGCATTGAGAGCTGTAAGTTTGGGGCGCTGAGGTATTCTAGAGGTTCTAGTGAGACTAGTAAGACGAGTGAGACTAGAGATACCAGCCCCGAAAGCGATAGCCGCCGCTCCTTTCTGCTGTCTTCCGCCATGCTGACAACGGCAGCCATTGCCCAGCAGAAGGAAAAGATGATGGACGGTGGATTGGCCGAGATTGCCGACAAGGTGGCACCAGAGCGACAGACGCCACTGACACCCCCGGGATCACGCTCAAGGGCCAACATGGAGAAACACTGTACAGGTTGTCAGTTGTGTGTGTCGGAATGTCCTAACGAGGTGCTGCGTCCTTCCAACGACCTGATGCACCTAATGATGCCCGTCATGTCGTACGAAAACGGCTACTGCCGTCCAGAGTGCACCCGCTGTTCGCAGGTATGTCCTGCAGGTGCCATTCTGCCGATAGCAGCAGAGGACAAGGCATCGACGCAGATTGGCCATGCCGTATGGATTAAGAAGAACTGCGTGGTGCTGACCGATGAGGTGGAGTGCGGCAACTGTGCAACTCACTGTCCTGTTGGCGCCATTGAGATGGTACCCAGCGACCCAGACAACGAAGAGTCGCCCTACGTACCCGCTGTAAACGAGGCCCGCTGTATAGGTTGCGGTGCCTGCGAGAACCTGTGTCCAGCCCGTCCGCATAGTGCTATTTATGTTGAGGGGCACGAAGTGCATAAAGAGCTGTAAGCTCAAATGAGAAATGAAAGAAATGAGAAATGAGGAATTAGAAATTAGGAATTAGGAATTAGAAATTAGAAATTATGATTAGCAAAAAGCAACAAGATATATCGCGACGTTCGTTTTTGAAGCTGTTGGGTGGCGGTGCTGTGGCTACTGCTGCCGTGATGGCAGGCTGCAAGTCGAAGACGGAGTCGAAGGCCGTCGAAGAATATAAGCAGCAGGTGGAACCGCCTGTGGGTAAGATGACCTACCGTACGAATCCCAATAATCAGGATAAGATATCTATCCTGGGCTACGGCATGATGCGTCTGCCGTCGAAGACTGAGAACAAGGACGATTTCGATCAGGAGATGATTAACCGTCAGATAGACTATGCCATTGAACATGGCGTGAACTACTTCGACACGAGCCCCGTCTATTGTCAGGGCAAGTCGGAAGCCTGTACGGGTATCGCCTTGAAGAAGCACGACCGCAAGAAAATATTCATTGCCACAAAGCTATCGAACTTCCACCCTGACACACAGAGTCGTGAGGCCAGCATCGCCATGTATCAGAATTCGCTGAAGGAGTTGCAGACGGACTATATCGACTATTATCTGCTGCATGCCGTAGGTGGTGCGATGTTCGAATTCGAGAAGCGCTATGTGGAGAATGGCATGATGGACTACCTGATGAAAGAGCGTGAGGCTGGTCGCATCCGTAACCTTGGTTTCTCGTTCCACGGCAAGAAGGAAGTGTTTGACGAGATTCTGGCCACACACGACAAGTACCATTGGGACTTTGTGCAGATTGAGCTGAACTACCTGGATTGGGACTACGCCGACGAAATCAGTAAGAGTAATGTGGATGCAAGTTATTTATACGCTGAATTGCAGAAGAAAGGTATTCCCGCTGTTGTGATGGAACCGCTGTTAGGCGGACGCTTGGCTAACCTGCCCAACTACCTGGCTGCTGAGCTGAAGAGTCATGCGCCTGAGCGTAGTGTGGCATCGTGGGCTTTCCGTTATGCAGGAACACCAAAAGGCGTGCTGACGGTGCTGAGCGGCATGACCTATATGGAACACCTGAAGGACAATCTGCTGTCGTACTGTCCATTGGTACCGCTGAGCGAACAGGAACAGGAATATCTTCATAAGAAAGTGGCCGACCGCATCGTGGGTCTTGAGAACATTCCTTGTAACGACTGCAAGTACTGTATGCCCTGTCCCTACGGTATCGACATACCTGCCATCTTCGTACATTATAATAAATGTAAGAACGAGGGCACACTGCCACGCGAAAATGTAGATGCAGAATATGCCAAACTGCGCCGTAACTATCTGATTGGACTGGACCGTGCCGTTCCGCGCCTGCGACAGGCAGACCACTGTATCAGTTGCGGGCAATGTGAACCACACTGCCCGCAGAGTATTCGCATTCCGCGCGAATTGCGTAAGATTAGCGAATTCGTAGAAGAACTGCGCCGGAGTCAAGAGGCTTAGAAGCCTGGGCCGCCTGGGAAGTTGCCTCCGCCGAAGCCGCCGCCGCCGCCGAAGCCGCCGCCTCCGCCAAAGCCGCCACCACCAGGTGCGCCGCCGCCAAAGCCGGGGAATGAAGGAGCGGGTTCCTTACCAATCTTCATGAGTAAACGAAGTAATGCGCGTCGACGCTGTGACCATGTGGGATAGTCGTCAGCGCGCAATACTCTTGTCTGGAAGCCAGGCATACGCATGCCGCCTCCCTGTTGTCCCATGAATTCAAGGTTACTCGTAGTCAGAATACAAGGCTTGGTATGTCCGTCAGCCAGCAGGCGGTCGGCAATAGCATCGGCACCACCCAACTTGAACCAGCTCTCCATGGTATCGTTCTCACCAGGAACCAGCTGTATCATAACAGGCATACCTGGCTGACCCTGACCTATTGTAGGCGACATATACCATGCCTCCTGACGTTCTACATCATAGCCTGTGCGTCCATGAGGAATGTCACCCATCTGTGCGAAATTGAAGGGGCCGTAAGGATTGTCGGAAATGCTATACTTGAAACCACGATCGGGCGAGAGTAACATATTCTGCGGGTC
>JAFVHO010000103.1 GCA_017474485.1 Prevotella sp.
ATCGGATAAGAATCGTTCTAGCTGAACACGACCTGAACAACAAGTGGTTGGCAGATAAGTTGGGAAAGGATCAGGCAACTATTTCCAAATGGGTCACCAATACCACCCAGCCTAGCCTTGAAGCCCTCATTGCAATAGCCAATGCGCTTGAAGTGCCTGTGCAGGAGTTGGTGAGACAGGAAGAATTCAATCAAGAGAAATAAGTCGAATGATAACAAAAGACGAAATACAAGAACTGCTGCATAGCACGGAAACCTATCGAGTGGAGCGAACCACTTCAACAGGTGACATGGATAAGTTCCAGGAGGCTATCTGTGCCTTTGCCAACGACTTGCCAAACTCACGAAAGAATGGCTACCTGATACTTGGCGCATACGACAACGGAGAGTTGTCGGGTCTGAAGGTCACCGATGACTTGCTGAAGAAGATTGCAGCCATACGCAGCAACGGAAACATCCTGCCTATACCTGTTATGAGCGTTGACCGTTTCCAGTTCCCTGAAGGTGACTTGTTGGTTGCTGAGGTCAGTCCGTCCGACCTGCCGCCTGTGCGCTATCGTGGACGCACCTTTATTCGTATTGGTCCTCGTCGCGACATAGCTACGGAGGCAGAAGAACGCATCCTTGCAGAACGAAGAATGTCATTCATGGCCACCTTCGACACCATGCCTTGCTTGGCTGCCAAACTGAACGACGTCAACACAGACTTGCTGCGTACCAAGTATCTGATACCTCTGTTGGGGAATGAGTTAGTGGAGTCAGACACTCGTCCCATCGAGGAACAGATGGCCGCAGTAGGCATGTATGACACAGAGCACCAATGCCCCACATACGCAGCAGTTGTTCTGTTTGGCCACAAGCCACGCCGTTTCATGCCAGGCCTGTATGTGCAGTATGTACGCTTCAAGGGTGAAGATGTCACCAGCGAGGTGGAGAACGAAATGCAGTTGGAAGGCAATTATTGTGAACTACTACCACGCCTGGAATCACTTTTGGAGTTGTCTGTCATCAAGAAGAAACCCGTTTTCGTTTCTATTCTACGCGAGGAAATGGTTAGCAATTACCCCTATCAGGCTATCCGAGAGCTTCTTCTCAACGCTTGTATGCACCGCGATATGCAGAGTAATACGCCACTTCGCTTCTATGAGTTTGCCAGCCATCTGGAGATTCTGAATGCTGGTGGCTTGTATGGCAATGCCCGTCCTGAGAATTTCCCACGCATCAATGATTATCGCAATCCGCTTGTAGCCAGTGCCATGAAGACGCTTGGCTATGTAAATATGTTCAGCCGTGGTATCGGTCAGGTACAGACAGACCTGAAAGAAAACGGAAACAAACCTGCTCAGTTTGATGTGAGCATGCTGACGGCATTTTTGGTGACCGTGGAACAAAAGGATATAGAGCAATTCAAATTTGTTCCTTCTGATGGTGCGCCAATGGTCTCTTCAGGAGACGATGTCACAAGTTTGTCACAAGCTTTGTCACAAGTCTTGTCACAAGTTTGTCCCAAGCTGGATGTGTCGCATTATCCTGACGCAACCGCTATTCTCATAGCTCTGTGTAAAGAACCACAATCATTGAAAGAATTGATGGAAAAGACCAAAGAAAAGAATAGAGGAAGAATAAAGAATAATGTATTGCAGCATTTGTGTGAGTCTGGTCTGGTAGAACCGACAATAAAAAATGTTCCAAACAGTCCGAAACAGAAATATGCGCTAACTGATAATGGCAGAGAAAAGCTTCAAACTATTTTATAGGAGTAGTGCAAACCGAGATTGTAAAAAATGAAATAAAATTCTGATGGATTACGACAATGGATTCATATTGCAGAAG
>JAFVHO010000104.1 GCA_017474485.1 Prevotella sp.
CGTTCTAATGATATGGAGCGAGGAACGGATTCGCCCGATTGCAAAACGGGGAATCCCGCCGCCTGCCATTCGTCTATCAATTGCCGTGACTCATCTGTAACCATTGCGCCTTTGGACATCAGCAGAGCTTTGTATGTCACACCGCTCTCTGTCACTAACTGATTGTCTTGCAACTTCAATGATTTCAGCGCATCACCCGTGCAGGCATCCCAATCAAGGCCTTCCAGTTTTGGAGGCAATCGGTTGGTAATGATCTTCATGGGGATGTCATCACCCAGATACACCAACACATCAGGAGCTGCCAGCCCCTGGCGCAACAGCACCATCGACCGTGCAGCCTGCAGCCATACAGGTTGCATGTCCTGCCATTTCGGATTGCTACGGTTGATGGCATATTCGCGACCGGCTATGTAGGGAGTGCCGTCCGTTTGGACATTGGGCCGTTTCGTCGGTTGAGGATACGGGATATGGGGCGTAGCACACACCACGAGCTCCTGTGCACCCATCGACAGGGCGATGTTGCTCACTCGAAGCAAATCAGCAGGTGTATCTTTGTATTCGCAGTCGGTCATAGCCTCTGCTGAAGCAATGGATTTCCCGTAAAGATGGGCAGCACTCGAACAGTCTTTTATGTCGTAAGCCCCGTCACGCTGATACGTCCAGAACTCTCCCTGAGGCTTTTCCACGGCTTGCTTCACGCTGATGGCATCGCCGGTGATGCACAGCGCATTGCCAATGGCTTGGGCAGTGAAAGTCAGGCCACACTCCGCAGCACGGCGTTGGAAAGTACCGAAATAGTTGTCGCGCAGGCAGTCGGCAATGGTCAGGCGGTAGTCGTAGAGCACCTGTGAGGTTTTCTCTTTCGACTCTACGATATATCCTGCGAGTACAGGCAGCCAAGGGCTGAAGTCGTAGCCGCGACGTAAGCGAAACTCGTCCAGCATCCGTGGTGTCCAGTTTTGTGAACCGCCCTCGTGCGAATCCATTGTAATACCTTGCACCAGAGGTCCGATACTGTCGAGAATCACCTTGACATAACTGTCCCAGTGCAGATTGGCAGCCTCTGCTGAAAGCTTATCGCATTCATAGCCTAACAGGTTATCCCTTCCATGTTTCGATTTCGCGCCCGTAAGCACGGCAGCAAATCGGATGATTGTCCACTCACCCTTTGGAGCCTTCCAACGCAGACGTTGACCGTCAACCTTATCTGACAAATCTATGATATCGTAAGGGCTTATGATTTCCCGGGCAGTGTATTGCGGGGTATGCTCGTCCTCGGCAAAGTCACTCTGCAAGGCAGCACGTTCCTCCCAACAGTCGAGCAGAGCTTCCTTGCCAACGCTCCACTCGCGGATGTCTCCTGACGCATGGCCTTCGTAGTCGAAAGTTCCGTCGTTATGTCTGATACGCCAGTATCTGCCAGCCGTTGCCGGAAAGGCATTTGTACGAAAAGGATAGACGCCCTGACTGCGATACATGGGTTGCAGTGTCAGTACATCACGCCACTTCAGACTGTCGTCACTCGCTTGTAATGTACCCACATCGGACAATGACTTGAAACCATAGCCAGAGAAGCTGCCATTATCACCCACAAGACCTGGTCCCTGCATAGCACCGTTGCGTCCTTTTCCTCGTGGCACATAGCGAGCCGTCACATGGCGCATCTGCCCGTCATCGCAATAGGGGAAAGCCAGTAATGCGATGTCCTTGACGTAACCTTCACGACCGTTGATAGCCGGTAAATCCAACGATAGTTCCTCGCCACCGGTCACTCGTAACTTTGCACAAGCCACACGCTGCATGGCATGACTGGCGTCTATCCACCGACCACCAGCACAATAGCCATTGGAAATATTCAGTTCAAACGACAAGCCCACGCGCCGTGCCTCACTGGCTGCAAAACGCAGATGGTGCCACCAGTCAGGACTAAAACCCTCATCGGGTGTTCCGCTGGGCAGGTTTCTGACGCTTCGGTGGTTCTGATCGTAATACACCACACCTCCAAAGCCTGCTTTGCTAAGTTCCTCTACATCAGACGTGATGCCCGCGTCTGTCGTATGCTCATAGCCAAAGAACCACCATGTCTTCACCCGGTAGTCGTTGGTTGGGTTCTTCCACAGTTGTTCCAACGTCTGCGCATGAACTGCGACAAACGCGCATGACGCCATCAGAACGGTCGTCAGTATTCGGTGAAGATAATTGTCTGGCATTTCGCCCACAAAGATACAAATAATCTTCTAAAATTCGTCTTTTGTTACAGACTTTTTCGTAACTTTGCAACATCTAACAATAAAATGTAAGAACTTATGAAAAAAACTATCATGATTATGGCTCTCGCAGCACTCTGCTGCACTGCTACCCAAGCACAGGAGAAACTCTTCAACAATGCCAGCGTTCAGTCGCCCGTCGTCAACCCCAACGGTACTGTCACATTCAATCTGTATGCCCCCAAGGCCATCAAGGTCGAGGTGACTGGCGACTTCCTGCCCACACAGCAGATTAACGTCCCTGGCTATGGCAAGTACGACGCCCCAGGTGTGGCTCAGCTGAAAGAAGGGCCCAACGGTGTGTGGAGCTACACCACCGGCAAACTGGCTCCCGAGATGTACAGCTACACCTTCAACATCGACGGTATGACGGGTGTCAAAGACCCTGCCAACATCTACGTGAACCGCGACATCGTCAGCTTCACCAACATCTTCATTGTCAGCAACGAGAAGGGCGACAAGGGTGATTTGTACAAGGTGAACGAGGTTCCCCACGGCAACCTGTCGAAGGTATGGTACAACAGCCCCACGCTAAAGATGCAGCGCCGCATGACCGTCTATACGCCTGCTGGTTACGACAAGGGCGGCAAGTATCCCGTGCTCTACCTGTTGCATGGCGCTGGCGGCGACGAGAATGCTTGGAGCGAACTGGGTCGTGCAGCCCAGATTCTTGACAACCTGATTGCAACGGGCAAGGCCAAGCCCATGATTGTCGTGATGCCCAACGGCAACCCCAACTGCCAGGCTGCTCCTGGCGAATGGTCGTTCGGCATGTACACCCCAGGTTTCCGCGACGGCGGCACTGGTCCCACCACACCTGCCGTAACTGGCATTCCTGAGAGTTTTATGGACATCGTAAACTACATCGACGCCAACTATCGCACCATCAAGAAGCGTGAGGGTCGTGCCGTCTGCGGTCTCTCGATGGGTGGTGGCCATACCTTCCATGTCAGCCTGCTCTACCCCACCACATTCAACTACTACGGTCTGTTCTCAGCAGGTCTGCATTTAGCCAATGGTGGTTACCTGGATTCGTTTGCCAAGCAAATCGAGGCCAATCCCGACTTTGCCCAGCAGAGCGCCCGTCTCTTTGCCAGCAAGCCCAAGCTCTACTGGATGGGTATGGGTAAGACCGACTTCCTCTACCAGTCAACCGTCGACCTGCGCAACTATTGGGACAGCAAGGGCTACAAGTACGAGTATGTAGAGACCGACGGTGGTCACATCTGGCGCAACTGGCGTGTCTATTTGACCATGTTCGCCCAGAAGATTTTCAAGTAAATTATCTCTATCTCTCCCGTCATCTTCGGAAACCCCTTTGGCTAAAGGGGATTCAGCATGTGAGAGATAATGTGAGGGATGACGGGAGGGATCAAAAAGTCAGAATCCCTTTATTTAAAGGGCTTAGCGCCATCCGATGTGAGGGATGGGGGGAATTATGAGTTAAGAGTTATGAGTTAAGAATTAATACCCCCATGTTATCTGTCAATAAGACACGCTTATTTCTTGATAACATAGCCTTAATCTGCGGCTATCGTTCTATTAAATGGAATAATTCATTCCCAGTTTGGGAATGTTAGACTCCCAGGCTGGGAGCAAAACATTCTCAGGGTGGGAATCGTTCCTGCCTAATGTCATGCAAATAAGTCAATGACAGTTTGTCTTACCCTGTGCCTGATTATGTTTTGCTCTCCAGCAGTTTCTGTTTCAGATACTGCTCAATATCTTGTGGAGAGACATCGTAGACGGGGAGTAAGTCATAAAAACTTTCTTCCTTACGGAATAGTGAGCCATGAGTCAGCATAGACAGTAGGCTTTTGGTACGCAGCTTATGGTCAGAGTGTTCGAGAGCTGCTGCTATCATCTTGTTGATGTCACCACCTTCTACAAGGATACTGTAGATGTCGTAGTAGTCGCGGAACTTGCTGCGGCGCAACATAGCCTCCATTTTCATAGCTCCAATCGACTCCATGTCAGCCAGATACAGGTTATTGAGATAAGGTATTCTCTGCATCGAAGGAATCGCTTTGCGTGGAGCATTATAGAAAGAGAGTTTAACACCCTCGAAATTGAAGGAAACGAAATCGAAACCACCCACTTCGTATGTCCGTATTTCGCCCACGCTCTCCAGCTCTTTCTTGATGGAAGGCCAATCTACTGAGGGTTTCTCTCCTCTTTTGGTCAGCCACTTCATGAAGTCTAAGTCCTCGCTTTGTCGCTTACCAATCTGTAGAGACAAAGCAGTACCCCCAACAAGCGTATAGGGCTTGATGGACTCTAATCGGGATATGGTCTCGAAGACTTTTCCCGTATGTGGTGCCAATGCTTTTACCTGCTCTATCATCATGCTGCCGAGATGCGGTTCATGTGTCGTGTCTCAATGCTTTTGACGTATGCCTCAGGGCGTTTTGCACCAAAATAGTACCAGGCATAGAGAATGTTGTAGTTGCGGAACATAGCCCCTTGCGGAGCCACGCGTTCGAGCCATACACGCTTCACTTTCTTATAGCCAAAGAGATCGAAAAGCTGGTTGATGTCGTCAATATCCAGATACAACATAACGTGCTCTATAAGAGCTTCGTCGGAAATGCTATGCATTTTCGATACATCGTAAGACCACAGGCAATTCTCCCGTTTCAGCTTACGAAACAGCTGTTGTCTGACATTTTCTTGCTTCATTCCGCTGCAAAGATACATATTTTTATTGAAAGTACAATGCTATTTGACAAAAAAGATATTTTTATCCAAAATGAATCAGGGCAAAAAACTAACGCCGACCCGTTGCGGGCAGGCGTTATTACTTAAAATAATAAATAAAAAATTACTAGTTCCATACTTACCTTCCCATCCTCACGGACCAAAGGAAAAAATATCATAACAAATTTAAAACTTAAAACGATATCAAAATGTTTCGGTGCAAAGCGATGTTTCGCTCATCCTTGTGCCATCTTATGACAACTTTGCGTTGTTTACTATTTGTTTACAGTGCAAAGATAGGCAAATTTCCGATAACTACCAAATCTTTTGGGAATAATTTGCTAAACAAAAACTTCATTCGGAGGACGTCCATGTACAACTTAATTCGCTCCGAAAGAAATTTTGATTATTCCAAGAGTAATTCTGATTACTCCGAACGTAATGAAAAAGAATCTGGGGCGCAAGGTGTTTAGCCTGCGCCCCAGATTGGGTTTAGTTTATCTCACATCGTGTCAGACACTTCGTGAGCACGGATTATTTTTAGTACTTAACTACCTGATCAGTATTCCATGTGCCGAGGTAGTCAGTTACAATCTTACCTGCGATATTTGCATTATTAGGAGTAAATGCACCGCCTTGGTAAATTGCAGCACCAGCTTCGAGGTGTGCACCATTTGAACAAGAAATCGTGTTACCCTTCTCAATGATGATGCTCTTGCCAGCATTTACAATAATACCCTTCAAGTTAGGAAGATTAAGGTTTGTTGAGTTGGTGACAGTTTTGTGTATGCCATCGAACTTAATATACTTAATCTCATTTTCAGCAGTAGTGAATGCAATGTTATCGCTTACAATGAGAGTGTTGTACTTCACGATACCACTATTAGGAGTAGAATATGAAGTGCCACCAGTCCAAGTGTACTCGATGAAGCCAGTCTCGTCACCATTGCTAACAGATACAAGTGCATTTGGTTGACCTGAAGGCAATACTACAGTACCCAGCTTGTTTGTACCTGCATTAAATGCATTATTGAAATTACCAGCACCTGTCTGGTTAGAGGTCAAGAGAGTGATAGAAGTAGCTTTCTTCATATCAATCTTACCATAGTTGTTGAATGTACCTGTGGTAGCATAAGTTACACCTACTACACCATAGTTATTGATAACACCAAATGCTGTCAGGCTTGTTGCGTCATTCTTAATCTCAGCATCATATGCACGGAGCTCAGCAGAAAGGTTATCAGCAGCACCAACGTTGATTGTACCGAGGTTAGTAAGAGCATTCTTAACAGTTGTAACCTTGGTAATATTCATTGTTGCACCAGCAGCATTTGCAAGAGTAGATGCAGCGACACTCAGCTGAACGTTAGTGGCATCAACTGTAAGTGTACCCTCATTTGTGATAGAAGTTACGTTAGCGTCAATAGCGAGTGCATCGTCACCATCACCGCCAGCCCAAGTCCAGTCGCAATCTCCTGAGAGGTAAACATCTGTAGCAGCAGCAAATACACCATTAAGAGCAGGAACCTCTTTCTTATCAGCCTGACCAAGATCAGCCTGACCATCCTGAGTAATGATAATCTTTGGAGTGCCGTGTGTACCACAAGCCTGAACTTTCACTTTGCCTCCGCCGATAGTCTGGAGAAGGGCGATAGAAATCTTAGAAATCTTAAATTCATTGTTTGCATCTTCATCAAGATTCAAAACAACGGGATTCTCAGTCTTACCTGAAGCGATGTAGTACTTAAGAAGTTTCTGGAGGTGTGCATCGCTCTTGATGTGCATGTTATTCATCACACCTGTAGAGAAGTCAACATCAAAAGTATACTTACCCTTGTGGTTACCATACTGGTTAACGAATGTATTGTGTGCAGGATCTGCAAGATTCCATTTCTTAGGAGTTGTTGTAGCATTATCAGCGGCATCTAACTTAATCCACTCAGAAGATGTAGCGGCACCGTTATACTTATCGAATACATAACCACTGGCTCCAACAGTTGTGTTTACTGTAACAACACCATAACTTGTGGTGAGAACTGTCTGGACAGCGGTTCCTAATGCACCATTACCAGCGGTAACAGGCAGGCTGTTGAACCAGAACCAGCCCTTGCTGCCGTTAGCACCAGTATTAAGACCGTTTGTAGGATCTTCAGGAGTCAAAGTGATGACATCATCGGTGAAGGTGAAGCCCTGGCCAGCACCCAAATTACTCTTGTTTGCCCAGTATGTACCACTGTGAGAGGTGCCATTAGGTGATGTCGTAGGAGCATAAGTGAAAGACTTGGCTGAGCCATCAAGATCTACTGTTACTTCATAGATGTCAGCAGAACCGACTTCTGTACCTGCAGCATAGGTGTAATTGATATCTGTAGCACCAGTAATTGCCGTAGCAGCAGTAAACGTTGGATTGTTCTTCACATAAGTCAGGTCAAGACCTGTCTGGTTTGAGAACATAGCTGCATAAATCTGGTAGTTTTGTTTGATACCAGCCTTGTCCCATATTGTTGGGTCTGTGCCAATAGTATGTCCTGTTGTTGTAACATCAGTCCACTTGTCACCGATGTTGATTGCAGTCTTAGCAAGATCCTTCCAAGCCTGTGTTGTACTTGCGTAACCTTCAGCCAAGGTCTGCTCTTCCAAAGACTTGAAGTTGATAGCTGCAGGGCTCACAACGGTCTTGTCGTAAGGACGATAGATGTAATACTTACCAACATAGATAGATGTCTGAGGCGTGAAGATTCCGCTCGTCTGAATCAGATTATGATTCTGGTAGGCCTTACCGTCAGCGGGATTGTTGGCGATTACAGTTCCATCACCCATCCAAGCAAAACCCCACAGGTCGCCTTCCTGAGGAGTCCAAGCAGGGTCAAGGGCTCCAGCTCCATCAAAACGAGTTGTTGCCTCATCCATAGTGAATGTAGCATCAACCTTTTCGATGCCAGCAAATTGATCGTTGCTTACTACTTCTTTTTCAAAGTCTTCAGATGAGCAAGCAAACAGCAATGGCAATGCCAATGCACCATACAAATACTTTTTCATTTTTATAAGTTTTAATTGTTAAAAAATAGATTAGAATCCTGGATTATCATTACCACCGTTGAGGTCGTCTGGGTCATCGACGCCTTGAATGGGGCTTCCAGCCAACAGAGCACACGAGGCATCATACTCGATAACCTCGCAAGCAGGAGCTTCATAGAATTTTAGTTCTTTTTTGTCCATAATCTTTTTAATGTTTAATTAAGTGAATAATGTTAATGTATAAAATCTCGTTCTACTAATGTTGTTAAACACCCACCCACACGTGGGAAGTGCCGAAAATACGCAGTTATAGCATAAATTTCGGTGCAAAGATAGCTATTTTTTTTTAACTTCCAAACATTTTTAAGAAAAAATTACAGTTTTGGCTAAAAAAAATGATAAGACAACCGCAAATTTCATGAATTATACCGATTATTAGGGCAATTGGGCCATTTTCAACAAAAAGAAAAAGCGACGCACCGAAATGCATCGCTTTATTTGTGAGAAATAGGACAATACTTACTATACCTTGATCTCAACCTCAACACCGCTGGGGAGTTCGAGCTTCATCAGCGCGTCGACAGTCTTAGCCGTAGAGCTGTAGATGTCAATCAGGCGCTTGTAGTCTGACAACTGGAACTGCTCACGAGCCTTCTTGTTAACGAAGGTAGAGCGGTTAACGGTGTAGATACGCTTGTGGGTGGGAAGGGGAATTGGACCGCTGATGATGGCACCAGTAGCCTTAACGGCCTTCACAATCTTCTCTGCTGACTTGTCTACGAGTTTGTGGTCGTAGCTCTTCAGCTTGATA
>JAFVHO010000014.1 GCA_017474485.1 Prevotella sp.
ACACTCACTGGCGGAGTGCTCGGTTGGGGATTCACCACCACGTCACAGTTCTCGCTGCTCGAGATACTGGGCTATGTCAGCGGTTGTGCATTTACCATCCTGTGGGGCAAAGAGACACCACAGTGGGGACCACTCCCCCGTCTGGGTTTCAAGTACACACGCCTGCTCACCGTGGGTTTTGCCTGTCTGCTCGCCTATCAGGTATTGATGTATTTCTGCGTCTCGCCTGTGCTCAATCTGGAACGCTTGTGGCTACCCACCTTCCTACGTGCATTCGGATATAGCATCTTCTTTGCCACGATGACACTCTACCTGAAGGACCTCATCGAGTTTCCTTTCTTCTTTCATGCACTCACCATCTCTGGTTTCATCCGCAACGGTGTGGCAGAGTCCATGTGTTCAGGCATGTATAGCTATGGTCTGCGCCGTCAGATAGCCGAGACGCTCAATCGAGGTCTGCACACCGACTATCAGAGTATCCTGATGGTGGCTGTTAAGGAGATGTTTGGCATCATGTGTATTATCGGTACCATCGTTCTGCTGCTCATGCTGCTCTACGATGTCCAACCCGTGCGTAGCACCATGCGTAAGATGCCGAAACTGAAGAATCTGGGCAACATCATCGTAAGGCAGTTGCATGGCAAACAAATGTTAAATACAGCCCTTCATTCATCTTAAAAAATCGAAAAAGTGATGCTCTGTAGCGTTCGTAAAATCGACTTTTTTTGTTAATTTTGCATAGGAATTTGAACTTAAAAGTATCACTTAAACGAAAGAAATTATGTCAAAAACAGTAGAAATTCAGATTGAGAAGAGTCGTGGCCTCGTAGAGGGCCTGCGCCGTCATGTCAAGGAGATGGGTGAACGTGGCGTCACCAACGATGAGATCAACGCAATGGAACAGGCCGTCAAGGAACTGGAGGCCGTCAATGCCGAGGTGGACAGTATTCGTGAACAGCTCACGCCAACGGTGGCCAAACTGAAGGTCGCAATGGATCGTGTGAAGGAGGTCTACACTGAGAAGAAAAAGATTCTGAAGGGCTACTACCCGCAAGAACGCTGGATGGACTACGGCGTGCCCGACAAGCGATAGGATCGAATCATCAAAGAGAGTGTGCCTCACAGTAATCGGGCGAGGAGGCCTATCAGTGCCATGTGGGCTGGGTAATAATAGTAGAAGAACTTGCCAAGCCATCGGCAGCGGCCTCGCTGCCCGTTGTATAAGGACAGCAGGGGCACTACCAGCCAGCAAGCCAGGTGGACCATACCGTAAACGTGGCTATGGAAAATGAAGAAGGCGACGGCGTAGAGTGAGATAATCAGCATCAGCCACAGCATCTGCTTGTGGAAGTTGCCCCGACTTCTGCCCACCATGAGGATGGCCAATGGGGCTGCGCAACTCCAATCCGAAGTAAAGGTCAGCAGGCAGGCAACAAGGGTGATAGCCACTTTATGCCAGACGGCCAGCCGCATTGCCGACTTGCCTATCTGCAGCCTTTCCAAATCCCAGACCTTGAGCAGTATCAGGCCCCACATGAGCGGCCAGGCGATACTCGTGGCATTGAAGAGCAGATTGTCGAAGGGATTGAAGCCCGACATGTTGAAGTAGCAGAAAGCAAAATGGCTGACCACAGCCAGTATCATCAGGCGACGCAGGTAACGCCGGAAGTCGTGGGTATGGTAATAGCCCTCAGCCACGAAGAAGATCATCATCGGAGCCGTCAGTCTACCTATGATGTGCAGAAATATCTGTAGCGGTGTCTCCGCCTGCTCGTAAGTCTCGATGCCCACCCATGCCAGATGGTCGATCGTCATGGCGATGATAGCAATGACTTTCAGCGCATTTCCACTCAGTTCCAACCCCTTTGTCATCTTGGTTACGACTTATGATTCATAATAGATATAGCAGGTTCTTGAAAGAATAGCGACCAATCTTAGCCGACTGTCCACAGCGGGGGCAGTAGTTGTCCTCGTAGCTCGTGCCACAGGTAGCGCACTCATGGTGAACCTCAGAGAGTGGTGCCACCTGGTGAGGCTGCTTCTCCCACTCCTTGAAGCGCTTGTATTTCTTATGTAGATTTTTCATCTGAGATTTATCTGAATTTTATAGGTAGTCACTGTTTCACTTTTGCGCACAAATTTACGAAATTATCCTCAAATATCATTCTCCAACCCCAAAATAAGCGTCAGTTTTATACTAAATTAGTTAAATCACACCAAATTCGGCCTAATTATGATCGAAAAAACGAAAGATCTAACCGCATCGCCTAAAAAACCATAGGGTCTGCAATACTCCCCTGGATGCGAGGTAGACAATCATGGCTAGCCAAAGGCCGTGATTGCCTAAGGCAGACACCGTGAGCATATAGACAGCGAAGAAGACGAGAGACGAGACAAACGAGGAAACGAGCATGCCGCGAGTGGCTGTGATGCCAATGAAGATACC
>JAFVHO010000105.1 GCA_017474485.1 Prevotella sp.
CTATCTGCAGTCACTGGGCATCGGCAAGAACGACCCAGTGATGCTCATTCTGAAGCGTCACTATGAGTGGTGGGTTATCATGTTGGCCCTGTGCAAGATTGGTGCTATTGTGATTCCTGCTACCCACATGCTGACCAAGCATGACTATGTCTATCGTAACACACGTGCCTCAGTGAAGGCTATTATCTGTGCCGACGATGACTATATCATCAGTCAGATTAAGCTGGCCATGCCAGAGAGCCCGACGGTGAAGCAATACATCACTCTGCGCGACGAGGAAGGTTTCCACAATTGGAAGACCGAGTGGCAGCAGGCTCCGAAGTTCCAGCGTCCGGCTTTTGTCAACGAAAACGACGACACGATGATTATGTACTTTACATCAGGTACTAGCGGCGAGCCAAAGATGGTAGCCCACGACTACCTGTATGCCATGGGTCATCTGACCACGGGTGTCTTTTGGCACAACCTACACGAGGGCTCGTTGCACTTGACCGTAGCCGACACAGGTTGGGGTAAGGCTGTGTGGGGTAAGTTCTATGGACAATGGTTCGCTGGTGCTACGGTTTTCGTCTTCGACCACGAGAAATTCAATGCCGACACGCTACTCCGTCAGATGGAGAAATATAAGGTGACCAGTTTCTGTGCACCGCCCACTATCTACCGTTTCATGATTCGCGAGGATTTATCGAAGTACGACCTCAGTAGTCTTCAGTACTGCTGCACTGCTGGTGAGGCTTTGAACCCCGCTGTCTTCGAGAAGTTCTACGAGAAGACAGGCATCAAGATGATGGAAGGCTTCGGACAGACGGAAACCACGATGACCCTAGGTACCTTCCCTTGGATGACGCCAAAACCAGGTTCTATGGGTATCCCCAACGCCCAGTACGACATCGACCTGCTCCGTGCCGACGGCACCTCTTGTGAAGATGGTGAGAAGGGTGAAATCGTCGTTCGCGTAGGCGATAAGAAACCTGTAGGTCTTTTCAAGGGCTACTATCGTGATGAAGAGAAGACCCGTGAGGCTTGGCACGATGGCATCTACCATACGGGTGATATGGCTTGGCGCGACGAGGATGGCTACTACGGGTTTGAGGGCCGTATCGACGATGTCATCAAGTCGTCTGGCTACCGCATCGGCCCATTCGAGGTTGAGAGTGCCCTCATGACGCACCCCGCTGTTGTGGAATGTGCTATCACTGGTGTGCCTGATGACATCCGCGGCATGGTGGTCAAGGCCACCGTCGTATTAGGCAAGGAATGGAAAGACAAGGCTGGTGACGACCTTATCAAGGAACTGCAGCAGCATGTCAAGCGCGAGACGGCTCCTTACAAGTATCCTCGCATCATCGAGTTTGTCGACGAACTGCCCAAGACCATCAGTGGTAAAATTCGTCGTGTAGAGATTCGTCAGAAAGACGCCGAGAAATAAGAGCGTTCTCCTGTTCGCAGGTTACAATATTCAGGCGTGGTACTATTGCCAAACAGCATAGTACCACGCTAGTTTTTTGAGGTCGTTCTGGTACGTGACATGGTTGCCTGTCGTAGGTGTCTGTGGTATATACATCGACACGCCGCTCTGACGAGGTAATACGGTTTCTTGCCTTATTCCAAACTTTCTGTCAACTTTCCGTTGGAGAGTGTACTGGACATACTCTCGAATTTCGGACAAATACAAAAAATGACCCCGATTTCTGTCCGAAACCGGGGTAAAATAAGATGTTATTAATGTCATTTACTTAACTTCGTTCATGACTCGGAACTCACCAGGCGTCACACCAACTGCTTCCTGAATCTTGCGATTTAATGTGCGTACGGTGCCAAAACCGGCATCAAGGGCAATGGCTTCGATGCTGTAGGTGGGATGGTCGCGCAACAGGCGCAGGGCTCGCATCAGGCGCAGGAAGTCCAGATACTTGTCTAAGGAGCGGTAGATGGTCTTCTTCTTGTATAGTTCGGTGACGCGACTCTGGGTGATGCCCACCAGTTCGGCCACTTCCTTGACGCCGAACTCCGGGGGCAGGGGGATGTCTTCGCCCTCGATGCGGGCCTCGATGACGGCCAGCAGTTCGTCGTCGTCGCGCAGGTCGGCATTGACTATCATCTCGCGATGACGACGGATGAGGTCTTTAAGCCAATTCACACGCATGCGTACATTATAATAACTATCGAGGCGCTTGTAAAGCTCGATGTTACGTTTCATGAGGCTTTCGGAACCTGCGGCCAGGCTGACGTTCATCTTTGTCAGACGGTCTACCTCTTCGTGGAGTCGCTCTATCTCCTGTTGGAGTTGCTGTATTTCGTTTTTTTCTTCCATAATCCTGATGTGTCTGGTTTATTCGGCGGGAAAGGTGAAGCTGGTCATGGTCACGCCGTCGCCGTAGATGGTCTTAAAGTCATTCTTCATCGAGATGACGTTGTAGCCGGCCTTACGCCACTTGGCCTCACGCTTGGCGCCCTCGTCCAGATTGGCATGGTCGCGGACATCATCGTCGGCCACAAGCATGAACACGGCGGTGCGGTACTTCTGGTTGCTCAGGCAGTAGTTGTGCATGGCCTCGTCGCCGCTGCTGTTGCCAAACGACAGTACGGGCACCTTGCCAATCTCCTGACTGATCTGCAGCACTTTGTTGGTCTTCAGGTTTTTGATGATAAGTTCGTCGGTACGGATAATGTCTTCTTCCTTGTTCATGGTGAAGTTGACACCAGCCTCCAAGTTCTGCTTGCTGGAACGGCACCTGACGTCCATACCAATGACGCGGTTAGGCTCGATGCCGATGGACTCCACGAGCGAACGGCAGATGAAGCGGTCGGAACCCGACACAACGTAAAAAGTGAAGCCGTTGTCCTTCAGGTAGTCAAACACCTCGAGCATGGGCTTATAGAAGCTTTGGCCATAGGTCATGCCTGAAAAACCATTGGCAGGCAGGGCAGCGTATGCCTTGACGTAGGCATCGAACTCGGCCAACGTCATGCCAGCGTAGGCCTTTGCTGCAGCGTATGCATGCTTCATGTCGAAATGGTCGGGCAGCTTTGTGCCGTTCCTGACGAAGTCCCTGATGTTCTGGGCGGCCTCTTTCACATCGTCAGGAGCCTTGTCTTTATACGAAGGGTCATCCAATGCGCGATATTCCAGCATGTTGTACTCGAAGTATGTAGGATAGAGTTCGCCGACGAATGTGCCGTCCATATCGAATGTGGCAATGCGGTCTTCTTCCTTGATATAGTTAGGAGAATCTGGGTTCGTTACGTCCGCCACATAGTCTTGCAAGACGGTCAGGGCCTCGCATTGGTTCCACAGTGTGAAATACTCTTTGGCGGGTGGAGTAACATGAGAAGGGTTGTCTTTGTTACAGCCAGAGAGGAAGACAGCAAAGACAATGACAAGCAGAAAATGGAGTTTCTTCATACGTTTAATATTTTAAATATCATCCTATATTTATATTTTGAAGGCAAAGTTACACAAAAATTCAGAGAAATGCAAGCAATACGTGAATTATTTTGTACCCATATTTAAAAAGAAATAACGGCTGGGTCATATAAATAGGATTTTAAGTCCTATGGCAATGAGGATGAGACCACCGATGAGTTCTGGTTTTATTCTTTTTGTGATGGGTTTGCCAAAACGACGTCCTAAATGGTAACCTACGATGCTGAACATGAAGGACACAAGGCCTATGATGATAAGAGGTAAGACGAGCTGCGACAGTACCCTATAGCCAGTGAGGGCAAAGGAAATGCCTACAGCCAGCGCATCGATACTGGTTGCAATGGCTAAAAGCAGTTGCGTGTGCAGACGAGGGGGATTGAAGTGCTGCTCTTCTTCAGGACCAAAACTCTCCCACACCATTTTGCCTCCGATGAATGTCAACAAGGCAAAAGCTATCCAGTGGTCGTAGGCTTCTATATACGTTTCAAAATGAATGATGCCCAACCAGCCCAAAAGTGGCATGATAGCCTGAAAGAAGCCAAAGAGGAAGGCCATGCGGTAGACCCAGGCCTCAGTAGATGGACTGTCTTGTGAAGTCAGCCCGCTAACAATGGATACTGTAAAGCAGTCCATTGCCAAAGCGACAGCCAATAAGATAATATCTATCAGACTCATATCTCTTCCTTCTTACCTCTTCCTTCTTACCTCTTCTCTCTCTCTCCTCTCTCCTCTATACCAGTCCTTCTTCGTGATAGCTGTAATAGGCTCCGTCAGTAATGATGACGTGGTCTAGAAAGCGGATGCGCATCAGTTTGCAAGCGTTCTGGATAGAGTAGGTGAGGTCATTGTCCATACGACTGGGAGCCAGACTGCCTGAGGGATGGTTATGGCAGACAGCTAGGATGGTGGCATTGGCCAACACGGCCTCACGGATGATGATACGGACGTCGACGCTAACTTCGCTGATACCACCATGAGCAATGCACATCTTCTTTATGAGACGGTGATTCTGATTCATGAGTAGAATCCAGAACTCTTCTACGTCCTTATCCTGCAGAGTGGGGTGCATGTGGTTGTAGATAAGAGTGGCAGTGCCTATATCGGGCCGTTCCTCTGCCTTCACTTTTTGGCGGCGCTTGCCTAATTCACAAGCAGCCATGATGGTAATAGCCTTAGCTGGTCCTACGCCATTGTACTGGCAGAGGTCGCGGATGCTTTTCTTGCCCAGCGTGTTCAAATTATTGTTGCAGTCGTTCAGGATGCGTTTCATCAGCGAAACGGCATCTTCCTGAGACGAGCCTGAGCCAATAAGTATAGCCAGTAATTCTGCATCACTCAATGCCTCAGCCCCAAGCCGTTCCATTTTTTCACGTGGACGGTCTTCTTCGGCCCATTGATTGATTTTGAGTTTTTCCATCACTTATAGAAGTTCTTCTCGAAAGCAGTGAACTCGTCCTGTTTCAAGACGCAGCGCTTCCACCATGCCACGATAAAGCCAAAGCCATATCCCATCAGTTGTGTGAAAGCTGCTGGAATAGAAAGCAGGCCGACCCAAAGACTACGGTTACGGATGCTGGAGTCAATGAAGATAACGGTGCTATAGAACAATAGCGGGAAGAGGCCTAACACACAGCATACGAAACCGACGCCCTGGTGCATATTATCGTATGGACGCAGGCCGTGGGCATCGAGCCATTCACCTTCCACCCATAGTCCTACACCAGCTAAAAACATCAGCAGACAGCCAATGACGCCTAAAGTGAAGACGGTCGGCAATAGGTGTACCAGTTTTAGCGTTCCAGGATGACGCTTTGTGAGGTTGATACGCGCAATACCGCTGTTGTACACCTGACGGAAGAATTTGCGGAAGTCTGTACGGCGTTTATGCCATACCCAAGCATCTGGGAACAGACGGGGATTGTGTCCAGCTTCTACAATACGATACGAGAAGTCGATATCCTCGCCAAAGCGCATCTTTGAAAAGCCGCCTAACTGCAGATAGACGTCACGACGGATGCCCATATTGAAGGAACGTGGATAGAACTTGTCAAGTTTAGCCTTGCCACCACGGATACCACCCGTAGTAAAGAATGAGGTCATCGAATAACTGATGGCCTTTTGGACAGGTGTGAACGATGGATGAGCGGCATCAGGACCGCCCCAGGCGACGATGTCTAGTGAAGAGTTAAGAGTGAAGAGTGAAGAATTAACGGCGGCAAGATAGCCAGAGGGGAGTACGACGTCGGAGTCAAGCACGATGACGTATTCGCCTTGGGCACGTTCTACACCGTAGTTGCGGCTCTGGCCTGGGCCGCTGTTTTCCTTATTGTAATAATGCAAATCAAGGATGTTTGCGTACTTGTCGCAAACATCCTTGCAAGGTTTCTGTGAACCGTCCTCTACAATCACGACCTCAAAGTCTTTGAACGTTTGGGAGCAAAGGCTCTCAAGCAACTCATCCACTTCGTCAGGACGATTGAAGACAGGAACGATTATCGAATATTTCATTACTCTTTGGCGCGAGCCAGGTAAGAACCGTCGCGGGTGTCAACCTGAATCAGGTCGCCCTCGTTGATGAACAGAGGTACGCGAACTTCAACACCAGTCTCCAGTGTAGCGGGCTTTAGGGTGTTGGTAGCGGTGTCGCCCTTGATACCAGGCTCAGAGTGAGTCACCTTCAGAATGGTCTTAACAGGCATCTCAGCATAGAGAATGGTACCATCGGTAGTGTCGCTGACTACAGATACCACGTCGCCTTCCTTCATGTACTCGTGACCAATAACGAGGTCGTTGGCAATGGGAATCTGCTCGAAAGTTTCCTGATTCATGAAGATACGGCCTTCCTGATCCTCGTAAAGGTACTGATAGTCGCGGTGCTCAATGACCACATCCTCCAGTTTCTCACCGATGTTGTAACGACGCTCCAGCACACGTCCGTCTGTAACGTTCTTCAACTTGATGTTCATAATGGTGTTACCCTTACCTGGCTTGCGATGCTGGAAGTCGATGCAAACCCAAATGGCACCGTCCATACGAATGGCGGTTCCCTTCTTGATGTCTTGTGAATTAATCATAAAAAAATATGCTATTATAATATGTAAAATGTCATTTTGCGGGTGCAAAGGTACAAAAAAAAGTGAAAAGTGAGAAGTGAAAAGTGAAAAATTTAACGGAAAACTTGCACAATTAGAATTAATTATGTAATTTTGCAGCCCGAATCGACGAATTTCAACAAATAAAATAACGATAGAACAATGAAAAGAACATTTCAGCCGCACAATCGTCGCCGCGTGAACAAGCATGGTTTCCGTGAGCGCATGGCAACAAAGAATGGTCGTCGCGTATTGGCTTCTCGCCGCGCTAAGGGCCGTAAGAAGTTAACAGTATCTGACGAGCATCACGGAAAGTAATCTGTGACAAGTCACAAATAAGAATTGGGTGTATTTTCTAAGAAATATACCCAATTTTTTTGTTGTCTCAATAATTCTTCGTAACTTTGCTCCTCAAATACATCATTGTAATTAATGAACGCGAAGAATTTCTTTAAAAAGGTATGCAGTCGTTTCCTGCTGTTGAACCTGTTGGCAATGGTCGTTGTGGTGCTGTTGCTATGTATGGGCGTTGTCTATGGACTAGATCTCTATACGCATCATGGAGAAGGTATTGAAGTTCCGGAATTAAAGGGCATGCGCTATCAAAAGGCTTATTTGTTACTAGAAGAGAAAGGGCTGAATATCGTGGTCAGTGACTCAGGTTATAACAAGGCATTACCTGCCGACTGTATTTTGGCTCAAGTTCCTGGTCACGGACAAAAAGTAAAGGAAGGGCATACGATTTATGTTACGGTGAATTCACCTTCATCGCCTACATTTGCTATTCCTGATGTTGTTGACAATAGCAGTCTTCGTGAGGCTGAGGCTAAGTTGACGGCCATGGGTTTCCGTTTGATGCCGACTCAGCGTGTGACTGGTGAGAAAGACTGGGTGTATGGCATCTTGTGTCGTGGACGTAGAGTCTCTAATGGTGACCGTGTTCCAATCGACTATCCTTTGACCCTGATGGTTGGCAGTGGTGCGTATGATGACACAGACAGTATTGACTATGTGGATTCTGATTACTCTATAGAGATGACGGATAATGGCGATATCGACGAATTTGAAGAGGTAACAGAATCACTTATAGCAGAATAGCCCCAAATAAGAGGATGATGACTGACGAGCTGGAAGATATGGACCTGCTAGACGATGTAGATGCCGCATCGGATGGTGACGGGCAACTCTACGAACATTTGCGTATGGAGGTGGATCGTGGACAGGAGCCTGTACGTATCGACAAATATATGTCGGAACACGTGCAGCACTCATCGCGTAACCGTATCCAGAAAGCAGCTGATGCCGGTTTCATCCAAGTCAACGGTACTCCTGTAAAAAGTAATTATAAGGTACGGCCTGGTGATATCATCACATTGATGCTCGACCGTCCACACTATGATACGACGATTGAACCAGAGGACATCCCACTGGACGTAGTATATGAAGACGACCAGCTGATGGTTGTCGACAAGCCAGCAGGTCTGGTGGTACATCCTGGTGTGGGCAACTTCCATGGTACGTTGGTTAATGCTATTGCATGGCACCTACGCAATCTCCCAAGTTATGATCCTAACGACCCCAGTGTAGGATTGGTGCATCGTATTGATAAGGACACCAGTGGACTCTTAGTTGTTGCAAAGACCCCTGAAGCCAAGACGGAGTTAGGTGCACAGTTCTTCAATCACGACACGCATCGAAGTTATGTCGCTTTAGTATGGGGTAACTTTACTGAAGATACAGGCCGTATAGAGGGTAATATTGGGCGTGACCCCAAGGATCGTCAGCGTATGGCGGTATTCCCCGCTGGAGGTGACATTGGCAAAACGGCTGTCACACACTATCGCGTATTAGAACGCTATGGCTATACCACGTTGGTGGAATGTCGACTGGAGACGGGACGTACCCACCAGATTCGTGCCCACATGAAGCATATCGGTCATCCGTTGTTTGCTGACGAGCGCTATGGTGGTATGGAGATTCTGCGTGGTGAACGCACAGCCAGCTATAAGGCATACATCCAGAATTGCTTAAAACTTTGTTCGCGTCAGGCTCTGCATGCCAAGACCTTAGGCTTCGTACATCCAGTAACCCATGAGCAGATGGATTTTACCAGCGAGTTGGCCGACGACATGCAAGCCTTAATAGATAAATGGAGGAATTATACTCGAAATGTTGACATAAAGTAATAACGAAATATCGAAAATAAATAAAATAATAATGAAACAACTGAAACGTAACATTGCCATCGTCTGTGGTGGCGACTCATCAGAGCACGATGTATCATTACGCTCTGCCCAAGGACTTTATTCTTTCTTCGACAAGGAGCGTTACAACGTATATATTGTCGACATCAAAGGACAAGACTGGCATGTGGAACTTCCTGGCGGTATCACCGCTCGTATTGACCGTAACGACTTCTCGTTTGTAGAAGACGGCAAGGCCAAATGGTTCGATTATGCCTATATCACCATTCATGGTACACCTGGTGAGAATGGTATCTTACAAGGTTACTTTGACTTGATAGGTATTCCTTATTCTACCAGTGGTGTGTTGGTCGAGGCTATGACGTTCGACAAGTTCGTGCTCAACCAGTATCTGCGTGGTTATGGTGTGTCTGTTGCCGATTCTCTCTTGATTCGTCAGGGTTATGAGCAGCTGGTAAGCGATGATGAGATAGAGCAACGCATTGGTATGCCTTGTTTCGTGAAGCCTGCAGCAGATGGTAGCTCATTTGGCGTGTCAAAGGTAAAGAACAAGGACCAGTTGGCTCCTGCCATCCGTAAGGCCATGCTGGAGAGCGACGAAATCATGGTTGAGCAATTCTTGAGTGGTACAGAAATATCAATTGGTGTCTATAAGACCAAGGAGAAATCGGTGGTATTGCCTGCTACAGAGGTGGTGACACAGAACGAGTTCTTCGATTACGATGCCAAGTATAATGGTCAGGTACAGGAAATCACCCCTGCCCGTCTGTCTGAGGATGTGGCGCGTCGTGTCCGTGAGATTACCAGTCATATTTATGACATTCTGCACTGCAACGGTATTATCCGTATCGACTACATCATCTCGAAGGAGGGTAAAATCTTCATGCTTGAGGTAAATACCACACCAGGTATGACTCCTACCAGCTTTATACCTCAGCAAGTGCGTGCAGCAGGTCTGGAAATGAAGGATGTTTTGACTGATATAGTTGAAAATCAATTCTAAGTAATTGAGAATTGAGAGTTGAGAATTGAGAATTATGATTTGTTGATGCCCATACATGTTGCCTCGAAAAGAAAATATCATCATAGCAAAGTCTGATGTCTATAGTAATCGTATATTGAAACTATATCAATATCTGACAGATGTTAAGCATGAGTTTGTTATTTCTAAACAAATAATGCGTAGTGGTACAAGTATAGGGGCAAATGTCGCTGAAAGCAGGAATGCTCAAGGAGAGAAGGATTTTATCAACAAACTAAATATTACATTAAAAGAAGCAGATGAAACTGAATTTTGGCTAAAGAAGTTGTTGCATGGAGATTATATTACCCAATATCAATATGAATCTATGTACCAAGACAATGATGAGATTGTCAAGATTCTGACGAAAATAATAAAAACAATGAAGTCAAAATTAAATTCTTAGTCTAAAATTATGGAGCAAGGTAATCATAATTCTCAATTCTCAACTCTCAATTCTCAATTTTCAGAGTTCGACGAGATAAGGCCGTATGAGGCGGGGGAGATGAAGCAGGCTTTCAATGACCTGCTCAATGATCGCCAGTTCTCGGTGATGTTGAAGGGTTTTGTTCCCTGGTTGCCTAAAAGTTTGCGCAATGGACTGCTGAAATTGGCATTCATAGGGGTAAAGACACCGCTGGACTTCCAGATGCGCTTCATGAAGCCCATTGTGTGGCATATTATCCATAAGCATACCGATGGAATCAGCTTTGATGATAGCGGTTTAGAGTCATGCTCTAAGCAAAACGACCGTTATACCTTTGTTTCGAACCATCGTGACATTGTGCTCGACTCTGCTTTCCTTGATGTATTACTGGTGAAGGAGGGCTATCCTACAACGGTGGAAATTGGTATTGGCGACAATCTGCTTATTTATCCTTGGATTAAGCGTTTGGTTCGCATGAACAAGGCCTTTACTGTTCGTCGCGGTTTGACGGCTCACGAAATGATGCGTTCCTCACAGCTCATGAGTAGCTACATCCACTATGCTGTTACCCAGAAGAAGGAGAACATCTGGATTGCCCAGCGCGAGGGGCGTGCCAAGGATAGTGACGACCGCACGCAAGACTCCGTATTGAAAATGCTGGCGATGGGCGGACCTTTAATTGAGAATGGAGAATGGAGAATGGAGAATTTTGATATGCACAAGCGCAGCAATGAATCAAATGAACAGGCTATGCAAGGTAATCATAATTCTCAATTCTCAACTCTCAATTCTCAATGGATTAATTCCATCAAGGAATTAAACATCGTGCCCCTTACTATTAGTTATGAATTCGACCCTTGCGACTATTTGAAGGCACAGGAGTTCCAGCAGAAACGCGATAATCCAGCCTTTAAGAAGTCGCGTCAGGACGACCTCGATAACATGAAGACGGGTATTTTTGGTTATAAGGGCCGTGTCCAATACCATTGTGCTGCACCGATCAATACATGGCTTGACGAATTGAAAGACCTACCTCGCAAAGAGTTCTTCCAAGTGCTTAGTCAGCGTATCGATCATGAGTTGCATCGTCATTACCGACTCTATCCCTGCAACTATATTGCTCTCGACGAGTTGGAAGGCACCCAAGCATATGCAGACCATTATACGCTGAAAGATAAGGAGCATTTCGAGCAATATTTGCAGGGACAGTTGGCGAAGATCAAGATTCCAAATAAGGATGAGGTTTTCCTTCGTGAGCGTATGCTGACAATGTATGCAAACCCCTTACGTAATTATATGGCAGCCCATGAAAAAAACTCTGTTTTATAGCTTAGTGCTATTAATCTTTGTGGCTTGCGAAACTGACAGTTATGAGAAAGGTCAGGGCAAGTACTCGCTTATGATGGCTGACATGGGCGAGGTAACGGTTAATAGTGACAAGCAAATTACAGCTTTTACAACTGACGACGGCGACAGTTACATGTTGACTTCTCCTGCAACAGTTCAGTGGGTTCAGACTGCTGACACGACTTATCGCGCTATTATATATTATAATAAGGTAGAAAACGGCCAAGCAGAGTATATGGGATTTTCGTCTGTTCCCACTATGACACCTGTTGAGCATTGGCGTATCAAAGAACAGCCCCAAGACCCTGTTGACTTTGAGAGTGCTTGGCTTGCCAAGAGTAAAAAATATATTAATTTGGGATTGCTATTCAAGTCTGGTTATGTTGAAGATACCATGGGTCGCCATTTTATCAGCATTGTTCGGGATACCATACTTGTCAATGCTAATCAGACCACTACAGCCTACTATCGTTTTTTGCATAGCCAAAACGAGACGCCTGAGTATTTTTCCAATCGGCATTATATCAGCATCCTACTGCCTCAGGAACTTCCCGACACAGTTTGTATCTCTATGGTGACTTATTCAGGAACGATTGAGCGCCGCTTTGCCTTAAAGTAACTACAATGTCTTGCGATAACAGCGGTGACGGCGGTGAATAATTGACTCCAGATACTGCCACTGCGACAGGACACCTTCATTGGTCTCCATCTGTGGACCAGTTTCTGCCCATTCGAAATTGTAACGCTGGAACCAACGAATCAAATCGTCGAAAATAAGGGCGTTGGCACCCTTCCCACGATATTCGGGCAGAACACCAATAAGCAACAGGTCGACAATATTCGTGCGGTGCCATTTCAGGATTTTCAGCATGTGCCACCAGCCAAATGGTAGGAAACGCCCGTCGCGTGTCTTCTGCATGGCACGTGAGAACGAGGGGAATGTAATACCGAATCCCACGATGTTGTCACCATCAAAGACGGCAGTAACGAGATTCAGGTCAGCAATCTTGATATAGTCGTTAATCAGCTTATTAATCTGGTTTTCTGATAGTTGGCTGAAACCGTAGAGGTCTTTGTAGGTGGCATTCAGCAGGTCAAAAATCTTACGTCCGTAGCCTTCGTCTACCAATTCGCGACGGCTAAATTTATGTACACGCAAACCATAGCGCTTACGTACCATTTCTGTGATTTTCGAGAATTTCTCGGGTACCACCTCAGGCACTTTGACTTTCATCTCGACATAGTCGTTGTCTTTCTCGAAGCCCCCCATACGCTCCATGTGTTGTGGATAATAGGGGTAGTTATAGTTGACGTACATCGTCGAGAGTTGGTCGAAACCATCGATGAGCATACCTTCACGATCCGTATCGATGAAACCAAGGGGACCGGCAATCTCTGTCATGCCTTGCTTACGACCCCAGTCTTCAACAGCTTTTAGCAGGGCTTCTGATACTTCGGTATCGTCAACGAAGTCGAACCAACCGAAACGAACCTGCTTGCGATCCCAGCGTTCGTTGGCTCTGCGATTAATGATACCAGCCACGCGCCCCACCATCTTTCTGTCTTTAAAAGCCATGAAATACTCGGCATTGCAACACTCGAAAGAAGGGTTCTTGTCCTTTCTTAAAGTGTCCATTTCATCGGAATACAAGAAGGGTACGGCACAGTCGTTGTCCCTATACAAGTCGTAGTAGAACTGCACAAATTGTTCTAGCTCCTTGCGATTAGTAACTCGTTTGATACTAATGTTACTCATTGTCTATTTGTCTAATTATCTTGCAAAAGTACAACAAAATGATGAAACAAACGAATATCAGGCAGATAAATTTTCAATATACTTCCATAATTGCCGATAGAAGGGGTGACGGGTCATCGTTTCACGGTCGCCAAGGATGATAAGTTTCATACGGGCACGGGTAATAGCAACATTCATGCGACGTAAATCGCGCAAAAAGCCTATCTGTCCTTCATCATTGCTGCGCACCATCGATATGACGATGATATCACGCTCCTGACCTTGGAAACCATCAACGGTATTCACGCTGATTTGACGACGGAAAGGTTTGAAAAACTCCCATTTCATCAGCATTCTGCGCAGTAGCTGTACCTGGGCACGGTAAGGCGAGATGAGGCCCACATCGATACGTTCGTCCAACAGCCGTTGCTTGCCAATCTTGTTGAAGTAGTTTTGCAGTGCCAAGAGCGTCAACTCGGCTTCAGCCTTGTTGATACGTCCGAAACTCTCTCCCACGAACTCCTCCTGAAATAAAGTACTTCTATCTTCTTCTAACTTCTCTTTATCTACTAACTTCTTGAATTCCGACGTATCTATCCATGTCATGGGAATATCCATGTCCAGTATGCTGCGGAATTTGACTTCGGGTGCACTCTCTACCTGTCCGTCGTAGAAGTAATTGCTTGAAAAACGCATGATTTCATCGTTCATGCGGTACTGTATCTTCAGTAGGGTGACAGCCTCCGGGTGCATCTCTACAATACGTTCCATCAACGTCTTGCCCAGTCCGGCCTTCAAGGCGGCAATACTCTTGACGGTTGGGGGTAGCTGGCAGTGGTCACCGGCCAAGATGACGCGGCTGACACGGCGCATCGGTATCCAACAGGCTGCTTCCAAGGCTTGTGCTGCCTCGTCGATAAACAATGTGCCAAACTTTTGACCGTCTAATAATCGATTGGCAGAGCCCACCAGTGTTGAGGCAATGACACGCGCCTCACCAAACAATTCGTTATTGATGCGTATCTCTAACTCGGTAGCACGACTCTTCAGACTCTCCAGTTTCTGA
>JAFVHO010000106.1 GCA_017474485.1 Prevotella sp.
ACACCATTCGACACCGAAGCATCAGGGTCGAACACTTCCTCGTTGAAATGACGCAGGTTGTCGCCAATGACAGACAACTGAGGATGGTCGCAGAATAACTCAAAGAGATTATACTTATAGGGCAGTGCACGTTCAAGCACATGGAACACGCCGTTGCTTGTCTTGTTGTTGGCAAGGGTTACAGGAACACCTTCAACTTTACCGTCTACCATATCCTGATACTTTAAGTTCATCATCAGCATCCTGACGGAATAAGGTCCCGACGAAATAAGCGAACGGGCAATATGGTTCTGTACGAAGCTCTTTTCCACAGAAGAGTCACCGACAACAGTCTGTACTAGCTGAAGCAAAGAGTCCTTGTTGAATGTTCCATTCACAGGAGCCATGACCGTAAAGGCCTGGCCGCTGTTAAGAAGGTCGGCATAGCTGACGGGGGTCTTCTTGTGCATGCGATAGACTTTGGTCTGTTCTAGGACCTCACAGAAGTCGCTCAGCTGAGGATTAGCCTTTAGTTGTTGCCAAAGCGTTCCACCGGCAGCACCACCTTCTGCAGCGTTCTCGTAATGGTCGTTCCAGTCTGAACAGGCAGTAAAGCTTGCGGCCATGCCGCAGCTTACTATACCTGTCAGGAGGATTTGTTTTATGCTTTTTGTATTCATAATTTTCAATTATCAATTTTCAATTATCAATTCTTTAGTGCGTATCTTCGCCTTCGGGACTTCCATAGACGCTCTTCGGACAAAGTTCAATATAGTCAAAGCTCCAATAACATTCTGGATCTTTTAACACCTGACGTGCACGCAGATAATAGGTCTCGTTAGAATCAAGATATTGAGTGGTCAGGATGTAGCGCAAGTTGTTCTCCTTTGCACGGAGCACATTCTCTTTAGCAGCACCTTGCCAGTAGCAGTCCATGGCTTTCATATAACCGCGGTTGTGCATAGCCTTGTCAATAGCCTTATTGGCATTTCTGGACTCAGCGTCATCGCCTGTTACATCAGCCACCCAGCCAATTGACGGGTCTGGACCATAGATACGCAGGTCGGCAGGAATACCACAAGGTACGTTATTCAGATAGAACTGAACAACACCACGCTCTGGGTTCACCGTATAGCCTGTACGTATTTCGTAGGTTCCTGTTGGTACTGGAGGCAATTTAATGGTCATGTCGAAGATACCACTGACAGTGATACCATTGCTCTTATAGTGCTGCCACCAAACACCTTCGCCGTGCAGACCGATAACAGCTTTCTCGCCTAATACTTTCCAGTTTTTGATGTAATCAAGACGATAACCTCTTAGCTTATCCTCACCATATAGTGGTCGGTCGCTGTTTGCGAAATCCGGACTCAATACGGTCGAATCGAAGCGGATACGGCAGTTCAAGACAACGTCACGTACTTCTGTCGTGTATGCAAGAATGTCGTCAAGATAGTGATACATGCCATTGGGAGCCTGTTGCAGTGAAGTACCTGATTCCGTGCTCTTCCATACACGTACGCCTGGGACCTCAACATTGGCTTTGTGACCCTTGCGATTGATGTAGAGTTGCTCACTAAAGCTGCTGAAACGCATGAGTGTACCAGGACTCATGGTCTCATAAAATTCTTCTGGATCACACTTGTCAATGTCCCAGTGCTTGAAACAGTCTTTACGCATGATGACTTCATCGTAAGGCAGCACACGATCCAAAAGATGATAGCTGATGAAACGGTTCAGCGGATTCTTACGATTCCTGTAGTCTTTGTCGTATAAGCCGGCATCCTCTGGATATACCTCGTCATAGATTTTCTTGGCGTAGGCTTCAAGGTCGCTGACATTCATGATACCATGCATTTTGTAAATAGAGTCTGGCTCAACGAATGCCGTAAACTTAAAGTAGCGCTTCTGTACCCACTGGATAGGATCGGCACCTTCAGCCTTACATTTCAGTGAAAGGTTCCATGTATAGGCAGAGTCCTGTGATGCCTTATCGGCACCCCACTCAGGATAGCTCTTGTCCTCGTATGCCATCAGAGAGTCAGAGAGGCCGGTCATAAACAATGCTTCTGCGAAAATCGATACGGTAGGATCGGCTTTGATAACATCGGGTAGCTTGTCGCTGGTACGTGGGATGATGTTATTCACGATGTGTACTACACCATTCGTCACCGAGTCATCATACTCAACCATACGTGCTACTTTATTGGCAAAGTGAACAACAGCATTGTTGTTTTCTGCATCGGTATTAATAGAGAGTTCAATAAAGGTCTCTGCCATGTTCATACCCAAGGAGCCTTCCGAAATATCTGTGGTGAAGTAGGCCTTGGTCTTGATGATATGTGTACGAACCAATGTGTCGCAGACAGCTAAAGGAATTTCGTCAATGCTGTTATAGCTGTTCGTGGCCATATACTTTGCAAAAGCCTCATTATTGGGTGCAAATACCGTATAGTCGCCGTACGTGGAAAGCATGGCGAAGTAGGATGTTTTCTTCAAAAGAGCTATGAAGTCACTCACACGACTCTCGTTCTCCTCAAGGAACTGGGCTGCAGTCATTTTTTCTGCAGTATATCGGTTCATGGGCACATCGTCATCATTATCGACGCACGATGTGACGCATACGCTAAATGATAAACAACAAATGATAAATGATAAACTTATCAGATGCTTTTTGGTTATCTTGGTAATCATAATTTCTAATTTCTAATTACTCATTACTAATTTAAATTACCATCTTCGCCCTTATCGAAGGCAGGATTCTGCTTCAGCAAAGGATTGACCTTCAACTCGCTCTTGGCATAAGGGAAATAAATGTAGTTCGGGTCTGTCAACTTAATCTTGATGACATTAATATCCTGACGATACTTACGGATGGCACAGGATGCCAGACGTTCTGTCTTACCGTCACGACGAGCCAATCTTACAAGGTCGTACCAACGCTTTCCTTCAAAAAGGAACTCGCGGTGACGCTCTGCAAACAGCAAGTCTTCCATCTTTTCCCTTGATGAGGAATAAGTCTCGTAAGACAAACTTCCAGTAGTCGTCTCTGGAGCAATGTTATTGGCACGCTTGTAGACATTGTTGATGAGTTTGAATGCCTCGGGCCAATCTGCCTCACCACGTTGGATAAGTGCTTCTGCTTTCATGAGCATGACATCACTCAAGCGATAGAAAATCCAATTGGAGTTAGGAGTGGAACGGCGACTGTCGTTTATCTTGACAATACCGAGACGCAGCAGACTGAAGCTTGCCCTTGGACGGGTGTATTTGGTAATGGCATAGCTGGTGCCTTCACTCTCCAGACTTTCGTATGCACGGCAGTCTTTCTGCGAGATCCATATCTGGTTCTGGTCAGTAGTGAAACCATCCATCAAGCATTCAGATGCTTTTAACAATCCGATATTGTTATTGCCATTGCCATAGAAATTGCTCACCCATTTGTTTTCCTGTCCGGTACCTCCAGTGTAGTAGAGTTCAAAAATGCTTTCGAACGAATTGCCCTGACCGAAGACAGAGGTATAGGTGTTGCCAACATCTTGCTGACCCTTGACAGCCTCCAAAACCATAGGAACACCATCGAACAATTCAACATCAGAAATCTGATCCGTCTGAATCAATTCATTATACTGCTGTGCCTTATAATCCATGACAAGGTCGCAATACTTGATCACATTGTCCCAATCGCCCTTCCACAGATAGAGGTCTGCCAACAGAGCGTAAATGGCCCAACGGGTTATGCGGCTGTTGTTTTCAGCAGGCACTGAGATGGATTTATTGACAACCTTCTCAACACTGAAACGACGCTGAGCATCATTCTTGATACTTTCCAGATCGTTGACAAGTGAGTCGAGTACCACTTCGAACTTCGTCGCAGGAACAACGTAATTCTGATTATCGTCAATACTGGGTTCTGTAACGTAAGGTACATCACGGAACGTACGAATCAAGTAGAAGTAACAAAGTGCTCGGATAGTCTTCATCTCTGCAATGGTTGCTTTCAACTCATTGTTGGTATAGTTGGGGTCAATCTGTTCAACCTCTGGTGCGTAATGGCATACAATGTTACAGCGATTGATGACGTTGTAAATGCTCGACCAGTTGCACATCTCATTGGTTTGCAGCAGGTTTTCCTTCAACATCTCATTGAGGTTGTTGTAAGTGTTTTGATATTGAGAATTAGTTAATGTGCCCAGCACCACATTCTCAGAACGTAATTCACCCCAGATTGCCATACGTTTGATGACGTCTTCACTGGCCAAGGCTTCATAACATCCGTTAACGGCTCCAGTCACGTCGGCCTTCTCTTTCCAGTAGTTCTCCAGAACTGTCGAGTTCATAGGTTGAATGTCGAGGAAATCACTGCATCCCGTGAACAAGAGTGCTCCCGCCACCAAGAACAGAGTTGTCCTCAAGGATTCTTTTACCTTATTATATATATATACTGTTTTCATAATTTTCAATTTTGCAAAAATCAATTGTCAATTAGAATTGAATAGTCAAACCACCGGTGAATGACTTAGAACGAGGAGTCTTAGCAGCATCAGTAGTAATACCCATAGAGCCATAGCTAACCTCAGGATCTGCTCCAGAGTACTTGGTCAAGACAAACAGGTTGTTGGCTGACACATAGAAACTGAGTTGTGTCAGACCAAACTTCTTGAGATGTTTGGGATCAATCGAGTAGCTAATCTGCGTGTAGTTCAGACGAATGAATGAACCATCCTCCACAAAGCGGTCGGAACCTAAGTAGTTGTAACCAGTCTGACGGAGAGCACGAGGCATTTCGGTGATGTCACCTTCAACGCGCCAGCGCCAGTTAACGGCACGACTCTGATTATTATTCGAATACATGTTCTCAACATCCATACGAGCCTTGTTAATGATCTTGTTGCCGTAACGGAAGTTGAACTGGTTGTTCCAACTCAAGCGGCCAAAGTTCAGTTTGAAGCCGAAACCACCTGTGAACTTCGGCAGGGAAGAACCAAGGTAAACAATATCGAGTTCGTTGATCTGACCATCATTATTAATGTCTTCATATTTTGCATCACCACCTTTGAATTCATAATTAACTGTGCCGGCGCAGAACATGACGGGCTTTGTCAGACCATGCTCATCGAGGATGACATTGCCGACCTTGTCGCGAGCTACAGGTGCATCAGGACCGCTGACACCCTTGACTTCTGTCTCAGAGTAGTGAGAGTATTGAAAGACTCCTTTATAACGGAAACCATAGATACTACCCAAAGCACGGTTCAATTCAACACGGGTCAAATAACTGCCGTTGTTACGATCGAACTCTTTATTGAGATTCGACAGACAGGTCTCGTCCATCGATGTAATCTGGTTTTTGTTGTTAGCAAAAGTGATATTGAAGTCTGCTGAGAACTTACCTAACTTGACGATGCGATTACCATTCAAGTTGAACTCCCAACCGACATTCTTCATGTTACCAGCATTCTGCCAGCGGAGGTTAGGATATCCTGATGATGTAGGAATACCATAACTGCTCATCAGCAGGTCGCTGGTAAACTGCCAGTAGAACTCAATATTACCAGTTAACTTATCATTGAAGAAACCGAAATCAGCACCAAGGTTGAAAGTCTCCTTCTGTTCCCATTTAAGATTTTTCAATTGAATGTTTTCAGGATGCACACTACCTTGGTTCATGTAAGCATTGCCACTGGCATAGGTACTGAAATACAAGTACTCTTGACCAGGCTGACGACCTACAATACCCCAACCCGGACGGACAGAGAGCATAGAAATCCAAGGCAGAGACTTCTTAAACCAGGGCTCCTTGTGAATGTTCCAACGTAATGACAAGGCAGGGAAGTTACCCCAGCGCTGATCGCCACCAAACTGTGTGCTACCGTCTCGACGTACAGAGAAGTCAGCCATGTAGCGTCCTTTATAGGCATAGTGGGCAGAGTAGGTTAAATAGATGCTACGCCACTCACCGCTGTTGGTATCCATACTTTTGATAAGACCTTGAGCAGCAGGGTTCTGGATGTTTCCAGAGGGTAAGCCCCAAGATGATGTGCTTTGTGAACTGTTATGGCCACTGGTCAGCTGTCCGCGCAACATCATAGTCAAAGAATGATCTTTGTTCTTGAAAGCAGGGGTAAAGGTCAGCGTATGTGTTGTAGTCACAGCGAAGCTCTTCGAGGAATTGGAAGTAGTAGAATTACTCTCTTTATTCTGTGAATCGTTCCAACCGCGGGTGTTTAATGATAGCGGCATGTACTGATCGTTATAGTTATTGAAGATGTTGAATACCACTTTACCTTCATAGTTTAAGTGGGTCTTCTCTTCTTCTGTTGAGAGCAGGTTGTAACGTAACTTGAACTCAGGTTCAATGTTATAGCTTGTTTCGTCGTTTTTAGCCAGATAAGCCAAAGCTACGGGGTTCTTGTTGCCCAGCTGGTCTTGCAAAGACTGACTGACTGTTGGAAGCATAGAATAGTACTCTTCCAAATCGTTACCGTTGCGGTCTTGCTCATATACAGAGAGGTTTGGCATGCGCGTGTAAGCAATACCTAAAAGGTCACCATTGTTCTTCTTATTCTTCGTATAGGTCAGTGCGATGTTGGTCTCAATCTTAATACGGTCACTGACAAAATAGTCCAGGTTAACACGAGAACTGAAACGGTCGAGTTGCTGTTCGATAATAGAACCCGTCTCACGATCGTAACCAGCGCCGATGCGGAAATGAGCTTTCTCACCACCACCACTTAAAGCGATGTAGTGGTTCTGTCGCCAACCAGTCTTCTTGACTTCCTTCAACCAGTCTGTATTGTTGTTGTACATCTGATATTCAGAGAACGATGGGTCGTAGTTCAATTCAGGAATGTTACTGGCCACATCACTCATTTGAGGATTGAAGTACTCCTCCTTCAACAACATGGTATACTCGTCACCATTCAGCATCTCATAGCCTTTAGGCTGATAAGTGCCAGTCAGACGGAAACTGTAGCTGACACGCGTCTTACCACGTGTACCACGCTTGGTCTTGATTTCAATGACACCATTCGAACCTTGAGAACCCCAGATGGCCGTTGCAGCAGCATCCTTTAATACACTGATGCTCTCGATATCCTCAGGGTTGATGTTTAGTAACTGTGCGAATTTCTCTTCGTTCATGTCACCGTCAATCTGCTGACCACCTGTTTGCCAAACGTTACCGTCAACAACGATAAGTGGTTCACTGGAACCATTGATAGTTGACACACCACGCAAACGCATAGAAGTACCGCTACCGAGGTTACCGGAATTAGCCACAATATCCAAACCGGCAATACGTCCCTGCAGGGCTTCGTCAACAGTGGTTAGTGCTAATCCGCTGAATTCTGACATGCTGATGCTTTGCTGAGCAGTAGAGATTTCATCAACAGGGATATTCAGTCCAGAACCGCCTGCGCGTTTCTTGGCAGTTACTACCACTTCCTGAATCTGGGTTGCATCCTCCATCTTGATGTCGAAATGCGTTTTGTTAATGGGAACAAGTACGGTCTTGTAACCCACAAATGTAACACGCAGTTTGTCTTTTGGATTCTTTAACTTAAACGAGAAGTGTCCGTTCATATCAGTGACTGCAGAGGCGACGATACGTTTAGCTGCATCAATCTCCACTACATTTGCCATCATCACAGGTCCCATGTCATCATTAACTGTACCGCTAATGATATCTCCTGCCTGCTGGGCATTTGCTGCAATCAAAAAATTAAAAAATGAAAATATTATTACAGTAAATCGTTTCATAATCTTAGTACTTTTTATTTTTTAATTTTTTAATCACCATAAGCTAATGGACTGTCAATCAGATGTATTACAGCCGACGATGTGGTATACAAGTTCGTTGCTGTAGTTGCATCTTTGCTGTCATACAAATATTCACGAGCTTGAATATTATAGAGATCTTTTCTAATGCCATCATCATCGACGTATGTACTCTTACTTACCTTATGAGTTGCGCCAATGGCGTCTACAACTTCAATAGAATCGTCCTTGAGTGCAGACTTTAGCATATAGAAGCGTTTGGTCTTACTATTAATCAGAGAAGTCTCGAAGTCACCCGATTCTGTCTGGGCGCCTATGTAGAGGGCATTGTCCTGAATGTGATACTTCAGGAAGTTCACGATATTCAAGGAATCACTCATAGCCTTTTCTGTATTGCCATCCAGATGATCCTGCTCTACCTGCTCCCAAGAAGACAGCTTGCCTTCCTTCTGCAGCTGCTCAATAGCTTCGTTACTTGGCACATATATTGTATAATGGTAGGTGTTGAACAAAGACACGTTTGTACCACCACATGCTTTGTTGTCATTTTCATTACCT
>JAFVHO010000107.1 GCA_017474485.1 Prevotella sp.
ATTGGCCAGCTTAACTTTGACGAAAGCGCCATCAAGGCCTACGCGCTCAGCACCACCACTGGTCATCACACTCTTGTCGTCCATGTTATACAGTGCGTACTTAATTGACGACGAACCACAGTTTAATACAAGGATTTTCATTTTTTCTTAACTCTTAATTCTTAACTCTTAACTACTTCTTCGCGTCCATAGCCTGACAAGAGGTGATGGCAATCATGTAGTAGATGTCGTCGATAGAACAACCACGAGAGAGGTCGTTTACAGGACGAGCGATACCCTGGAGCACTGGACCAATAGCAATGGCATCACCTAAGCGCTGTACCATCTTATAGCCGATATTTCCTACCTCGAGGTTGGGGAATACGAGCACGTTGGCCTTACCGGCTATGTCAGAACCTGGAGCCTTCTTGGCACCAACGCTAGGAACGAGGGCAGCATCAGCTTGCAGCTCACCGTCAATCTTCAGCTCAGGAGCCATTTCCTTAGCCAACTTCGTGGCCTCAATGACCTTGTCGCAAACCTCATGCTTGGCAGAACCCTTCGTTGAGAAGCTCAGCATAGCCACGCGGGGATCCTCGAAACCAGCAACGGCCTTTGCCATCTGAGCGGTGCAGACAGCAATCTGAGCCAGCTGGTTAGCATCGGGCATTGGGGTTACAGCTACATCAGCTACTACGAGTACACCATCCTCGCCATACTGCTTCTGCTTAGAGATAAGCAGCAAGCCACCACTCACGCAAGTGATACCAGGCTGGCACTTGATAATCTGAAGCGCAGGACGCAGGGTGTCGCCAGTAGTAGAAAGGGCACCAGAGATCTGACCATCAGCACCTTCAGTCTTGATAATCATACAACCAAGATAAAGCGGATTCTTAATAAGCTTGCGGGCTTCCTCAATAGTCATACCCTTGCTCTTACGAATCTCAGCCAATTTCTCAGCCAGTTCCTCACTCTTCTCATAATTCTCAGGGTCAATCAGGGTGGCCTTACCAATGTTTGTCAGCCCCTTCTCCTTAGCCAATGCCTCAACCTTAGCAGGATTACCAATTAGGATGATGTCTGCAAGTTCATCAGCCAGTGCCTTGTCGGCTGCACACAGTGTACGCTCTTCTTCTGCTTCAGGAAGCACAATGCGCTGCTTGTTACTCTTAGCACGCGCTACAATTTGACTTAATAAATCCATAGTTTGTTTTATTTATTTAGTGATACTTTTATTTTTGTTGTGCAAAGATACAAAATAATTTTCAATTATCAATAATCAATTCTCATTTATTTAGCGTTTACGTTTACGCAAGTTCCTGCGTCAAGATGCTTTCCAGCTTTTCTGCCGTCAGTCGTAACTGGAATTCGTTGCGGATGGCAATCGAGATACCTCCCGTCTCTTCCGATACCACGATGGCTATACAGTCGCTCTCGTGTGTGATACCTAAGGCAGCACGATGGCGCAGACCTAATTCCTTGGGAATATGGAGATCGTGGCTTACAGGCAAAATACAGCCAGCAGCACGGATGCGGTCGTGGACTATCACCATCGCTCCATCGTGGAGTGGTGAGTTCTTGAAGAAAATGTTCTCAATAAGTCGCTGATTGATGCTGGCATCAAGACGTTCGCCTGTCGCCACGATATCGTCGAGTGGGGTGCCACGCTGTATCACGATAAGTGCACCTACCTTCTTCTTGCTCATACTGAGGCACGACATGACGATAGGCATGATGATTTGCTTGACCTGTTCTTGGTTTTGCTTGTCGTTGTTGGTAAAGAGACGACGCAGCGTCTGAACACGTTGGTGGGCACCCAGATTATAAAGGAACTTTCGAATGTCTTCCTGAAAGAGGATGATGAGGGCAATGACTCCCACAGAAACCAACTTGTCCATGATAGAGCCTAATAGCTTCATCTCAAGCACCTGTGACACGACGAGCCACAACATCACGAAAATCAGAATGCCCATGAAGACATTCAGTGAGCGTGACTCCTTCATCAGCCGATAGATGTAGAACAGCATCAGGGCTACGAGGACGATGTCGATAATATCCTTTATTCCAAATTCGAAGAACATCCTTTTATCTCTTATCTTTTATCTCTAAACTCTTAACGATCTTAACGCAATCTACAGCCTCCTTGACGTCGTGTACCCTCAGAATATCGGCACCCTTCATGAGACCAATGGTGTTGAGGGCTATCGTACCAGCAAGTGCCTGCTCCTGTGTACTTTCCAACAAACGATAGATCATCGATTTGCGCGACAGGGCAACCAGTATAGGAAGCCTAAGCATCTGAAGACGTTCCAGTCCGTTCATCACCTCATAGTTCTCCTCAACTGTCTTGCCGAAGCCAAAGCCTGGGTCGATGATGATATCCTTCTGACCCATAGAGCGCAACACGTCGACCACTTCGGCACTATCGAGCAGGATGTCTTTGATGTTACTCTTGCGTGACATATATAGATAAGGTACGCGTAAACGACTCACCATACGGAACATGTCCTTCTGGCTGGCAATAGTCACCTCGGGATTGTTCACAGGAGCACCAACATCATTGACAATGGCAACACCATACTCTTCGACAGCCATACGGGCTAATTGTGGACGGAAGGTGTCGACGCTGACAATAGCATTGGGGGCTACAATGCGGATGGTCTTCAGGGCCAGTCGCAGTCGTTCTTCCTCCTCAGCTTCTGTGGCTGTCTTGCTGTCAGGACGTGTCGAACAGGCTCCCACGTCGATAATCGTTCCTCCTTGTTGCAGTATTTCCTCTGTACGATTAGCAATCTCACGCTCTGTCTGCGTACGACTGGCAGCAAAGAAAGAATCGGGCGTAGCATTCAGGATGCCCATCACCTGAGGGGTGCTGAGATCCAGCAAATGTCCGTTGCAATTCAACGTATAATCCATAGTTGGGGACAAAGTTACTAATAAGTCAGCAAAATACCAAATATATTTGATGTTTTTAATTCCCTGCCTAGGGAAAATGGCCGATTTCATCGCAGTTCATAAATGGTGCGTAACAAAAACGATAGGCAATGGAATAAAAAGAAACGTGTAACGTAACGAAAACAGCGTATGACGAAACACATTCATCGGTCTGTTTGCCAAAAACCCGCTACCTTTGCACCGTCGAATTTTTAACATAAAACTATTTTAAAATGAAAAAAGAAATGAAGCGAATTTATGAAAAGCCTGCGATGAAAGTCGTACAGGTGAGGACAGGACAATTCCTGTTAGCGGGTTCTTTAAGAGAAAGGATTAGTAGTATATCTGAAATAGATGATGAGGATTATTTTGACTAATCATTCTATAGTAATAACGAATAAAACAGTGTAATTATGAAAAAGATATTATTCCTTTTGGCCCTAACTTTTATGGTAGGAGCTGTGAATGCAAAGACAGATAAGTTTGCATGTAATCAGACAATCAGCGATTCTTATTCATGGACAACATCAGGATATGAGATATGTCTTTTTGATAATATTCTTGATGTTGATAAATCAAAGTATAGGAAATTGCACATTAAGTTCTCTAATATGCAGGTTAGGGTTATGTGTAATGGCAATTATAGTACAGCCTCTTGGCATAATGATTATTTTTCTAGTAGTGATATCACAATTGATTTGACAAAACAAACATATAAAGATGAAAATGATCCATGGACAGATCGCACCTACAGCGAAATTAGCAGAATATATCTAAAAGCTTATAGTTCTGATGCATCTAAAAAGGCCAGTTATAATATAAGTAAAGATGATATATATCTTGAAACGGCTGAATATGAGACTATGGAGATTAGTACTCAAATTACCAGTTCTTCTGATAAAGATGCACCATTTGTTTGGTCAGCAACAGGAACATTGTCAACGATAGTTAACCCGTTTGCAACGTGAATAGTTTGTTCGTAGGCGATGAACATAAGTTCATGGTGCATAAACATACGTTTGCGGACGGTGAACATAAGTTCATAGTGCATGAATATAAAATAGATAAAGTATATGGCAAATTTCGTATTACAAGAACTTCCCGATGAGATGACAGACGGCAAAAAGATCGTCTATCCAAAGATGCAGACCTATTCGCTGCATGACTATGAGACCGTTATCAAACACATGCGCACCTATGCTGGCAACATCAGTGAAGGCATTATCCGAGCAGTCTTCGACGCACTCGCATCGACGATGCAGAGTTGGATGCCTTTGGGCCACAATATCAAGATCGATGGATTGGGCGTGTTTTCCTTGTCGTTGGGCTTCGATACCTCCACGCCTTCAGAGGAGGCTATTGCCAAAAACAAACAGGATGGTGAAGACCCCAAGACGAAATACAGACATGTGTGCATCAAGGGCATCAACTTCAAGCCAGACCCAGAGTTGCTGAAGGTAATGAATCGTGAGGCAACCTTCGATCGTATCAATACAGATGTCGTTGTTCCGCAGAAAAGCAAGTACAGCCGTGAAGAGCGATTGAAAAAAGCCAAAGCCATCATCGACCAACAAGGATATATGACGCTCAGCGACTATGCCATAGCCACAGGTCAAAGCAGGACATCGGCCTCAAACGACCTGAAGCGGATGGTGGCTGACGCCAATTCAGGCATCACCACTCGCTGCAGTCACTCGCATAAGGTGTGGATTGCATCTCGGTATTGACTCGTTCTTAATATGATGTTCGGCAACTGTTTCATTTGTTCGTAATCACAATACTTTCTTCGCTCCAGGAATCATCTTGACCAACCAAGTGAGCATAAACGAACAGATGGTTGTAACGATGCCGATGAACATGAACTTGCCGAAGGATCCCATCCAGATGCCGTCGGTGGTATGTTGCAGAACTATCATCAGCAACAGATGGAAAATGTAGGCGCCATACGACTGAGCGGCACACCACTGCCAGAACTTATTGCCACAATTGACATACTCGCGGAATAGCCAAGGCATAAACTCGGCAGGATTGCTGGGATGGTAAGCCCAGCCACCACCATCGCCGTATGCCTGACCAGCGTGGTGGAATATAACCAACCCCGTCAGGCACACTTTCAGATTGTCCAAATATAAAAGCCTGTTGTTTGTATTCATTTTGCTCCTGCCATGTTTTATCGTCCTAATTCAAAATGGAATGGCTTGTCGAAATGGCGAAGCGAATAGTAGGTGACTGAGGGGTGGGAGAGATCCATTACCATTGTCCAGAGCGTACCGCCTACGATGGCACCTTTCTCCGGCAACTGGGTTACCGATGCGATAGTTTCAGTCAGCTGATCTGCATTCATCACGCCGCCAGCCGCGTTGTATTGCTCCATCAGCTTCTCATGACGGTGATCGCTCTCATGCAGCCCCACCTGGAACTTCTCCTCGCACAGATAGTGGTTGGTCACGAAGGGTGACTCAGTCACCACCATCTTGTTGTCCACATACTCCACCGTTACACTTCTGCCCGTAGCATCAGCCATCGAGAAGTGATAAGCCGAACCTGGGTCGGAATTCATGTCAGAGGCTTTCAGCAACGCCAGGGCCTCGTCGATGTTGGCCGCATTCTTCAGCAGGTACTGTACGGCAGTCGTCGTGGTCAGGTCTGGTTTGCTGGTGTCCTGACGAGTCACCACTTTGTCGCCTGCATCCAATACGGCTATTGCAAACCCTTTCTCGTTCAGTCCGTCTAGGGCTAGGAACAGTCCTGTCAGAGCCATATATTGGTTTTTGAATCCCTCGGGCTTGTAGTTCTCGCCGAAGCCGAAGAAATCGGTAGAGAAGGTGGTAATGGACTCATATCCCTCGTCAGGAATGGTGTGCATAATCAGGGCCGTGCCGTAAGGATAGTCAAAGTTGCGGGCCATCATCACGCCGTCCTCAGGGGTTTTGACCGTCAGCGTAGAACAGCCCACGGGCTTGATAGGCACATTGATGCTGTCGGGCTTAAAGTGCCCCTTCGACAAGAACTCCATCACGTAACTGGCCAGCACGCTGATATCATTACATCCACCGCGAGCCATCAACTCCTTGAACCCATCATCGCCCTTGTACTCCATATAATACATTCCGTCGTCCAATTTCTCGCACGACATAGCTCCCTGAACCAGCGAGCCAAATTGTAGCCACAAATACACTTCTGTGACTATCACAAGTCCTAATACGCTCAACAGTGCAATCTTTAATCCTTTTTTCATCGTCTATTTGTTTCCATTGTTCTATTTGTATTTCAGTACAACCAACAGCAAGATGCTCAAGACAAATATTACCCATGCACAAGGATTGTGTGGCATAAAGCAAACGGCGAGGATACCATCCACGACCAGCATGCTATAAGTCAAGAATAGAGGCGTGCGCAGGAAGGGATGCTCCTTTGCTTTTCCACACAGCATATGTACGATGCTGCCACCCAATATCAGCATGGTACCACACATCAGACTGAAGTAGATACATGCTCGTTGCATCCCCTCGCTGAGAGGTGCGAGCTTATCGACTATCATGGGCGAGAAGGTGGCTGCAATGTGGACGAAGCCCATCACGATTACTCCAGTGGCAAGGAGTTTGATAGTTATAATCTTGTTCATGTTATCTTATTCCGTAAACGAACTAATCGAGTAGTACGTATAATATCTCTTTCTTTTTCATTACTCAATCACAAAACTACGTGGATAGAAATCGCTATAGAATCGACCGTCGGCATTTGTGCTGAGGACTTCTTCTGTGAGCGGCATTCCGCAGCTCTGACAAAATTTTTGTTCCATTTTTATCCTTTGTTTTTTATAATGTTTTGACGTTACAAACGTTACGAATAGTTGCGGAAACTACCAAATAATTAGTTTTTGATATCCACACCACCGAGGAAATTGCTGGCGATGATATGAAGGGTAGGGTCTTTCGGGTCGGTAGTGCGGACAGCATGATTGCCGACGCCACCGATGAAGCTTTGACTTTTTACCTCCACATTGACCGTTGTGGGCATAATGAGTTCGATACCGCCGCAGAAGGTGTGGATGTCGATTTCCTCGTCCTCGGTAATCACGGCCTCACGCAGGTCCATGCGAATGCCACCGCAGAAAGCGTCGAGACGGGCACCGTGGAATGTTTCGCCACGATAGATGTACTCATCGCCGCCGTAGCGTACAGAGCAACAGATGCGCTTGCCGTCTTCACCAATAGGCAGCGGACGCCGGAGCCACTGGTCTGGGTCGCGACGGTAGCTGTCGATAATGAGGCTCACGCCTACATATATCAGCAGACAGATGCAGAAATAGGTAACCCAAGGTTCCTCAGATACTTTTATAAACCAGCTCCATTTGATGACCCCCCAGATGGTTGCCAATTTTGTTAAACTGGCAACAATGAAAACTATTCCGATAATCGTTCTTGGTTTCATAATCATATTTCTTTTTAATTTTTTGTCGCAAAATTGCACTGCAAAATTACAATGTGCGACTTATTCCTCCAAATTTCTGGGATAAACAGCATGGAAATGTGACGGATGGTGTGACAAATGACAGAAATGTGATGAATGGTTTGGCTATTTAAGGGAAATATACTACTTTTGTACCCCGTATGAAACAGGGACGTATAGAAACGATTACGACGAGAATCATCAGCACTACGTTTATAGTGGTGGCACTGGCCGTGTTCAAACCCTTTGGCTTGGATGCGTGGCAGTGGCAGGTCTACGTGCATCTGGCAGCCTTCTGGGTGATAGGATTCTCAATATGTATGTTGACCGATATCATCCTGAAGTATATCGCCAAGATGCCGAGGTCGTTCAAGAAGGGCGTAGAATACATCATCCGCCGCAACCTATGGTTCCAGTTCATCAACACACCGCTTGTAGCGTTGGGCATCTGTCTCTACCGCCACTTCGTGCTGAGCGACCGTGTGGAGGGTAATCAGTTTTCTGTGGTCAATTTCCTTGAGACCCTCGTCATCATCGCCTTCTGCTCCTTTGCCATCGGACTCTACTGGCGCTTCAAGTATCGCAGTAGGTATCTGGCGATGGAACTGGAAGAGACGAGACAATTGAACGAGCAATTAAAAGAGATGCAATCAGAGAAACTGAGTGAGAAATCTCTCCAGCAGACACCTGAATCTTCCGCTTGTCAAAACCAAGAACTTACGCTCACTGGCACAACCAACGAATCTGTGACGCTCCAGATTTCCCACCTATTATATATTGAGGCCGTAGGCAACTACGTCAAAGTGAGCCATCTGCGCAACGATCAGGTACATATAGACATGCTCCGCGCCACGATGAAACAGATGGAGGAAACGCTGCAAGGCTATCCGATGATAGTCCGCTGCCATCGCGCCTTTTTGGTTAACCTTGGTCAGGTAGAGCAGATTATCTCACATTCCGGCTCTACCCAACTGCTCATCAAGCACTGCCACGAGTCACTCCCCGTCTCGCGCAGCAACATGTCACAGGTTCGTGCTACGATTAATAACCATTTAAGTTACTAATCATCAGCCCACATCTGCATCTTGCCACAGAAGGTGTTGATGTCCAGTTTGAATGGCTGTAGTGTCACTTCGTCCACACCTGCCTTCTCGAACTCTCGCTGAAGATACTTTCCAGCCTTATTGGCACCATCCTTGGCATAGCCGCGCCCCTGATACTTTCATATTTACTCAATCATCATAATACTTTCATTTATATCTCCCACTGAGTATCCTTTTGCGCAGACACTTTACGGCAGGCTTGTAATAGTCTATCTCCATCGCTTTGAGGGTGCGCTTTAGTTCGTCCATCAGTTCTGGATAGAAGGTACACATGCGATAGGCGAGCTTCATGCAGAGCGTCTGGATACCAGGGAACTCCTCGACGCTAACCATGTGCTCGAAACAGAAGTCAAGAAAGTCTGTCCGCAGGTCATCTTCATCTAATGTCAGACGTTCGATGATGTTCAGGGTCAACCTCCTGACGGATGAGTTCTCCGTCTGCATGACCTGGTCTATCAGTTCATTGAGTATCATCTGCAATTCTGACAGTTCCCCGTCGGTGGCCTTGGTCAGTCCCCATAAGGCGCTCCTTGCCACTCGATAATCCGAATCGAAAACATACCGTCGTGCAAACTCAAGGAAATCGCCCGCTGCCCTGACTTCCTGACATATCTCCTGCGCTCCGCCCTCAGAAAACGTCTGTTTTAGTCTCTCGCTTGTTATCGCCATATTATGTTTCTTATATTTGGTCGTAATCTTTTCATTTATATCTTCTTGTTCGTATATAATGTCCCTCTTGGACCGCTGCAAACGTGGCGATAGCGGCCACAATGGTAATAGGGACGATAGACCTAAATGTCATTGGGACTGCAATGAAGAGCAGGAATCCCGTTACTTTGTTCGCTGTGGTGTGAGGAAAACAGCAGCGCCTGTACATCACAAGTGCCAAAATCTGATTCACGATTTTTATCGCGACGATTACTCCAGCCCACAGCCATAGCCATTGCGGCAGTTCGAGTATCAGCAGAAGCTTCCATGCACAACACGCTACGAAGCAGATGTCTGCCACGCTATCCAGCAACGCTCCCTTCTTTGTGACACACTTCAGCTTCCGGGCCAGCCATCCGTCGGCTATGTCGCTGAGGCCGCAGAGAGCATAGATTATCCAAAACACCACACCCGTCACATCACAAAGGAGCAGGCCTAAAGAGCCTGCAATCCTGAACAGAGTTATGATGTTCGGCAACTGAGTCATCTTATTTCGATTTCATCGCAATTCCAATCTCAACACTCTGATAGGTCTGTTCTCGCCTTGATATTGGTTTGCGTCGATACAGGTCTCGCCAGTGGGAACGAAGCCACACTTCTCCATCACTCGGCCTGAAGCAGGATTATCTACGAAGTGGCCGCTGATGAGCGATTTGATGTCTGTTGTCTCTCGGATGTGGTCTAACATCAGCTGTAGCGCCTCCGTGCAGATGCCCTTATTCCAATAGGGTTTTGCTACCCAATAGCCGATGAGTGGCTCACCCTCGCGGGCTGGCAGGTCGCACTCGCACGATGGACCATAGCCCATAGCGCCAATCGGTTCGTTTGTCTCTTTTAGCACGATGGCCCATGTGTGCAAGGCATCATTAAACACGGTGCGGATAATCTCCAGACTCTCTTCCACACTCTGATGCGGTGCCCATCCAGCACGAGGGCCTACATCAGGATCGGAAGCCCACTTGAACAGCGTCTCCGCGTCACTGTCGCGCCAAGGGCGCAGTATAATTGACTTCGTCGACTTCCGTCGCGACTCGGCCATTCGAGCAAGCTCGATGTCTCTCGCTGTTCCGTCAGTTCGATTTGTTTCCATTATTTCCTCCAGCGTTTTAGCATTGGGAAGAAGCCTTGCATCATCTGCTTGTACTCCTCCTTAGTCATGGGCTTCGGCATCTGCTTATTGACCTCATCGACAAATTGGGCGCAGTGCTCAATCATCTCGTCCATCGTGCAGTCCTGCAGGAAGCGGCCGTCCTTGTAGCAATACTGGCAGTAATCGAAGTTGGTGCTGCCATCTTCGTTGGTGCCGCAGTCCTCGATACGGGTCAACGGCATGCCGCAACTCTGACAGAACTGAGGGAGTTGGCCCTCTTGGAATGCTTTCTCCTTTTTGGGGAAGGTGGCTTCGTAGGCTTCGAATGCTTCAGGATTCTCGTCAGCCACAAAATAGCCCTTGGGGGGGCAATAAGTTCCCTCACGATTACCCCAATAGCCAGGAATCAGTTCTTGAGCGAGGAAGTAAGGAACCTCTGACTCTCTCGGCTCAGCATGATAGTGAATCTTCATCTTGCTGGCAAGGTTGACGCCTGCATGTTTGTAGAACTCGATATTTCCTTCCATCTGCAGAAGGCCGATTCCCATCTCCTTGGCTGCCTCCAACGCATACTGCAGCAACTTCAGACCATAGCCCTTGCGCTTGTAGTCGGGGTGAATGCTGATGGGGCCGAAGGTCCAGGAAGGGAAAACCGTTCCGTCGTCAAGCGTAATCTCTGCTTTGGAGAACATCACATGGCCGATAATCTTACCAGGCGATTGGTGCTCACCATCGTCTTCTTCCATCACAAAATCTAGCTCGGAGATAAAGTCGGGATTCGTTCTATACTGATTAAGTACGTAATGCTCTGTGCATCCAGGACGATAGATGTTCCAGAATGCTTCTCGCGTCAGGTTCTCAACCTCACGATAATCTTTTGGTTGTTCTAATCTGATAATCATTGTTATACTTCTATGTTACTTTTCTATTTGACGTTGCAAAGTTACGAATTGTTGCAGGAACTGCCAAACATTTGGGATAAACAGCATCGATATGTGACGAGTTGCATCTGTTTTCCGTAAAATGAACAAAGATTTCTTGCATTTTGTTTAGAGGATTTTAAATATAAAAAACGAAAGCCTCGTTGGGATTGGGTCTATTCATTTCACAAAACATATTAAAACAATGGGCAAATATAAGAAGAATTGATGATTTATTGCTATCTTTGTGCCAACTTTTGAGAATTATTAGGAAATGCCAGAACAGCAGCGGACATTCATTGCCATCGATCTGAAGTCATTCTATGCTTCAGTGGAGTGTGTGGACAGAGGGCTTGACCCACTGACCACAAACCTCGTGGTGGCAGACGTGAGCCGCACGGAGAAGACGATTTGTCTGGCTGTATCTCCATCATTGAAAGCATACGGTATCGGTGGAAGGGCGCGACTCTTCGAGGTAGTGCAGCGGATGCGGGAGGTGAACTTCGAGCGGCAGAGCAAGGTGCCTGGTCATTGTCTGACAGACAAATCCACATCCGATATAGAATTGAAACAGCATCCGGACTGGGCTGTCGACTATATCGCTGCCCCGCCACGGATGGCACACTATATCGAGGTAAGCTCGAAGATCTATAAGACTTATCTGAAGTATATTGCGCCAGAGGACATCCATGTCTATTCCATCGATGAGGTCATTATGGATGTGACGGCTTACTTGGGTAGTTATAAAATGACAACCCATGAGTTGGCAATGAAGATGATTCGCGACGTGCTGAGTCAGACGGGTATCACAGCTACGGCTGGCATTGGCACAAATATGTATCTCTGCAAGGTCGCGATGGACATTGTAGCAAAGAAGATGCCTGCCGACAAGGACGGTGTGCGCATAGCCGAACTTGATGAAATGTCGTATCGCCATGAGCTATGGGACTATCGCCCGATAACGAAGTTCTGGCGGGTAGGGCGTGGAATTGCGGAGAAGTTGGCTCCTTATGGTATTGACACGATGGGAAAACTGGCACGAATGTCTGTGCAGAACGAAGAAACGCTATACAGGCTCTTCGGTGTGAACGCAGAGCTGCTGATTGACCATGCCTGGGGCTGGGAGCCGTGTACGATGGAAGCAGTAAAGGCTTATAGGCCTGAGACAAACTCCTTCAGCAGCGGACAGGTGCTGCAGGAGCCATACGATGCGAAGAAAGCACGCGTGGTAATACAAGAGATGGCAGAGGGAATGGCACTCGATTTGGTATCGAAACGGTTAGTGACAGACCAATTGGTACTGACTGTCGGTTATGATGCAGAGAACCTGACACGTCCTGAGATTCGTGAGAAATATCATGGCGAGATTACCAACAACTATTACGGCAAGGCTGTGCCTAAACACGCCCACGGCACATTCAACTTCGACAAGCCTACATCGTCATCGAGGCAAATCATGGATGGTGCAGCTGAACTCTTTGACCGTAGTGTGAATCCAGACTTGCTGATTCGCAGGTTGAACCTGACCACGAATCATGTGGTATCGGAGGCTTCCGTTGCTGCAAAGGGAAATGCACCACAGCAGCTTGACCTCTTTACCGACTACGAGGCTTTGGAAAAACAGAAGCAGGAGGAAAAGCAGAAGCTTGACAAGGAACGCCGTATGCAGGAAGCGCAATTGAAAATCAAACAGCGTTTCGGCAAGAACGCCATCCTCAGAGGACTGAACTTCGAGGAGGGTGCCACCGCCAAGGAACGTAATAAACAGATAGGAGGACACAAGGCGTAGTACATTAAACATGAAACATGAAACATTAAACATTGTAAATGAGTAATTACGACGATATCATCAATCTGCCGCATCACGTCTCGAAGCGTCATCCGCAGATGTCGATGTGGAACCGTGCTGCCCAGTTTGCGCCTTTCGCCGCATTGACAGGCTATGAAGATGCCATTAAAGATACGGTACAGGAGAATCTGGATAGTTACGAATCAAAGAATAACGAGGAAGAATATGGCATAAACGAATTAATATGACTACCTTTGTAGCTGATTTTAAGAAATAATAGTAAATCAATGAACTGACATGAAGAAGATTTTAACTTGCTTGTTCGCCGCACTTGGGCTCACTACTGCCTGTGGTCAGGTGAATTATGAAACCGACGTGTTTAAAACAAAGAGCGGCAAAGCTGTGACGTTCCATGCCCTGACGCATGCCAGCATCCGCATTCAGTATGATGGTAAGGATATAGAGATTGATCCTGTAACCAAATTGGGAAACAAGACCATTGACTATGCCTCCATGCCAAAGGCCGACTATCTGTTGGTGACTCACGAGCACTTTGACCACTTCAACAAAGATGCCATCAAACTACTTTCAGGCGCGCAGACTCGCTTCATTACCAACCAGCGTTGTGCTGACATGTATGGCTCTGGCGAGGTAATGAAGAATGGCGATAAGTTGCAGATTGCTGATGACTTCACCATTGAGGCCGTTCCTGCCTATAACTACACTGAGGGACACACGCAGTTCCATCCTAAAGGACGTGACAATGGCTATATCCTGACTATTGACGGTCTACGAATCTATATCGCTGGTGACACAGAGGACATTCCTGAAATGTCAGCCATTAAGAACATTGATATAGCTTTCCTGCCTTGCAACCAGCCCTACACGATGACACCAGACCAATTGGTGAAGGCTGCAAAGATCATCAAGCCCAAAGTGGTGTTCCCTTATCACTACGGACAGACTGACCTAAACGGCATCCCAGAACAACTCAAAGGTGACGGCATCGATGTTAGAATCAGACACTACGAATAATTAGTATGAAAGAAGAACAATATAAGTTACTGGTCAGCCAGATAACATCGCTCATTGACGGCGAGAAAGACATGATAGCCGTTATGAGCAATGTGGCAGCAGCCATTCATCAGACAATGGGATTCTGGTGGACGGGCTTCTATCGTGTGGTTGGCGACGATTGCGTGCCACACTCTGACCACGAGGTCAGAGAATTGGTGCTTGGTCCATTCCAAGGCCCTGTTGCTTGTATGCACATTCCCTACGGCAAGGGCGTGTGTGGTACTGCCTGGCAAAGAGCAAAGACTGTCATTGTACCAGACGTTGAGCAGTTTCCTGGTCATATAGCCTGTAGCAGCGAGTCGAAGTCTGAAATTGTTGTGCCAGTATTTGGTAATAATGGCAACGTCATAGCAGTACTTGATATTGACAGCGAACACCTCGCCACATTCGATGACACAGACCGCAAATATCTGGAAGAGATCTGTAAATCTTTGGCCGAGTTGGAGGCCAACTCGCGGCGCAGATAGTGATGGTGCTTGTCCTCATGTCTGACTTTCTGTCAGAATGTGGCGTTGCAATGTATATGGTACAAGTTCTATCAGCGATTTGAACGGTCTCTTTCTTCATCTTAACAATCTAATATAAGGTATATAAGTGCTATCTGGGCCAACAGAATCAGTGGAAGTCCATACTTGAACTTCTTATGCATCGTCTTATGATGCCATATCTTCATTCCAAGTAAAGCTCCGATGCTGCCACCAATGATTGCTAACATCAGTAACGTAGCTTCCGATATGCGCCAACAACCTTGTTTGGCCTTGAGTTTATCAATGCCATAGACCAGGAAGGTCACGATGTTGATGACTATCAGATAATATAGCAATGCTTCCATTCTCAATACCATTTATATCTGCGAGTCTAATGATTACTCCTTTAATTATCAATCACTTACAGACAAGCAAAACTTTAATAGGTAACGGTTTGGAAACTTCCTGTCTGCGTCGTTCTGCTTTGTTTCAATATGTCAAATATCTGATGCAAAGGTAATCATTTTCCTCGAAACCACCAAATTATTCTTCAGTATTCTCATACAATGACATCTCACAAAACTGCTGTCCCACCTTAATTATAGATATGGGACAGATGTTTTGACCGTTGTCAATCGTGCCAATGTTAACGTGTCGTCAGACCGACATCTTTGGCACGACCTTGTTCGTAGATATAATCTTTATTTGGACAAAGTGACTAAGTTTTTATTGGCTTTGAGAGAATCTCCAGATTGTTTGAATGCCAGAACTCGTAAAAAAACATAAATATAGAAGAAAAACCAAGATATTTGGCAGAAAATGAAAAATTTTCATTATCTTTGTAGCATAAAAACTTTATCGTATGGAAGATGTAAACAGAATTAAATTGGTTCTCGTAGAGAAAAAACGTACCAGCAAATGGCTGGCAGAGCAGCTCGGTGTTAACCCTTCGACTGTCAGCAAGTGGTGTACGAACTCTTCCCAACCAGACCTTGCGTGTATATTAAAGATTGCAGATCTACTGGAAGTTGACTTAAAAGAACTCTTTGTGAGAGAGTACAAACAATATCTTCTTTCTCAGGAGTCAAAATGAATGATGTAGCACTATCGTAGCAAGGTCGTAGCATAGACCGAGCTGAGAGCAAGAGAATATAAAACAAGGAAATGGGTATGACTAGGTTATATAAATATTTGGACGTGACTGGTGGATTGGCGATGCTGGAGCATCACAATCTACAGTTCACTAATGCGTCCAAATTTAACGACCCGTTTGACTGTCACCCTGCTTTGTTTGATTACTCACATGCTCCAATAAATAAATACAACTGGCCGCCAGCTGATTTTCTCTCTATGAAGGGAGAGAACGATATGGAGAACTTAAGGAATAGCACTTGGATGTGCTGTCTTTCCAAGGTGTATGACTCATTGCTGATGTGGGCTTATTATAACAGTCACAAGGGTATCTGTATCGGATTAAACGTGGAAGCAGTTCTAGAGTCATGTCAACATGGGTTCTTTGGACTAATGTATCCTTCGGTTGAAGAAGTTAAGTATAAGGACATACTCCAAAAACCTGACTATTTCAAAGACCATCCCTCATGGATAGACTTATGGACTACAAAGGCTAAAGCATGGGAGCATGAGCAAGAGGTAAGATTGATAACAAAAGATTCGGCTTGGGTTCGCGCAGGAAGAGATATTCCAAACGAATTGAAAGACGATGAAATTGTTGACGGCAAAGAAATAAGGCATTATCCCCAATTAAGTGCAGATTGTTTCGAGTCAGTCTATTTGGGCGTAAACATATTACCTCGAAATAAGACCAAGATTATCAAGGTCGCAAGGAACTTGAATCCAAACATCAAAATATATCAAATGACAACAGATCCTGAAGCTTTCCAGCTGAGGGCAAAAGAAATAG
>JAFVHO010000108.1 GCA_017474485.1 Prevotella sp.
GAGTTTGACCTCACGCTTGCATACCAGACGGGCGGTTTCAACATTGGAGTGACCGACTACTGGTTCAACAAGATAGATGACGGCGACCCTGATGGACGCTACTTCATGTATAAGTCGCACAGCACCAACCACATCTTCGAGGCAAACGTAGGCTATGACTTCGGTTTCCTCTCCCTGCAGTGGTACACCAACTTTGCAGGTAATGACGGAAAGAACAAGAGCCTGAAACGTGCCTACAGCTCATACTTTGAACTGAGCGCACCATTCAAGTTCGCCACATGTGACTGGACGGCAACTGCCGGTGCCGTGCCATACGCCACTACATCATACGGCACTACTGGCTTCGCTGTCACCAACCTCGCGCTCAAAGCGGTGAAGGACATAAAGGTAACCGACACCTTCTCAATTCCTATTTTTGCACAGGTAGTTGCCAATCCTTGCTCACAGAAAGCATACCTGGTTCTTGGTCTGACTCTGCAACCGTAATTTTTCTTTTTCCAGGTTAGCAGCCCCTCTCCTTTCTCAGACATGAGGAGAGGGGCTTTTTGACGTTTTGCAACGAAACGAGGATATTTAGTTGCAACGTGTTAACAATTTGCCACCAAAGAAAGGTGAAAACTTTACACATTGCTCTTTAATTTCATTTTATATATGCAAAAAGTTTGAAAAAGTTTGGTTTTTATAACAAAATGTATTACCTTTGCACTCGATTTTTGGCATTTCGACATAATAACCAACAGCAAACATAAGGTATGAAGATTAAGAAAAGATGGATAATACTGATGGCGGCAATGACGCTTATAGCCGTCGCAGGCGTGTTTGTAGGAGAACCCACTTTCGAGTGTGACTGGTCTGTCATCTCGGCAGCTGATGTGGCGTGGCTAATCACAGCTACGATTTTCGTGCTGATGATGACCCCTGGTCTATCGTTTTTCTATGGCGGTATGGTGGGTGCAAAGAACGTCATATCGACCATGTTGCAGTCGTTCATTGCTATGGGACTGATTTCCGTTCTATGGGTGGTGATTGGTTTCTCGTTGTGTTTTGGTGATGACATAGGTGGTGTAATAGGCAATCCGCTGACTTTCCCTATGTTCCATGGTGTGGGTGCAGAAGTATATACCACGCCAGCAGGAAACGTGCTTGGTGGCGCAACGATACCGTTGGCTCTTTTCGCATTGTTCCAAATGAAATTTGCCATTATCACGCCCTCGCTGATTACTGGTTCGTTTGCAGAACGTGTAAGGTTCTCTGCCTACATGTTCTTCATGATGTTCTTCTTCTTTGTAATCTACTGCCCACTGGCTCATATGACGTGGCACCCAGAGGGACTGTTTCTGCGCTGGGGCGTAGTGGACTTTGCTGGTGGCATAGTGGTTCATGCCTCTTCGGGCGTTGCTGCACTGGCAGGTGCCATATATCTGGGCAGGCGCAAAGCTGAAACGCGCAGGAGTGAACCTGCCAACATACCGTTTGTGTTGCTGGGTGCTGCTATGCTTTGGCTGGGCTGGTTTGGTTTCAATGCAGGCTCTTCGCTTCATGCTGACGGACAGGCTATCAAAGCTTTCCTCAACACTAACACAGCATCGGCTACTGCAATGATGACATGGATATTTTTCGACTGCCTGCGTGGCAGGAAACCCTCGGCAATGGGCGCAGCGGTAGGCTGTGTAGTTGGTCTGGTAGCCATCACACCGTCAGCAGGCTATGTCACCGTAGGCCAGAGCATCTTCATCGCATTTGTCATCACGCTCATCTGTAACGTCGCCGTCTATTGGCGTTCACATACCAGCATTGACGATGCCCTCGATGTATTCCCCACTCATGGCACAGGTGGTATTTTTGGCACGGTGCTGACGGGTATCTTTATTCAGGAGGGACTTATCGCTGGTACGTGGGATGGCTTTGTTGTTTTCCTCTACCATCTGCTGGCCATCGTCATCGTGTTTGTTTACACCTTCGTTATGAGTTGGTTGGGATATAAACTCATCGATAGTCTCCTTCCAATGCGTGTGTCGGCATTTAGTGAAAAGGTGGGCCTCGACTTCTCACAGCACGATGAGCATTACGGCCTGGCACATATCGGAGAACGAGAATTAGCAGAATACGAAGAGCATATCCGCAAGAAAGATAAAAAAAGTAAGCTATCTTCAAAACTATAAAGAATGAACACAAAGTATATTTTCGTTACAGGCGGTGTGGTTTCCTCGTTGGGCAAGGGAATCATCTCTGCTAGTATCGGTAAACTGTTGCAGGCACGTGGATACAAGGTCACTATCCAAAAGTTCGATCCTTACATCAACATTGACCCAGGAACACTGAACCCCTATGAGCATGGTGAGTGTTACGTAACGGTGGATGGTATGGAGACCGACCTCGACTTGGGTCATTATGAACGATTTACTGGTATTCATACCACGCGTAACAATTCTATTACGACAGGCCGTATATACAAAACCGTGATAGACCGTGAACGAAAGGGTGACTATCTGGGCAAGACAATTCAGGTAGTGCCTCATATCACGGACGAAATCAAGCGCAGAATGCTGCGCGAGGGACTTGATGATGACCTTGACTTTATCATTACGGAGGTAGGTGGTACGATTGGTGACATCGAGAGCGCACCATTTATGGAGGCCATCCGTCAGTTACGATGGCAACTAGGGCGCGATGCAGTATGTGTGCACCTAACGTATGTACCGTATCTTAAAGCCGCCGGTGAATTGAAGACAAAGCCTACGCAACACTCTGTAAAGGAATTACAGGGGATGGGTATTCAGCCCGACATCCTCGTACTCAGAACCGAACGCCACCTCAGCGACGCTATACGCCTGAAGGTAGCGTCGTTTTGTAATGTCGATCTTGAGTGCGTAGTGCAAAGCGAGGATATGCCTAGTATCTATGAGGTACCAGTGAACATGCAGAAACAGGGACTCGACGCTGCCATTATGCGTAAGATAGGTATTCCTGTTGGTGAGACACCAGCTATGCAGTCGTGGCGTGATTTCCTCGAAAAACAACGCAATGCTAAGCGTGAGGTGCATATAGGCCTTGTGGGCAAATATGACCTGCAAGATGCCTATAAGAGTATCCGTGAGAGTTTGAATTTGGCGGGTATCTACAGTGACGTGAAGGCTAAGATACATTTTGTGAATAGCGAAGAGATTACGACTGATAATGTCGCCTCGAAGTTGGAGGGTATGGCAGGCATCGTAATATGCCCAGGCTTCGGTAGCCGAGGCGTCGAGGGAAAGATTTTTGCTACAGAATACAGCCGAACGCACGACATTCCCACTTTCGGCATCTGTCTGGGCATGCAGATGATGGTAATTGAATTCGCCCGCAATGTACTAGGGTACAAGGGTGCCAATAGCGCCGAAATAGACGAAAAAACGCCATATAACGTTATTGATATTATGGAGGAGCAGAAGTCTGTCACGCAGATGGGAGGCACAATGCGTCTGGGAGCGTATGACTGCGAACTTGTCAAGGGCAGTCATACATACAAAGCCTACGGAGAGAAGTCGCTCATCAGCGAAAGGCATCGCCATCGTTACGAGTTCAATAATGCCTACAAAGAGGAGTATGAATCAAATGGTATGAAGTGCGTGGGCTTCAATCCTGCCACCGAACTGGTGGAGATTGTCGAAATACCAGAGAAACGCTGGTATATCGGCACGCAGTTCCATCCTGAATATTCCTCAACGGTATTGCGTCCGCACCCACTATTTATGTCATTTATAAAAGCCTGCATCGATGGAAGAACTGAAGCATGAGTGTGGCGTGGCAATGATACGCCTGTTGAAGCCCTTAAGTTACTACGAACAGAAATATGGTTCGTGGCGCTATGGCTTCAACAAACTCTACCTGATGATGGAGAAACAGCACAATCGCGGACAGGAAGGAGCAGGTATTGCTTCCGTCAGTTTATCAAAAGAGCCTGGCACTGAGTATATGTTCCGCGAAAGAGCTGAGGGCAAGGACGCCATCACTGAGATTTTCAGTCGCGTAACAGAAGATATGGCTGGTGAGTTGCTGATGGGACATCTGCGATACTCCACCACAGGCAAGAGTGGACTGACGTATGTACATCCCTTTCTAAGGCGCAACAACTGGCGCGCGAAGAATCTATGTCTCTGTGGCAACTTCAATATGACCAACATCGATGAGGTCTTCCATTTCCTTACCCAACATGGGCAGTCACCGCGTATCTATGGCGATTCGTATATCACACTCGAACTAATGGGACATCGTCTGGACCGCGAGGTAGAGCGTCTGTATGCCATTGCTAAAGAGCAGGGACTGAAGGACACCGCTATCACAGATTACATCGACAACCACATTGAGATGGCCAATGTGCTGAAAACCACGATGAGCCATTATGACGGTGGATACGTGATGTGCGGACTTACAGGAAGTGGCGAGATGTTCAGTGTGCGTGACCCATGGGGTATTCGTCCAGCGTTCTACTATCGCGACGACGAGATGATTGCACTGGCCAGTGAGCGTCCTGTATTGCAGACGACATTTAATTTACAGGCAGAAGACATCTGCGAACTCCAGCCTGGTGAGGCGCTCATCGTACACAGGAATGGTGAAAGCCAACTGGAACAGATTATGCCTCCCCAGCCACTGAGTGCCTGCTCGTTTGAGAGGATATATTTCAGCCGTGGTTCTGACCTCGACATCTATCAGGAACGCAAACGACTGGGCGAGCAACTCACGCCCAGCATTCTCAAGGCCATCGACGGTGATGTGGACCATACGGTCTTTTCATACATCCCCAATACCGCTGAGGTAGCCTTCTATGGTATGACAGATGGCTTCCGCAAACTACACGGTGATGTACGTACGGAGAAAGTGGTCTGGAAAGACATCAAACTGCGCACCTTTATCGCTGACAACTCAGAGCGCAACGATTTGGCTGCCCACGTCTATGACATCAGTTACGGTTCGTTGAAACCTTATGAGGACAACCTTGTGATTATCGACGATTCTATCGTGCGTGGTACCACCCTGAAAGAGAGTATCTTCAATATCCTAGACCGCCTGCATCCCAAGAAAATCGTGATGGTATCAAGTTCTCCGCAGATTCGCTATCCAGACTATTATGGCATCGACATGTCACATCTGGAAGAACTCTGCGCCTTCCGTGCTGCTATCTCACTGATTCAAGACAGAGGCATGCAGGAATTGATTGCCGAAACGTATAAGGCCTGCAAGTATTCGTCTGCATCGCTGAATCATGTACGCAATATTTATGCACCATTCACCGTTGAAGATATCAATACGAAAATAGTAAATATGCTTCGCCCTGAGGGTATGCAGTCGCCTGTAGAACTGGTATTCCAGAGTATCGAAGGTCTGCATCACGCCTGTCCCAACCATCCTGGTGACTGGTACTTCACTGGGCATTACCCTACCCCTGGCGGCATCCGACTGGTGAATCAGGCGTTTGTGAATTATGTTGAACAAGTTTTGAAAATGCAGTTATAATGAAATTAGCGAAATTAATACTTGAAGATGGCAGTCAATTCGTGGGCTGGTCGTTTGGATATGACACCAATACGGCTGGCGAGGTAGTGTTCAACACCGCGATGACTGGCTATCCAGAGAGTCTGACAGACCCCAGCTATGCGGGTCAGATTTTGGTGACGACCTATCCGTTGATAGGCAACTACGGTGTGCCGGATACGGGGCTGGGAGAGAATGGTCTGCCACCGTTTATGGAGAGTGACAAAATCCACGCTAAGGCGCTGATAGTGGCAGATTATAGCGAAAACTATTCGCATTGGAACGCCCGTGAGAGCTTGGCATCTTGGCTGAAACGCGAGAAGATTCCTGCTATCACAGGCATCGACACCAGACGTTTGACGAAGGTGCTGCGCGAGCACGGTGTGATGATGGGAAGAATAGAGGTAAGAACGGAGAGGTCAGAGGTAAGAGATATGACGGAAGCAGAAAATTACGGCTCTGTCAACTGGGTGGAGAAGGTCAGTTGCAAGGACGTCATCACTTACAACGCTGGAGCTGGCAAACGTGTCGTTCTTGTCGATTGCGGTGTAAAGGCTAATATCATCCGTTGTCTTATTAAACGTGGCATTGAGGTGGTTCGTGTGCCTTGGGACTATGACTTCAACCAATTGGAGTTCGACGGCCTCTTCCTGGCCAATGGTCCTGGTGACCCAGAGCAATGCAATAAAACAGTAGAGCATATCCGTACCTTCCTAAACAATGAGACTGTACGACCATGCATGGGTATATGCCTTGGCAATCAGTTATTGGCAAGGGCTGCTGGTGCCAAGACCTACAAACTGAAATACGGACATCGCTCGCACAACCAACCGGTACAGCGTGTTGGCACTCCTCAGTGCTTCATCACCTCGCAGAATCACGGTTATGCCGTGGATGACTCTACACTGCCATCCGATTGGGAACCGCTATTCGTTAATATGAATGATGGCTCTAACGAAGGTATCCGCCACAAGACTCACCCCTGGATGTCGGCACAGTTCCATCCTGAGGCCTGTTCCGGACCAGTAGATACAGAGTTTTTATTTTATGAATTTGTTAGTTGTTTAGGAGACTCGTCGTTTAGTCGTTTAGGAGACCAGACAACTAAACAACCAAACAACCAAACGACCAAACGACCAAGAAAAGTATTACTTCTGGGTTCAGGAGCACTGAAGATAGGTCAGGCGGGAGAGTTTGACTATAGCGGTGCACAGGCACTGAAGGCCTTGAAGGAAGAAGGCATCCACTCTGTGCTGATAAATCCGAATATCGCCACGGTGCAAACCTCAGAGGGAGTGGCTGATACGGTATATTTTCAACCCGTCAAGGCAGAGTTTGTGGAACGCATCATCGAAAAGGAGCGTCCAGACGGCATCCTTCTGAGTTTTGGCGGACAAACAGCACTGAACTGTGGTGTGGAACTCTATGAGAAAGGTGTTCTTGAGAAATACGGTGTAGAGGTATTAGGCACCCCCGTTCAGGCCATCATTGATACGGAAGACCGCGACCTGTTTGTGAAGCGTCTCGACGAAATTGGCGTGAAGACCATAAAGAGTGAGGCGTGTTCCACAGTCGAAGAAGTACAAAAAGCTGCTCATGAATTAGGATTCCCAGTGATATTAAGGGCTGCATATGCCCTTGGCGGTCTGGGCTCTGGCTTCTGCGACAACGAAGAAGAGTTGCTGACCCAGGCCGAGGAAGCCTTCTCTTTCTCGCCACAGGTATTGGTAGAGAAATCGCTCAAAGGTTGGAAGGAGATAGAGTACGAGGTGGTGCGCGACCGCTATGACAACTGCATCACGGTCTGCAATATGGAGAACTTCGACCCGCTCGGCATCCATACTGGTGAGTCGATTGTTGTAGCACCATCGCAGACGCTTACCAATAGCGAATACCACAAGTTGCGTGCACTGGCCATCAAGATTATACGCCATATCGGCATCGTAGGCGAATGTAATGTACAGTACGCTCTCGACCCCAACAGCGAGGATTATCGCGTCATAGAGGTCAATGCACGTCTGAGTCGTTCGTCTGCTCTGGCTTCTAAGGCTACAGGCTATCCCCTGGCTTTCGTCGCTGCAAAACTCGGACTTGGCTACGGACTCTTCGACCTTAAGAACTCCGTCACCAAGACCACGAGCGCCTTCTTCGAACCCGCCCTCGACTATGTGGTCGTTAAAATACCTCGCTGGGATTTGACGAAGTTCCAAGGTGTCAAGCGTCAACTCGGTTCATCCATGAAGAGTGTGGGTGAGGTGATGGCTATAGGCCGCACCTTCGAGGAAGCGCTACAAAAAGGCTTGCGTATGATTGGGCAAGGAATGCACGGTTTCGTAGAGAACCACGAGATTAAGATTCCTGACATCAAAAAATCCCTGCACGAGCCAACTGATATGCGTGTCTTCGTGGTGTCAAAAGCCTTTAAGATTGGCTATTCCATCGAGCAGATACACCAGTTGACGATGATTGACCGTTGGTTCTTGCAGAAACTGAAGCATATCGTTGATATTGATCAGCAATTGAAGGAGCATACATATCTGTATGAACTCTCAGAGTGTATGGAGCCCAGCGAGTTCAAGGAATACCTGCAATCGCCAGAGGTGGCGTTCTTACTGCGCGCTGCCAAGGTCTATGGCTTCTCCGATTTCCAGATTGCCCGTGCTTTCGGTTTGGAGAACTATATGAAGATGGAACAGGCTGGTCTAACCGTCCGCAAATGGCGTAAGATGCTGGGACTCATGCCCACCGTCAATCAGATTGACACCCTCGCAGCGGAATACCCCGCTCAGACCAATTATCTGTATCTCTCCTATGTTTAAATCGTAAATTGTAAATCGTCAAATAGTAAATAACATCATGTGTGGAATAGTTGCAATACTTAATGTAAAAGAGCAAACACAGGCTTTGCGCAACAAAGCTTTGAAGATGAGTCAGAAAATCCGTCATCGCGGACCTGACTGGAGTGGTATCTATAGCGGTGGCTCAGCCATCCTGGCCCATGAGCGACTTAGTATCGTGGACCCTGAGAGTGGCGGGCAGCCCCTCTTCTCGTCCGATGGCAAGCAGATACTCGCTGTCAACGGTGAGATATACAACCATCAGGAGATACGTCGTCGCTACGCTGGACAGTATGAATTTCAGACTGGCTCTGACTGTGAGGTCATTCTGGCATTGTATCGCGAGAAAGGCATACATTTTCTCGAAGACCTCAGTGGAATCTTCGCCTTTGTGCTTTACGACGAGGAGAAGGACGCTTTCTTGATTGCCCGTGACCCTATCGGCGTTATACCCCTCTATATCGGTTATGACAGCGATGGCACCGTATATGTAGCATCAGAATTGAAAGCCCTTGAAGGACAATGCGAACGCTATGAGCCGTTCCTGCCAGGCCACTACTACTGGAGCCAGGAACCAGGCATGAAGCGCTACTATAAGCGTGACTGGATGCAATACGATGCTGTGAAGGACAACCCCGCCAGCGTCGAGGCTATCCACGATGCTCTTGAAGACGCCGTCAAGCGTCAGCTGATGTCCGATGTGCCTTACGGAGTACTCCTTTCAGGCGGTTTGGACTCCTCCGTCATCTCCGCCATCGCTGAGAAATTCTCTGAGATGCGTATCGAGGACGACTCCAAGACCAAGGCCTACTGGCCACGTCTGCACTCCTTCGCTGTAGGTCTCAAGGGAGCCCCTGACCTGGCTAAGGCAAAACTCGTGGCTGACCATATCGGCACCGTTCATCACGAAATCAACTACACCATCCAAGAAGGTCTTGATGCCATCCGCGATGTCATCTATTTCATCGAGACCTACGATGTCACCACCGTTCGTGCCTCCACGCCTATGTATCTGCTGGCACGTGTCATCAAGTCTATGGGTATCAAGATGGTGCTCTCTGGCGAGGGTGCTGACGAGATTTTTGGTGGCTACCTCTATTTCCACAAAGCTCCGACAGCAAAAGACTTCCACGATGAAACCGTTCGCAAACTCGGCAAACTCTATCTCTACGACTGTCTCCGAGCCAACAAGAGCCTAAGTGCATGGGGTGTTGAAGGCCGCGTACCATTCCTCGACAAGGAGTTCCTTGATGTCGCTATGCGCACCAACCCCGATGCCAAGATGTGTCCTGGCTCCACTATGGAAAAGAAGATAGTCCGCGAGGCATTCGACAATATGCTGCCTGAAGAAATCGCCTGGAGACAGAAGGAACAGTTCAGCGATGGTGTGGGCTATTCATGGATTGATACTCTCAAACAGATTACTTCTGAGGCTGTCAGCGATGAGCAGATGGCTCACGCAGCAGAGCGCTTCCCTATCAACCCTCCGAAGAACAAAGAGGAGTACTATTATCGCAGCATCTTCGCCGAACATTTCCCATCAGATTCAGCTGCTCGCAGCGTTCCCAGCGAGGCATCCGTCGCCTGTTCTACAGCCATCGCCCTCGAATGGGATGCCGCCTTCAAAGGTATGAACGATCCTAGCGGAAGAGCTGTAAAGGGTGTTCACGAACAAGCGTATTAACTCATCACTAGTAACTTATAACTAGTAACTTGAAAAGCCCAGAAGTCGTTTGACTTCTGGGCTTCTTCATGTGGTGCCAACGGGATTCGAACCAGTGACACACGGATTTTCAGTCCGATGCTCTACCAACTGAGCTATGGCACCATTTCTGTTTTGCGGGTGCAAAGGTACTAAGAAAAGTTGAAAGTTGAAAGTTTAAGGTTGAAAGTTTGCTTCTTTTTAGGTTTTATTAACAAAGCAATTTTTTTTAACAGTGTGCGCGCACAAAAAATATAGTGAAACATTTTGCTGTTTCGCAGAAACTTTGTAATTTTGTCGCAGAATATCTACTAGAGCAGAATAATTTTTTTATTATATAACTAACTAAACAATTAAACAAATGAAGAAAACATTTAACGCAATTCTTTCGGTGTTGCTGCTATTCGTGGGAACGCTGAGTGCTA
>JAFVHO010000109.1 GCA_017474485.1 Prevotella sp.
CTTCCGCTCAGTGTTCGACGGCTTTGAGACCTTCCTCTATGTGCCTAACGACACAGCGAAGGCTGGTGGCGTGAATATTCACGACTCTATCGACTCGAAGCGTATTATGAGTATGGTGGTTATCGCCCTGATGCCCGCCATGCTGTTTGGTATGTATAACATTGGCTACCAGAACTATGCTGCTGCCGGCACACTAGCCACAGCATCGTTCTTCGAGATTTTTGCTTTCGGTTTCCTGGCCGTTCTGCCAAAAATCCTGGTTAGCTACATCGTAGGTCTGGGTATCGAGTTTGCCTGGGCACAATGGAAGGGTGAGGAAATCCAGGAGGGTTACCTCGTATCTGGTATCATCATTCCGCTTATTATTCCTATCGGCTGCCCACTGTGGATGTTGGCTCTGGCCTGCGCCTTCTCAGTGATTTTCTGTAAGGAGATATTCGGTGGTACAGGTATGAACATCTTCAACCCTGCTGTTGCAGCACGTATGTTCCTATTCTTCGCTTATCCTTCTAAGATGACGGGCGACACCGTTTGGGTGGCTCAGAACTCTATCTTCGGACTGGGTAACGACCTGCCCGACGGCTTTACCGCTGCCACGCCACTTGGTGAGTTGGCACAGAACATCACGCCTAATGCCTCTATCCTCGATATGGCCCTCGGATTTATCCCCGGTTCTATTGGCGAGACATCGCTCATTGCAATCGCCATTGGTGCTGCTATCCTGCTGTGGACGGGCATTGCTTCTTGGCGCACCATGCTCAGCGTGTTCGTAGGCGGTATCGCATTCGCAGTACTGTTCGAGCAGACTGGTCAGGGCATGACTTGGTGGCACCACTTCGTCATGGGTGGTTTCGCATTCGGTGCTGTGTTTATGGCTACCGACCCTGTTACATCATGCCGAACAACCACAGGCCAGTACATCTACGGATTCCTGATTGGTGCGATGGCCATTATCATCCGCGTGATGAATGCCGGCTATCCTGAGGGTATGATGCTTGCCATCTTCTTTGGTAATATGTTTGCTCCGACGATTGACCACTTCATCGTTGAGCGCAATATCTCGAAACGTTTAAAGAGAGGAGGTACCAAATGAAACTGAATACAAACTCTAACGCGTACATTATTATATATAGCGCGATACTCGTGGTCATCGTGGCCTTCCTGCTGGCTTTCGTCTATCAGGCCTTGAAGCCTATGCAGGATGCTAACGTGGCACTCGATGTGAAGAAACAAATTCTCTATTCGCTCAACATCCGCGACCTAGATGGTGCTGAGGCTGAGGCCAAGTATGCCGAAGTGGTTAAGGTTGAGAGGGAGATTAACGGACAAAAGGTTTATGAGTGCCAGGTTGATGGCAAAGAGATTCTTGTAGCCTCGCTGAAAGGTATGGGCCTTTGGGGAGGCATCAGTGGCTATCTGGCCATCAATGGTGATAATACTGTTTACGGTGCCTACTTTAACCACGAATCAGAAACTGCTGGTTTGGGTGCTGAAATCAAGGACTCTCAGGAGTGGCAGGAGAAGTTCATCGGCAAGAAAATTTTCGATGAAAACGGCAATGTGGTACTATCTGTCGTAAAGAAGGTGGAAGATGCCGCTGCTCAGGTTGACTGTGTAACTGGTGCTACCCTGACTTCTAATGGTGTGGATGCTATGATTAAGGACTGTCTGAAAAACATTAAGAAAGCAGAGGAGGAGTAAACTATGGCATTATTCAGTAAACAAAATAAAGAGGTTTTCACCAATCCGTTGAACCTCGACCATCCTATTCTCGGACAGGTACTTGGTATCTGTTCGGCGCTGGCTGTGACTTCGCAGTTGAAGCCTGCCATTGTGATGGGTCTCGCTGTGACGGTCATCACCGCCTTTGCGAATGTGATTATCTCGATTATCCGTAACACCATTCCTAACCGCATCCGTATCGTGGTGCAGTTGGTGGTTGTGGCTGCTCTCGTTACCATCGTTTCTCAGATTCTGAAGGCTTTCGCCTATGACGTGAGCGTTCAGTTGAGCGTGTATGTAGGTCTGATCATCACCAACTGTATCCTGATGGGTCGCCTCGAAGCGTTCGCTATGCAGAACAAGCCTTGGCCTTCGTTCCTCGATGGTGTGGGCAACGGTCTGGGCTACGCTATGATTCTGGTTATCGTGGGTGCTGTTCGTGAGCTCCTTGGACGTGGTTCACTCTTAGGTTTCCAGCTCATTCCCGATAGTGTTTACGACTTCGGCTATGTGAACAACGGTATGATGACGATGCCTGCAATGGCGCTGATTCTCGTGGGATGTGTGATTTGGGTTCATCGTGCCTACTTCTACAAAGAAAAGTAAAAAAGTAAAAATGTAAAAATGTAAAAGTATGGAACACGCAATATCATTACTATTCAGGTCGATCTTTGTCGACAATATGATCTTCGCCTTCTTCCTCGGCATGTGCTCTTATCTGGCAGTGTCGAAGACTGTGAAGACTTCGCTGGGACTCGGTCTCGCTGTAACCTTCGTGCTTACCGTTACCGTTCCTGTTAACTATCTTTTGCAGACCAAGGTGCTGGGCCCCGACTGTCTTGTCGAGGGTGTTGATCTCAGCTACCTGTCGTTCATCCTCTTCATCGCCGTTATTGCCGGTATGGTGCAGTTGGTTGAGATGACTGTAGAGAAGTACTCACCATCGCTGTATGCAGCGCTGGGTATCTTCCTGCCTTTGATTGCCGTAAACTGCGCTATCATGGGTGCTTCTCTGTTTATGCAGCAGCGCATCCTGATGGACCCCTCTAACTCGCAGGCCATCACCTCTATTTGGGATGCTATCATCTATGGCTTCGGCTCTGGTATCGGTTGGGCACTGGCTATCGTGGCTATGGGTGCCATCCGCGAAAAGATGCAGTACTCGGATGTGCCCAAGCCTTTGCAGGGCCTCGGCATCGTGTTTATCACCGTGGGTCTCATGGCTATGGCGATGATGTGTTTCTCTGGACTGAACATATAAAGGTAAAAAAGTAAAAAGGTAAAAAAGTAAAAATATGGCTCAGTTTATAGCATATAGTATAGGAGTTTTCCTCCTGGTAATCATCCTGCTGGTGATTATCCTGTTGGTGGCTAAGAAGTATCTCAGCCCCAGCGGTAATGTGAATATTACAGTTAACGGAGATAAGGTGCTCAACGTACCTCAGGGCAACAACCTGATGGCTACCCTCAACCAGAACGGCATTTTCCTGCCTTCAGCTTGTGGCGGTAAGGCCAGTTGCGGCCAGTGTAAGGTGCAGGTGCTTGAGGGCGGTGGCGAGATTCTCGACAGCGAAAAACCTCACTTCACTCGTAAGCAGATTAAGGACCATTGGCGCCTGGGTTGCCAGTGCAAGGTGAAGGGTGACCTGAAGATTCACGTAGATGAGTCGATCCTGGGTGTTAAGGAGTACGAGTGTACCGTTATCTCTAACAAGAACGTGGCTACCTTTATCAAGGAGTTCAAGGTGCAGCTGCCTGCTGGCGAGCACATGGACTTCCTGCCTGGATCGTATGCCCAGATTAAGATTCCTAAGTTCGATTGCATCGACTACGATAAGGACATCGACAAGAGCCTGATTGGCGACGAGTATTTGCCCAGCTGGGAGAAGTTCGGACTGTTCCCACTCAAGTGTAAGAACCCCGAGGACACCATCCGTGCTTACTCTATGGCCAACTATCCTGCCGAGGGCGACGTGTTCATGCTGACCGTTCGTATCGCTACACCTCCATTCAAGGCCGACCGCAGTGGTTTCATGGATGTTAACCCGGGTATCGCTTCATCTTACATCTTCTCGCTGAAACCTGGCGACAAGGTAATTATGAGCGGACCTTTCGGCGACTTCCACCCGCACTTCGATTCGAAGAAGGAGATGATTTGGGTTGGTGGTGGTGCCGGTATGGCTCCGCTGCGTGCACAGATTATGCACATGACCAAGACTCTGCACACGACAGACCGCGAAATGCACTACTTCTATGGTGCACGCGCGCTGAACGAGGTGTTCTATCTGGAGGACTTCCTGGGATTGGAAAAGGAGTACCCCAACTTCCACTTCCACCTGGCTCTCGACCGTCCAGAC
>JAFVHO010000110.1 GCA_017474485.1 Prevotella sp.
TATTATAAGAATTTAGATAAAAATGATCTTTCCTTGTGCTCTCAACCGACAACAGTTTCTAAGCACGTGCAAAATTAACACTTTCTTTCCTCACGACAAAACGTAGAAACATTTTTTAAGGTAGAATTAGTTTGTTTTTCTCTTTTTATCTTCTGGTTACGAATCATCTTCGGCGATTTGCAAGATGTACATGACAAAACGGCGCTCACTTTTCCACTGCATCAAGCCAACCGAGTAATGCCACCAGACAGCCGTTCCAGTTAATGGCAATCTCGTTAGAGGCATACGACTCCGTGACATCGGCATACGACTCATCTGGCTGGTTGGAGGGATAGGTAATGTTACTGGCCTTGTCCTGCTGACCGGGATTCGGTCCTCCTGCCAGGAAGCCGGGGATGGGATCTACAATACCATCCGCAGCCGACAAGCGGTGATGCGGGTTCATAGTGGGCTTACTGCCGAAGCCTGTTACATAGCAATAGCCAGTGGCATTCCTTCCCAAAATATAGTCAATATTCTGCACAGCTCCTGTAAGGTACTTCGCATTTCCTGTTTGCTGATAGGCATAGAGCAATGCCACGCCACCGGCACAGAAACACTCAGCCAGACAGCCCCAGCCGAAGTCGCGAGCACTATTACCATTAGGTGTTTGGAACGAAGAGGTAGCCGTGGTAGCTGTCACACTGTCACAGAATGCCAACAGTTGCTGCTTGCTACGCAGAGCCAGTTCATGCTCAGGTGCATGAGTCATCCAAGCGAAAGAGCCTAAAGTAGCAAGACTACCCCATACAGGAATGGTGAAACGGTTGGGAGCATTCTCCTCAGCCATCTGTTCAAACACCTCATCATGAGTCAGCAAATACAACTCCGTTGCAGCCCAGAAGCGTTCATCCTTGGCGGAGAAGTCACCATAGGTCCCTGTCGATACGGCAGGCTTGAAGTTTCTGTTCATCCTATCCTGGAAATAATGTGCATTGGGATGATTCTCTGCCCAATTGTAGGCAGCAAGGGCAGCACTTGTAGCATGTGCTGAAAAATGCGGGTAGTCCTTGTTGTCTTTGTAGATTCGTGCAGCCTGCGCCATCACTGCAGCGAAATCGTAGGCTGCAGTCACACTCTTTTGTACCACATATCGCTGTTGCTTACAATCTGTCGGCATCACAAAGCCTTCGAAGTTCGGGGTGGTCAGCTTATGATACACGCCTCCATCGTAAGGATCCTGCATGGTAAGCATCCACTTCAGGTTATACATGATCTCATCCAGCAAGTCGGCTGTCTGGTTCCCACTCTCAGGGATATTCACCTCCAACGCATCGTAATAGACTTTGTTCTGCTCGTAGCTATCGAGCATAATGCCGATGGTGAAGGCGGAGTTCACGATATACTTGTTATAGTCGCCTGCATCATACCACCCATAGGGAGACGAAATGATTGTTCCTTCGGGGCGACCTGGAGAAACCGCCGACGAATGAATCATCACTTGAGTGTCGGGATGACCAGCTGGGCGAGCCCACTTTCCTGCATACTTCGCCTCGATGGGCATTCCTGTACGTTGGTAATAAAAAGCCTTGATGGCTCCCTTGGTAACATCACGTAACGCGTTCTCCTTCACCTCGAAAGGA
>JAFVHO010000111.1 GCA_017474485.1 Prevotella sp.
GTGCGAGTGTGTTCCGTTTATGCTGCCTTGCATCAAAGTACCCTTGATAGAGATCTTCTCTTATCTGTTGTTCTGTGATAACCATAACGATGCAAGGCTAAGAAGTAGAAAGAAGAGTCCCCGGCCTGAAAATGCTTCGGCGACCGCCCGAACGGGGAACCCGTAAGCCCGATTGTTGTTGTTCCAGTTCCAGTTGCTCGAATTGAAGTTGAGATTGTGACCGTTGTTGCTATTGTTGGCCGATGCAGACCAATAGTAACCGTTACTTCCAACGTTGCTGAGCGAACCATTGCTGTTGTTCCGTTGACCGGAGGCGGGGAAGATCTTGTGGCCTCTTGATTGAATGAACAGCGGGGTCGCATTACGCGAGACCGCCAGCGTCACGGCCCGTATGGGCTGATGTGAGCTATCCCTTTCGGGGCATCCAGACTGGTGTACCATAACCTTCAAGTGGTGCATATCCTTGATATGATTACACCGCTCTCAGGTGTGCCACTGAATTTTCGGGAACTCTGTTCTGGCTGCTTGGCCAGTTACAACCTCTCCCATGGCCGAATAGGACTCTTCTGTTACTCATTGTCAAATAGACTCAGTTGTTTCTGAGTGCTTTTATTCTCTTTTGTATCGTTGATGTTATCTGTTACATTAGGTACTTGTGTAGTACCACCGTTATATTTCTTATTCTCGCTTGCAGCCCATCCTACCATTTGCCTTACCAGATTCTCCGAATATTTTGATATATTCGCAAAATCTTTCTTGGTGATGGCATTAGTCTCTACGAGAACACGTATTGTTATCTGCACTTCGAGGGCGAGATCCATTGCTTCGCGTAATGATTCAAGAACGTGAACATTCAGCCTGGCATGAGCGATACATACCATTGTTCTCATTAGTTTTGCCTTTACTTCCCGTGCGATAGGCTTGCTGTCTATTGGCACGTTACGGAAACGAAACTGACATTCCTTATAGCAGTCATACGCAGCCTTGAACGCAGGGATGCGGTCATAAGGCAAATCTCCTTCAGCACTCCAGTCGCGCTTTTGCTTGATGGGCTTTGTAGGTTTGTTATCTGCCATGATGCTATAAGTCTATGTTTTTGAGTTTTATCTGAAGTTCATTCAGGAACAGCATTGCCTCCATCGGAGTCATTGACGCAAGATTAAGCGTTTTCACCTCCATGAAACAATTACGGATAAAAGAAGTGTTCTCGTCTTGTTTGTTTGAGCTTTCTTTTTGACTATCACTGTGAAGTTCGTTGACAGGAATAGTCTCATTTGTTCTTTCTATTTCTTTTTGTTCTATGACATGCTTTTTCCATGCCTGAAAAGCGTTTTCATCAATAGGTTCTGCAAGCAGAGCCGTAACATTGCCTTGGTCATCCTTGGTGACGGTCAGATCATTAAGGTATTCATCAACCTTTTCAACGGGGACACCGATGCTGACATAGGGCATATCGAGACCTTTGAGTGTCTTGACATGCACCTTGAACGACTTAATCCGGGTACAGAAGGAATATGCAGACCTTTCTACCAGATTGAAGAAGAGTCCTTTATCATTGTAGAGGACGATCTTCGTCAGGTTGTCTTTCTCGTTATTTATTCTTTCCTTGAAAGTCATAATTCATGTTATTGTAAGGAGGTAAAATCAAATAAATTGCAAAGGTAAGAAATAATGCGTAAGCGTTTACCCCCCCCGTTAAATTTTGTTAAATTTCTATTTTCTTCTACTTTTCCGCTATTTTCATTATCAATCTCGACTCGGCTTCGCCGAGATAGGAGCGACTGGCCTTTTAAGGGCCAGCCGCAATCCGAACGAGTAAATTTTAATTTATTCTTCGGCGACCGCCCGAACGGGGAACCCGTAAGCCCGACCGTTGCTGTTCCAGTACCAGCCGCTCGAATTGAAGTAGAGATTGCGACCGTTGTTGCTATCGTAGGCCGAGGCAGACCAATAGTAACCGTAACTTCCAACGCTGCTGAGCGAACCACTGCTGATGTACCGTAGACCGGAGGCGGGGAAGAATATAGGTGTGCCGTTCACGGTCCAATTACGTCCAGGAGGCGTAGATTGCCAAGCCGTTTGTCCAGAATTACTATTTGCATAATAGTAGAGGTTGCCGGTTGGCACACAGAAGCCCGGTGGGCATGGGTCATAAACAGTCTTGACGGTTGCTGTGGTTATATTACCAGTACTCGTCTGGTTCATATCCCAATAATTATACTTGTTCTCATTATATGGGCCATAGTTGGAGCTATTGTAATAATGATTATCGGGGTTCTGAATAGTTGTTCCAATGGAGTAGGCACCTGAAACAAGTGTCGGGTTCTGTGCATATGTGCCAGAAGCATTATAAGCTCCTGTACATGGACGCTCCGCATCCTTACGTCCCCACTGATAATAAGGACTTGGGTTATAATAGTTCGTACCACCGTATGTATAATCCTTGGCCGTTACCTGAAATTCAACTGTTATTCCATTGGCAGTAGCCCTAACTTGGCAAAGGTCACCGGCATATACAGTAGCACCAGCCTTGATTAGTCCATCCACCTGGCCGACATTTACAGGTGCTACCTGATATGTACGAGACCCTGTAGCAATAGACGTAGTAGAAGAAAGCGTTTGTGGCGTTACCCAGATATGCCACGACCATACCACTGTTCCGCTCATGGTGGCAGCCACAACGGCATTGCCCTCCGCAATATTATCTTCATCAACCGTAAAGGTAAGATAGTCACCACTTATTCCGACGGAAGAAATCATACCCTTGACATCTTCCCAGATAAGCCTTGCGCCGTCAGGCGTTGCGCTGTTATTTTTCAACCAAGGGTCTGTGATACCCGATCCAGCGTGGTTAACAAGTCGCTGAAGCGTGTTTGATGTCTGCGAAGTATAATAGGCAGTGCTATTAGTTGAACCGTTCTTAATGGCATTACCATAGACAAGCGGAAGCTTATAAGTGCCGGGAGCATGAACAAGATAACAGTTGGCCGTCATACGTGATGCCCGGTCCACTCCTGCGTTATCTACCATGGAAAGATCAACATCAGAAACAGGGCTTGCAGCTTTCAATGTTGCATCTCCAGTAACCGTTCTGGACGCTCCGGTACCCTTTGATGTGGTGGTTGACGTAGAATTTGTTGTTGTAACGAGAAATTCCGTAGGTTCACCATCAACAGTATTTGTTGTAATTGTTAACCATGATGGTTTAGAAGAAGTCCAACTACCCCAAGAGCTTCCAAGGTTGGAAGAGGTGCGGTAACTCCAAGATGATATTGTTCCCGTTATCTCACCACCAACGGAAGTCATATATCTTCCTTCTGATGCACGAAGAGACAGACCGCCAACAGATGTTGCGGTATTGGGTTTCAACAGGTAATATTGTGTTCCGTCAAGGGTATATGGAATATTCCCGGAGAATACCTGAGTCATTTCATACTTTGTTCCAGCAGCATCGGTATAGTACCACTTATTGGTAGCATTACCAATGATAGCAAGGCCTCTCTTATGTGCCATGGTAAACTTGACAGTACGGGTGCCGGTAACAATACCTTCTGCCCACATCAAGTTACTGGTTGTGAAGCTTGCCTTTGTTGACTGGTCTGCAAGCCAGAATGTATTGCTATTGAGGAAATTCGTGAATTTCCCGTCTGCACCACTGCCACCAGGCACAAAAGTAGGAGTTGATGACTTATAAGGGAAGTAGGCGTAATACTTGTAGTCGGGGTTATAGACTACCGTAGAAGCAGGAGTCCATGACCCGTCAGACTGACGTGTAAAAGCCACGTTGGATGAAACTGCCGAGTTGCTGGTATTAACAGCATAAACGCCTATCTGATCCCCTTCTTCAAAGGTGGTAGCAGGGAAACCGCTGTAGTTTGCACGGGTTGTAGCCTGTGCGAACTCGTCAGTTACCTCAATCTTGATGCAAGCGTCATGATCGACGGAAGAGTATTCGAGATCTTCCGTGCAAGCCGTGAAGGTAGCCATAGACATAGCTGCCAGGCACAAATAGAAATACTTCATTGTCTTCATAATAATATACTGTTTTGATTATTGCTTAATGAGTAGATGGCTCGCCATCTGTAAAGTATAGCTGTTCCAACTGGCCGGAGCCTACCGTAACGGTCTTGGAACCGAGAGTAGTAGCCGTATTAGGCTTTGCAAAGAAATAGTACTTGTCGCTGATGGCGTAAGGAACATTCGGCGAGAACGTCTGGTCCACCGTCCATGTGTCAGAAGGATCATTGATATTATAATAAGACAATGTTCCCTTGGTAATGAGCAGTCCCATCTTATGGGCCAGCGTGAAGCTGACTGTCACCTCATGGAAATATGGTGTACTATTCGTACCTTTGGCAATCATCAGGTCGCTGCCAGTGAAAGCGGCAAGCGTACTCTGATCGGTTGCAGGAGTCCAAGCTGTGACAGCAGCACCAAAGAAGGTGTCAGCCGATGTGATGTCAGGTGTGTCATCAACAGCCGGAGCACCCGAGAGCGAAGCCACCCAAGGGTAGTAGGTAAAAAATGTATAGCTGCCGAGACCTGTTACATACTCAATGGGGTTTTCAGAAGTCCATGAACCACCCGAATAGGTGTATTTCTGGTTTGCTACTATCACCGTACCCGTCCTATCGACGGCAAAGAGGCCAATGGCATCCCCAGAGGAAAAACTGACGTTAAATGTCTTGTTTCCACTGCTGCCTTCCGAGAAAGCACTATAGGATGCACGAGTCAGAGCACCATCACCCCACTGTTCGGGAGTCACTGACAAAGAAAGCTTTGCCTGCTGGTTGTCAGGACAGCCGGAAGTGTCATCATCAATGGCACTGCATGAAGATAGCATAGCGTAAACCGCAAGGATAAGCAGGCCGTTAAAGGCGGTCAGACTATCTTCGTAAGCTGTTAGGAGTCGCTTGAAAATTTTCATAATTTCGATGGATTAGTTTTTCTTCCAAAGTGCGTTTTTAACAGGATTCATCAAGACATTCAAGCTTTCGATTTCACCTATATATTCAATTTTAAGTTCCGGAGCGTTTTCGAGAAGGAACTTGCCAATCTGAGCATGAGCAGCGTTGAGAGTCTTGTACTGTGAGATAAAAACTCCATAAGACTTTGGATATTTCTTCATGTACTTTCTGATGAAAGCATGAGAGTCAAAAAAATCACTAAGACTTTCAATAGTCTTTTCAACTTGTTTCTTATTCATAAGGCTCTAAATTTTATATTGTGATTTAATATTATTCTTCTACCCAATTTTCAATACCGACATCCTGGCCGTTGTTGATGCCAGGCTGAGACCATGACCCGTTAGTTCCAATAGAACCGACGGTGAGGTATTTAACCTCGACGGCCCAATCCTGAATGTCGGTGTCGGTGTCAACAATAAGAGAACCTTCACCGAGTTTTAGTGTGAAGGTGTATGAGCGTCCACGTAACAACTCCAGAGCAGAGGATAACGTGCTTGTATATGTCTTTCTTACTCCGCTGACGGTGGCATCGACAACAAAGATGTCAGTGCCAGAGGCTACAGTCTGCGGAAGCATTATAAAATGGTTTGTTGTTCCAGTTACATCTACCGTTGCCCCTGCATCAACAGATGTGCCGAGTGACAGGAGGAAGGGGTTTGATGAGGAACTATTGACGGCAGCGTTCAGCGTCCATGTAGAGCCAGAGAACGTGCCAGAGTATTTTACGCCGTAAATGGCGATA
>JAFVHO010000112.1 GCA_017474485.1 Prevotella sp.
GTACCGCGTCCGAGCGGACATTTAGAGAAAATTCAGCAGTTCCTGCTTGACTTCGGTAAGCAGGCTGGGGTAGAGGCTTTTAAGGACCCTGCAGGAAACATCGTGTTCCGCAAGGCTGCCACACCAGGCTATGAGAACAAGAAGGGCATCATCCTACAGGCCCACATGGATATGGTGCCGCAGAAGACGCCCGAGTCGACGCATAACTTCGAGACTGATCCTATTGAACCGTGGATTGACGGTGAGTGGGTAAAGGCCAAGGGTACGACGCTGGGTGCTGACAACGGCTTAGGCGTAGCTGCCATCATGGCGATCATGGAGGACAAGACACTGAAGCACGGACCCATCGACGCGCTGATCACACGTGACGAGGAGACGGGTATGTATGGTGCGAACGAGTTGCCTGAGGGTGAGTTGCAGGGCGACATCCTGCTGAACCTCGACTCAGAGCATTGGGGTAAGTTCGTGATTGGCTCGGCTGGTGGTATCGACGTGACTGCTACGCTGGACTATCAGGAGGTGGATACCGACGCTGAGGACGCTGCCGTACGCGTGACAGTGAAGAACCTGCGCGGCGGACACAGCGGTCTGGAGATTAACGAGGGCCGCGGTAATGCCAACAAACTGTTGGTACAGGTGGTACGCGAGGCCATTGCTGAGACGGATGCCCGTCTAGCATCATGGAATGGTGGCAACATGCGTAATGCCATTCCTTTCAAGGCTGAGGCCGTTCTGACGCTGCCGAAGGAGAATATTGCTGTGGTGAAGGAGATAGCTGCCGACTGGCAGGAGACCTTCAACGACGAGTTCAAGCTCATTGAGCCGCAGGGTATCGAGGTGCTGGTAGAGGACGTGGAGACCCCGAAGAAGGAGGTGCCCGTAGAGATTCAGGACAACTTGGTGGATGTTATCTTCGCTTGTCACGACGGCGTCATCCGTTTCATTCCTGCCTATCCCAGTGTAGTAGAGACCTCATCGAACCTGGCTATCATCAATATTGGTGAGGGTAAGGCCAGCATCAAGATTCTGGCCCGTTCGAGTCGTGAGGACATGAAAGGCTATGTCGTGACGATGCTGGAGAGCTGCTTCTCGATGGCTGGTATGAAGGTGGAGACGGCAGGCTCGTATGGTGGCTGGGATCCCAACCCCGACTCAGAAATCCTACACCTATTATTAAAAGAGTATAAGGAACTGTTCGGTAAGGACGGCATTATTCAGGTGGACCACGCAGGACTGGAGTGCTCCGTCATCCTGGGCAAGTATCCTTGGCTGGATGTGGTGTCTCTCGGACCTACGATGAAGTCGCCGCATACGACGACGGAGCGTGCCCTGATTGAGACAGTCGCACCGTTCTGGGAACTCCTGAAGAAAACCATCGAGTACGTGCCTGAGAAAAGGTAAAAAGGTAAAAAAGTAAAAAGGTAAAAAGAAAAAGTGCAGTTTTTTTTGCAAATCTGCACTTTTTTCTTACCTTTGCACACGAATAACCAAAAAAGTAACAAAATTATGGACGATTATCCGGCGAATAGTAACAAGTTTTAGGCCGGAGGATAGCAGGCAAGACCGCTAATCCTCTTGCCGCTTAATTATCAATTGTCAATTATCAATTGTCAATTATTTAAGAAGGATTAGCACAATGAAGACTTACTGGAACACCCAAGGTGGGCTCACCCAGATTAATGAATGGCAGCCCAATAGTTGGATACAGGTGACGTGTCCGACAGAAGAAGATCAGCAGTTGTTGGAAGAGCAGTTTCAGATTCCCGACTACTTCCTCTCAGATATCAGCGATACTGATGAGCGAGCCCGTTACGAGTACGACGACGGATGGATGCTCATCATCCTGCGTATCCCTTATGTTAAAGAGGTACGCTCGCGCACGCCATATACTACCGTACCCCTCGGTATCATCCACAAACGTGACGTCACTATTACTGTCTGCTTCTACGAGACCAATATGATGATTGACTTCGTCTCGTTTCAGCAGAAGCGTGGTGTAGGCTTTACCGACCATGTTGATATGATATTCCGTCTGTTCCTTTCGAGTGCTGTGTGGTACCTGAAGCGTCTGAAGCAGATTTCGATGCTGGTTGACAAAGCCAAAAGGAACCTCGATAGGGAAGTGAACAACGAAAGCCTGATAGGACTGTCGCGCCTGCAGGACTCGCTGACCTACTTTACTACCTCCATTCGTGGCAATGAGAACCTGTTGCAGAAATTGAAGTTCAAGTTGCAGATAGACGAACTGGATGCCGACCTGATTGAGGATGTCAACATTGAGATGACGCAGGCTCGTGAGACGACGAACATCTATTCGAACATCTTGGAGTCGACGATGGATACCTACCAGTCGATTATCAACAACAACATGAATACCATCATGCGTACGCTGACATCCGTTACCATCATTCTGATGTTGCCGACGTTGGTGGCCTCTTTCTTTGGCATGAACCTCATCAACGGTATGGAAAACAGTCCTATCGGATTTGTCGTTGCCATTGTCATTTCTGTGATTATTTCAGTGCTGTCGCTGCTTGTATTTAGGCATAAACGACTCATTTGAAGTGATAAGTGATAAGTGAAAAGTGAGAAATTTGCTATCGCTTAAGCACTTTTTGTGAAAAAAATTAGGTTGTTTCAGAATTATTTGCTAATTTTGCCGAATATCTCGGCGAAAAGCCTGAATATTGTATGAACTAACCCAATCATTCACTAAAATGTATTGAAACGATGATGGACTCTCAAGAACAGACTCCCATTGAGGAGCAGACCGTAGAACAGACCGTAGTAGAAACCGCAGCAGTAGCAGAAGAAGCCCCAGCTGAGCAGCCTGCCGAGGATCAGCCTGTGCTCGATAATGCAGTTGCCGAGCCCGAGGCCGAACCTGAGCGTAAACAGTATGAGACCAAGCAGGAAGTGCTTGAGCGCGTACGTGAGTTGGCGCATGGTGAAGAGGCACCTCAGAAGGACGAAGTTGACTATCTGAAGACTTGCTTCTATAAGTTGCACGTGGCTGAGCGTGAAGCACAGCTTAAAGCCTATATCGATGGCGGTGGCGATCCTGAACAGTATCAGATTGTTCCAGACCAGACCGAAGAGGCGTTCAAGGCTGAGATGGTTGTCGTTCGTGAGAAACGTCAGCAGTTGTTCCGTCAGCAGGAACAGGAGAAACAGGACAATCTGGAGAAGAAGCTGGCCATCATCGAGAAGATCAAGTCTATGGTGACCTCGCCTGAGGAAGCCAACAAGTCGTATAAAGACTTCAAGGCCCTGCAGGACGAGTGGCGTGAAATCAAGAACGTGCCAGCTGAGAAAGCCAATGAGCTGTGGCGCAACTACCAGTTGTATGTCGAGCAGTTCTATGACTTGTTGAAGCTGAATAGCGAGGCACGTGAATATGACTTCAAGAAGAACCTGGAGTTGAAGACCAAGCTCTGTGAGGCTGCTGAGAAGCTGGCTGACGAAGAGGATGTCATCAGTGCCTTCCATCAGTTGCAGAAGCTGCATCAGGAGTACCGCGAGATAGGTCCTGTCAGCAAGGAATTGCGTGAAGAAATCTGGCAGCGTTTCAAGGCTGCTTCCACCGTCATCAACAAGCGTCATCAGCAGCACTTTGAAGGTCTGCGTGCCAAGGAAGAGGAGAATCTGGAACGCAAGACCAAACTTTGCGAACAGATTGAGGCTATTGCTGCTGAAGAGAATAAGACTGGTGCCGACTGGGAGAAACATACTAAGCAAATCATTGACCTGCAGGCAGAGTGGAAGACCATCGGTTTTGCACCGCAGAAGATGAACGTGAAGATTTTTGAGCGTTTCCGTTCAGCCTGTGACGACTTCTTTGGTCGTAAGGCAGAGTTCTTCAAGGGTTTGAAGAATACTTTCAAGGAGAATGCCGACAAGAAGCGTGCACTCGTTGAGAAGGCTAAGGCGTTGCAGGATTCTACTGATTGGAAGTCTACTTCTGACAAACTCATCAACCTGCAGAAGGAGTGGAAGACCATCGGTATGGTACCCAAGAAGTTGGGTGACCAGTTGTGGGAAGAGTTCCTCGGAGCTTGCAACAAGTTCTTCGAGGCCCGTAATGCCGCAGGTGCAGGTCAGCGTGGCGAGGAGTACCAGAACCTGGAAAAGAAACGTGACGTCATTGCCCGTCTGAAGGCTGCTGCTGAAGAGGCTGGCGAAGGACTACAGGAGCGTGTCCAGCAGCTGGTTGAGGAGTATCAGGGTATTGGTCATGTGCCTTTCAAGGAGAAAGACAAACTCTATGACGAATACCATGCTGTGCTCGACAAACTCTATAAGGATTTGAATATCAGCGTTGCCAAGCGCCGTCTGTCGAAGTTCAAGGACAATTTGAAGCAGGTCGCTGAGCGTGGCGGTAATGCCCTTGACAGCGAGCGTGCCCGTCTGATGCGTCAATATGAACAGCTGAAGAGTGAGGTGCAGACCTATGAGAATAACCTCGGTTTCCTCAATGCTTCCAGTCGCAAGGGTAGTACACTTATTGACGAGATGAATCGTAAAGTGCAGAAACTCAAGGATGAGGTGCAGCTGGTGCGTGATAAGATTAAGGCTATTGATGCTGAAAATGCAAAACAGGACTCTTAGGAGTCCTTTTTTGTATCATTATTCTTATAAATTGTATGCTGTATTAGGAATTGTTGCAAAAGAGAAAATCCGTGTTACACAATATAAAACAATTTAATAGAATAATGTGTATCTTTGCAGCGTTATCAACAAACAAATAATCTTTGTAGCTTGTTTTTTAGGTTAGGTAATAGACTATAGTTAAGTAGTTTTGGTATGTATTAGGTGGAGGGCTGACGTGAGTCACCCCTCTTTCTTTTTAACTCCTAAACACATTAACTTCACAACTTATTCCATCATGTAACAAATACGAAAGAATGTGAAACATCAATAGACCACAAGGGTGGGAAATTTTTCGTAATTTTGCATCCTGAAAGCTTTGCTTTAGGAATCACAATTCAACAACATAACAACAAAAACTATGAAAAAAGTACTTGAAACTCTGCTGATGGCAGCTTTGCTCTTTGCGCTGCCCGGCAATGTCTTGGCTCAAAAAAAGGCAGCCAAGAAAACAACAGCAAAGAAGGCAGTAGCAGAACAACAGACCGTAGATACTGCCGATCCAAACTTCTACATTTTCTTGTGTTTTGGACAGTCTAACATGGAAGGCAATGCCCGTCCTGAGGCAGTCGATTTGGCCAGTCCTGGTTCACGCTTCTTGTTGATGCCTGCCGTCGACTTTCCCGCTACCGACCAGCGTCCAGCTCGTAAGATGGGTGAGTGGTGCGAGGCTTCGGCTCCCCTGTGTCGTCCGAATACTGGTCTGACTCCTGCCGACTGGTTTGGTCGTACTCTTGTGGCTTCGTTACCCAACAACATCAAGATTGGTGTGATTCATGTGGCCATCGGTGGTATCGATATCAAGGGCTTCCTGCCCGACAGTATTCCCAGCTACGTGGAGAAGAAGGCTCCGGGTTGGATGAAGGGTATGCTCCAGGCTTACGACAATAATCCCTACAAGCGTTTGGTTGAACTGGCAAAGAAGGCCCAGAAGGACGGTGTCATCAAGGGCATTCTGATGCATCAGGGCGAGACCAATACTGGTGACCCCAAGTGGGCTGGTATGGTGAAGCAGGTGTATGAGAATCTCTGTGGCGACCTGCAGTTGAAGCCTGAAGAGGTGAACCTCTATGTCGGTAACATCGTCCAGGCTGGTGGCAGGGGTGTCTGCATCGGTTGTAAGAAGCAGATTGACGAGCTGCCCCAGACTATCCATACCTGTCAGGTCATCTCATCTGACGATTGTACGAATGGTCCTGACCGTCTGCATTTCGACGCTGCTGGTTACCGTGAGTTAGGTTGCCGTTATGGTGAGGCTGTGGCCCGCCACCTTGGTTTTGAACCCAAGCGTCCTGCTAATCTGCCTGTGGCTGTCAAAAAGATTGAGGTTCCTGCCGATGCAGTGACCGTTGAGAATGCTATCCCTGGCAACGATTTCCCGAAGATTGACAAGCAGCGTCGCGCTTACTTCCGCATTCAGGCTCCTCAGGCCAAAAAAGTCGTGGTAGATATCTGTAGCAAGAAGTACGATATGGAGCCTCAGGGCAACGGTGCCTTTATGGCCGTTACCGATCCATTGCCAGTTGGCTTCCACTATTATTTCATGAATATTGATGGTGTGAACTTCGTCGATCCTGCCAGTGAGACCTATTTCGGTACGAACCGTGAGGCTGGTGGTCTTGAAGTTCCAGAGGGTCCTGAGGGCGACTACTACCGTCCACAGGTAGGTATTCCTCATGGTCAGGTGCGTAGCATCTACTACCATAGCCCCAACTCTAAGTTCGGCGAGTGGCGTCATGCCCTGGTTTACACGCCTGCTGAGTATGAAACTGGTAAGAAGAAGTACCCTGTGCTCTACTTACAACATGGTATGGGCGAGGGTGAGACCAGCTGGGCCCTACAGGGTAAGATGCAGCACATCATGGACAACGCCATTGCTGCTGGTGAGGCTGTGCCGATGATTGTGGTCATGGAGAGCGGAGACATCAAGGGACCGTTCCGTGGTGGTAATAATCGTGCTGGTCAGAGTGAGTACGGTGCATCGTTCTATCCTGTGCTGCTGAACGACCTGATTCCTTATATCGACAAGAACTTCCGTACCAAGGCTGACCGTGAAAACCGTGCTATGGCTGGTCTGTCGTGGGGTGGTCACCAGACCTTCGACGTGGTGCTTCAGAACCTCGACAAGTTTGCTTGGATGGGTACCTTTAGCGGCGCTATCTTCGGTCTTGACGTGAAGACCGCCTATAATGGCGTCTTTGCAAACGCTGACGAATTCAACAAGAAGATTCACTACTTCTATATGAACTGGGGTACCGATGACTTCATCAAGAGTCAGCCCATCGTTGACAGCCTGCGTGAGTTAGGTATCAAGGTTGATTCCTCAGTCTCTCAGGGTACTGGTCATGAGTTCCTGACTTGGCGTCGTGGACTCCATGAGTTCATACCTCACCTTTTCAAGAAAAAATAAATATAGATATAATGCGTATCAAAACTATTTTCCTATTATTATTGGCGGCATTGCCGCTGAGCGCAGCAGACACATTTGTAACGTTTGCTGACCAGGGTGAGGCAGTGGCACTGAAAGGTGCCACTATAGCCTACACTGAGACTGAACCGCAGGCCGTAAAGATTGCAGCAGCAAGTCTAGTAAACGACTTCCAGAGTGTGATGGGCTTCCGTCCCACGACAGCTGACAAAGGTACTATCCTCATTGGTACGGTGGGTTGTAATAAGCAAATTGACCAATGGGTGAAGAGTGGTAAACTGGCCGACTTGAAGGGTAAGCGCGAGAAATTCATCATCACCACCATCGACGGACAGGTGGTTATTGCCGGTAGTGATCGTCGTGGTACGGTGTTCGGCATCTACGAACTGTCGCGCCAAATGGGTGTATCGCCCTGGTACTGGTGGATGGATGTTCCCGTGACAAAGCGCAACTACGTTGGCATCCTGCCTGGTACGTTCACCGATGGTGAACCTGCCGTCGAGTTCCGTGGTTTGTTCCTGAACGATGAGGCCCCTTGTCTGACAACATGGGTAAAGAATACCTTTGGCACTAACTATGGTGACCATAACTTCTATGCCAAGGTCTTTGAGCTCATTCTGCGCCTGAAGGGTAACTTTTTGTGGCCAGCCATGTGGGGTTGGGCCTTCTATGCCGACGACCCCGAGAATTTGAAGACGGCTGATGCGATGGGTGTCATTATGGGTACCTCGCACCATGAGCCGATGGCCCGTAATCATCAGGAGTATGCCCGTCATCGTCAGGAGTGGGGGGCTTGGAACTACCAGACCAACCAGAAGAAGCTTGACCAGTTTTTCCGTGAGGGTATTGAGCGCATGAAGGGTACCGAGGATATTGTGACGATTGGTATGCGTGGTGACGGCGACGAGGCTATGAGTGACAAGGCCGACACGAAACTGATGGAGCGTATCATCAACAATCAGCGTAAGATTATCAAGGAAGTGACGGGCAAGCCTGCTGAGAAGACCACGCAGGTGTGGGCACTCTATAAGGAGGTGCAGGACTATTATGATGCTGGACTACGTGTGCCTGACGACGTGATGATACTAATCAGTGACGATAACTGGGGAGACATCCGCCGTGTTCCCGTTAATGCCAAGGAGCGTGCCCGTAAGGGCGGCTGGGGTATCTACTATCATGTGGACTATGTCGGTGCACCGCGTAACTCGAAGTGGATTAACGTTACGCAGACGCAGCAGATGTTCGAACAGCTCTCGCTGGCCTACGACCACGGTATCCAGCGTATGTGGATTCTGAACGTAGGTGACCTAAAACCTATGGAGTATCCCATCACGCTGTTTATGGATATGGCGTGGAATCCGAAGGAGTACAATCTGCAGAACGTGATCGACCATACTCGTGCTTTCTTCCGCACAGTGCTTGGCGGTTCTGCTGCTGAGACTGCTGTCGCTGAGGCTGCCGACATCTATAATACCAACTGCCAGTATATGGCACGTGTGACACCTGAGATGCTGGATGCCAGAACGTATAATGTGCAGACTGGCGAATGGAAGCGTGTGAGAGACGACTATCTCACACTGGAGACCCGTGCCCTGCGCCTCTTCGATGAAGTGCCTGCCGAGGCTCGTGATGCTTTCCGTCAGGTGTTGCTGTTCCCCGTGCAGGCTATGGCCAACCTCTATGACATGTACTATTCGCAGGCCATGAACCAATATACGGCTAAGGCTGGCTTACCCGATGCTAACCAATGGGCTGAGAAGGTAGAGAAGTGTTTCAAGCGTGATGCCCAGTTGTGCCAATATTATAATAAGGTAATGGCAAAGGGTAAGTGGGATGGTATGATGATTCAGAAGCATATCGGTTATACCTCATGGAATGACAACTTCCGTCAGGAAACGTTGCCAAGGACTACTACTGTTCCCGTTGATTCTTCGACGGGCGGCTATACCTTCGAGGTACCTACTGTAGGCTATGTGGCTATGGAGGCTGAGCACTACTATAGTGCAACGGCTTCCGAAGAAACGCAGTGGAGCATCTATCCTGACTATGGGCGTACTCGCAGTGCTGTGGCTCTGACACCATACACTAAACCTGTTGGTCAGGCTAGCCTGACTTATCATTTCGCTCTGCCGAAAGACGTAAAAGGCACGGTGAAGGTTCACGTGGTGGTGAAGTCGACACTCGACTTTCTGAATGTGGGCGGTCACGAGTACACCGTTAGTCTGGACGGTTCAGAGCCTCAGACCGTTAACTTTAACAAGACGCTAGTTGACCGTCAGCCATATATGTATTCGGAGTACTATCCCGCTGTGGCACGCCGCATCGTAGAGAAGGTAGTAGAGCTACCTGTCGGTACGGCTGATATCCATGAGTTGACCATCAGCCCCAAACATCCCGGTATCGTTTTTGAGAAGATTGTGGTGGACTTCGGTGGCTACAAACCACAATACCTGTTTGGGGAAGAAACCAGCGTGAAGCGCTGAATAAATAACCACGAATTTAACGAATTAAACGTATTAAATAATTAGATGAAGAGAATTGCATTTTTAGTGATGGCATTAGTGAGCATGGTGACCATGCAAGGACAAAACCCTTATTTGCCTCTGTGGGAACATCTGCCCGACGGTGAGCCTCGTGTGTTTGAGGACCCAGACCAGCCAGGTAAATTCCGTGCGTATATTATTGGCTCGCACGACGTGACCTATACCGCCTATTGCGGACCTGATATCCGTATGTGGTCGGCACCAGTCGAAGACCTCAGCCAGTGGCGCGACGAGGGTCCCATCTTCACATGGTTTGTCAATGGTCAGTGGGATACTATGTTTGCCCCCGACCTCGTGGAGACCGTCGATAAGGCCACGGGCAAGAAAACCTATTGGCTTTATCCCCACAGCCGCGGCTGGCGTCGTATTGCCATGGTGTGTAAGAGCGACCGTCCCAATGGTCCCTTCACACCTGTGAACCTGACTGCCGACGGCACACAGTGTCTGCCTGGTTCACTCATCGACTTTGACCCGTCAGTATTTATTGAGCCTGTTACTAACAAGAAAGACAAGGACTTCGATAAGGGCTATCGTGCCTACGTGTTTTATGGTTTCCAGCACTCTACGGCTTGTGAGCTTGACCAGAACACGATGTATTCGAAGCGTGAGGGTACGGAACTCATCGATCCGTTCATTCCTGCCAGTAGTGCCGACGGTCGTCTGTTGGATAAGGCTGGCAGCGAGTATAAAGCACTCTATAAGGGTCAGAACCCCTTGGATTTCAACTTCTTCGAGGCTTCTTCTATCCGTCAGGTGGGCAACAAGTACGTGATGGTGTTCTCGGGTTACTCTGGTAAGGAGTACGGACTGGGCAATACCAACTCGGCGCTTCGCTATGCTTTCGGTGATTCTCCGTTAGGCCCTTGGCGTTCGGGGGGTGTGCTGGTTGACTCGCGTGGTGTTGTGCTCAACGAGGACGGTTCGAAACTCATCACCACCAATGCTGCTCATAACACCCACGGTTCACTGCAGGAAATCAACGGTCAGTGGTATGTGTTCTATCATCGTCCTCCCCGTGGCTTCGGCAATGCCCGTCAACCCATGGTCGCTCCCGTGAAGATTACGTGGGACAAGAAACCCGTGGCCAAAGGTGGTGTGGTGAAGATTACCGCTTATGATCCATATACAAAGGATAATGTTTGGACAGCTAAGGCCAGCGACGGCAATGAATACATTGGTGCTGAGGTGACCAGTGAGGGTTTCCAGATTTTCGGTCTGCCGCCTTACGCATACTATTCTGCCGGTCTGGCTTGCTTCATGTACGGTCCTAATGCTAACCAGTATATGCAGGACAATTTCGACGTATGGAACAACTCGATGGACCTTGCCGGTATTCAGAACGGTGGTATCATCGGCTTTAAGTACTTTGGTTTTGGTGGTTTGGCTCAGGAGACGAAGGGTGTCAAGGCTTTTGAGGGTACGAAGCAGGGTGACAAGACCACGATAAATCTCTATTTGACGCCTAGCGGAAAGGGTGCCTTTAAGATTCATGTCAAGTTGGATGACCCTTGGAAGGGTCAGGAGATTGCCGTTATCGATGTGAAGGCCAATGCCGAGGGTAAGGCAACGATGTATCATCAGATCGTGCCTGCTGTTGAGGGCCTGAGTGGCAAGCATGCCATCTATCTCGTAGCCGAAGGCCCCGAGGTGAAGCAGCCTGAACAGCCCCAGCGTGGTCAGTTTGGTCGTCGTCCGCAGGAACCCCAGCGTCCACAGGGATTGTTCGACCTCCACGGTATTAGTTTCTCGAAGGGTGCAGACTTTATGGCACCTGCTGTTCCTCAGGTTACCATCACTGCTGACGGCAAGAAACTCAATATCCCCGCTACGCCTATCCGCTCTACCAATCAGAACGGCTATACCGATTTGATTCGTTATCAGGTGTATGGTCCCCTGAAGGCTGGAACAAGGTTGGCCGCTACATCAGACGTGCCTGGCGTGAAGTTCCAAATCAGTCCTGTTACCGATGGCCGTGCCACAATCAAGGCTACCTATAAAGGTAAGGAGAAGATATTCTTGATCAACTAAGAGACTGGAAAGATTAGAGGAAAGAAGCTGGAAGATGTATAGGAAGTTAATAGTTGTCATGGCTCTGGCGGCCCTATTATGGGGCTGCCAGCAGCCTAAAAAAATGGATATGGAACAAACAATCAACGAGCTCTACGAACGCATGTCTCAAGAGGAACGTATCGCCCAACTGCAAAGCATGTATATGGACGACCTCTTCGACAAGCAAGGACGGCTGGATACCAATCAGTGTCGCAAACTGATACCTTATGGTATCGGCCATTTCTCGCAGTATGCCAGTCAGAAACAGATGGATCCTAATGTGCTACGTGACCGTGTGGCTGCCGTTCAGGAATGGTTGATGACGAAGACGCCCAACGGTATTCCTGCCTTGTTTCATGAGGAAGTGCTGTCGGGTATCAATACACGTGGTGCCACGATTTATCCACAGCAGATCGGTCAGGCGTGCTCGTTTAATATCGAGTTAGCCGAGTTGAAGACTTTTCAGACTTCTACTGCTATGCGTAAGATGGGTGGTGTGCTGTCACTGTCGCCGATGGTCGACGTCTGTCGTACCCCTTCGTTCAACCGTTTGGAGGAATCGTATGGTGAAGATGCCTATCTTTCGGCAGCCATGGGTGTCGCCTTTGTGCGTGGTTTGCAACAGGGCGACCTGAGTCAGGGCGTTGGAGCCTGTTCCAAGCACTATCTTGGCTATGGTGGTGGTGGCGATGCCTCTGAGAAGGAACTGATGGAAGATATTCTGATGCCCCATGAGGCCATGATCCGACTCGCTGAGAGCCGTGCCATCATGCCAGGTTATCATGCGATGACAGACACGAATGGCATGAATATCAACTGTGTGGCTAATGGCAAAATCTTGAACGATATCCTTCGTGGCTACTTAGGTTTTGATGGTATGGTGGTCAGTGACTATACGGCCATTGATCAGTTGCCATCTAAGAACAAGGACGCCAAGGCTGCAAGCATAGAACGGGCCGCTGCTGCCATCAATGGCGGTTGTGATGTCGACTTCCCCTTCGGTGCCAACTTCAAGTATCTGCAAGAGGCTATCGACCAGGGAATGGTAAAGCCTGAAGTGCTGGAGCGTGCCGTGAAGAACGTGCTACGCTATAAGTATCGTGCTGGTCTGTTTGACGAGAAGCCGTATCTCTATGCCAAAGGCGATATCAAGCTCGACACCCCGGAAGAGCGCCAGACTGCCTACGATATTGCAACGCAGTCTATCGTTTTGTTGCAGAACGACAGCAGTCTGCTGCCCTTGAAGGGCGACTCGCTTCGCATCTTGCTCACTGGTCCTAATGCCAATACCATGTGGGCCATGTGTGGTGACTATTCATTTCCCTCTATGACCTATTTCTGGAAGAAGGTCGAGACCGATCTCGACCATCCGCATGTCATTACGCTTTTAGAGGGTATGCGTGATCGTTTGCCTGCGGGCGATTCTCTGATGTATAGTCGTGGCTGTGACTGGACGGAGGAAATAGAAACCAAGTTCTCTCATGTAGGCGACAAACGCTCATGGGAATATCCTTTGTTGCATCGCAAAGTGAACTCTGGTGAGGTGGCTGACAGGGATTCGGCCCTTGCCTTAGCTGATTCTGCTGACGTCATCATTGCTGCCGTGGGTGAGAATGTGATGCTGTGCGGTGAGAATCGCGACCGTCAGGGACTCCGTCTGCCGGGTGAACAGGAACAATATGTCGAGGAACTGCTGGCTACGGGCAAACCTGTTGTCTTGGTGATGTTCGGAGGTCGTGCACAGGTCGTTTCCGGACTGGCCGAACGTTGTGCTGCCGTCATTCAGGCCTGGTATCCGGGCGAAGAGGGTGGTCATGCCGTTGCTGACATTCTTTTTGGCAATGTGTCACCATCAGCCAAACTGGCCGTCAGCTATCCCAGCAAGGAAATTTATACGCCTATCTGCTATAGCTATCCCCAGCCATCAAACACCAAACATCAGCTATCAAACATCCAGTGGCCTTTTGGTCATGGACTAAGCTATACCACCTTTGAGTACAAGCACATGGCGATAGAGGACGGTGTACGCACCAGCGAACCTTTCGTCAACCTCTCGTTCGAGGTCAAGAATACGGGTAAGGTCAGTGCCGACGAGATAGCACAAATCTACCTCTCACCAGCGCCAGACTCACCTCTCGTATCTCACCTCTCACCTTTGAAGTTGCAAGGCTTTGCGCGTGTATCGTTGGAGCCCCGACAAAGCAAGACCGTCCGTGTCAAGCTATATACGGAACAGTTGGGCTACTACAGTCGTGAGGGCAAGGAACGCTGTTGGAACGTGTTGCCTGGCAAATATATTGTCAAGATTGGTGCTTCGTCAGCCGACATACGACTGGAAGACCAGTTGACACTGATTGGTGATAGCATCCATAAACCCATGCGCGAACAATATTTCTCTGATATTACGATAGAATAAAAGAACGATAAGATGAAAAAACTTATGTTGATTACGGTTCTGTTGGCCACCCGTCTCTTGGGAGCGAATGCCGACGTTGATTCGAATTTCTACATCTATATCTGTTTCGGACAGTCGAACATGGAGGGTAATGCCCAGCCAGAGTCCATTGACAAGACGGGCATCGATCAGCGTTTCCAAATGCTCGCATGTGTTGATTTTTCAAGTCCTTATCGTAAGATGGGACAATGGTATAAAGCAACGCCACCTCTTGTCCGTCAGGGAACGGGTTTGGGCGTAGCCGACTATTTTGGACGTACCATGGTTGAGTGCCTCCCCGAGAATGTGAAGGTTGGTGTGGTCGATGTGGCTATCGGTGGAACAAAGATTGAAGGATTCATGCAAGAAGAGGTTGCTGGCTATATCGGCTCGATGAATCCCTCGTCAGAGTCTTGGTTGATCAATTATTATAAAGCCTACAATAATGATCCCTACAAGCGTATTGTGGATATGGCAAAGATTGCCCAGCAGTCGGGTGTCATCAAGGGCATCCTGCTCCATCAGGGCTGTTCAAACAATGGTCAGAGTGACTGGCCCCAGAAGGTTAAGACAATCTATAATCGCCTTATCGAGGATTTAGGACTGAATGCTGCCGATGTGCCCCTCTTTGTAGGCGAGACATTGTATCAGAATCAAGGTGGCTCGTGCTATGCACATAATACGCAGGTTGCACGCATGCCGTCGGTAGTTCCTACCAGTTACGTTGTCAGCTCTGATGGCTGTCCAGGCAATGGTGTGGATTCTTACCACTTTAGTGCACTGGGCTATCGCATCCTCGGAAGCCGCTATGCTGCTGAAGCCCTCTATGCGTTGGGCGTGCAGTATCCCTTCTTCCTTTTCCACAACTATACTTTTGTGCCCAGTAAGAACGCTTCTTTCAATGCTACTACGCGTACCATTACTTATAAAGATGCAGGCTTGACCACATGGACCTATCCACATTTTGCCGATTGGTCCGGCTATAAGTATCTGGTTGTGAAGCTGAAGGAACAGCAGACCATTGATGCTGAGGTGTGGCTGTATGGAGCAAACAAGAATGTCAGCTACCGTGACGCGATTGGCGATCGTACCACTGTGGTGATTGATCTGCATAACCTGAAGATGAATAATAAGGTCATGGATCCCTCGCAGGTTTATAAGATGGCTTTCCGCAGTCCGAAGGCTGGCAAGATTGTCATCGATGATGTCTTCCTCAGCAACGACAGCGAGTATGAGCCCACGGGTATTAGTAGCCTTGCTGCAGATTCATCTCTTAAGGGCGTCTATTATGATCTCAACGGTCGTCGTGTGAACGAAAAGGCCCTGAAATCTGGTATCTATATCAGACAAGGCAAAAAAGTTATCAGGTAAAATCCGAATACTTACTACAAGACTGACGTAGAATAACCTCTGTTGTGGAAAAGTAAAGTATATGTTACATGTGGCAAAGAGACTCTCAGAAAAAAGAACTACTTTTGCAGCATGAAACAGTATTATTTAAGAACAAGACTTTTAGCTATTTATTTATGGCTATTAGTTGCAGGGTGTTTCGCTCAGCAACCTTTTGGCAATGGACGACTACAGGTGCATAAAGTGGCACGTAATGCTGTCCGCATACAATATGTCGAAGGTAAACAGCAAGCAAGCGACTTGCCCGACTGGTTGTACGTAAGACAC
>JAFVHO010000113.1 GCA_017474485.1 Prevotella sp.
CCAGTCACCTCCCATGATGTAGAACGGATAGGTGGTTGCGCAATCCATCCTATGATTGGCCCCGTTCATCACAAACTCCACACCTTTGGCAATGGCACAGAACTTCCCGATAATCAGCTTGTCACCTATGAAGTCATAGAAGTGTGTGACATGCTTCTCAAATTGGTCAGCACCATCCACGTCATCGTAATAGGTATAGTCACCGATGATGATACGCGGATTCTTTACCACATTCTTGATAAAACAAAGTCGTGGCAGGTTAGGATTTGGAAATACCTCGTTGGGATTTGGTCTATTCATTGTCGTCATATTTATTCCTTTAGTTTCTTGGCTGGCCAGCCATAGTCCTGATACAGAGTTACTGCGAGGCCATTCTTCTTGGCATAAGTCGCCAACCCTTCTGCTCTCAGTCTTTCGCGATTCTTCTCATCGCTATTGATGGTTTTAAAGGCATCGAACTTGTCACCGAAGATCTTCTTGGCCGTCGGCAAGTATCTGGAGCCGTCCTCTACTTGGTCGAAGGCCGTCACCTCGAAGCCCTTCTCTGTCTGTCGGATGTGCAATAGTCCAGGATGGCTGCCGCCAGAGACGCATTTCAGCGTGTCGCCCAACTGATTGTAGTTGAAGACCCAGAAATCGCCCCATACGAGAATGTCTTCTGAATTACGCTCATCAACTCTCACGATGCTGTGGATGGGTACGCAATGTTCGCCCTTTGCATAGCGGCTACCGATGGAGTCTGCCAGATAGCGGTCAATTGCAGGGAAATAGTTAGTTTCCCGTTCATTGACAAGCACGACTCTCTTGTTCTCGTATTTCTTGTCAAGGACTACGATGGAAACGGGCTGGATTCTGAATGATTGTTTCTCGCCAGTCTTCACTTCGTAGGTATAGAGGAGCGAGTCGCCCTTTTCCTCCACCTTCACGGGATTGATTTCCGTTGCGAAGTCTGTTTCTGGCAGAACGATGGCTAACACAAACTGCTTGGTAAAGTCGATAGCAGTTGGCTTGCCGTCCTTACCCATCGTCGTAGCCATACCGAAGAGCTTATTGAACTCCTCTTCTGTGGTAATTTTCGGGTATTCAGGAATCACCTGGTCGTTCTTAAAGAAGTAGTTCTTGGCCACCTCAAAGGCTACCTCGCTGCTTTCTTCATTGTTCTCAACTGCCGTAACAGGCTTGTTAGTACAAGCTGCTATTGCAAGCAACACTGAAAATGCAAATAATATCTTCTTCATTGTATCTCTATTTTTGGATTATACTAATACCACTTGTAACCGTGCTCCTTGCAATAGTCAATTGCAGGCTGATAGCCTTGGAATGTAGCCTTGTGAATCCACTTTAAGCCTTTGCGCTCATCTTTGGGAACACCTGTGCCGGTCATCAGGAACCAGCCCGTGGCAAATTGTGCCTGGGCATCGCCGCCATTGGCTGCCAACTCATACCAGAAAGCGCACTCCTCCAAGTTCTTCTCTACACCGTCGCCATTCCAAAAGGCTGCACCCACGTTCTTCTGACTCAATACATGACCTTGGAAAGCAGCTTCACGATACCATAGGAATGCTTTGTGATGGTCACTTTCCACGCCATCGCCAAGGTAATAGGCGTTGGCTACGTTCACCTGCGACTGCATATCACCTTTGTCTGCTGCTTTCATGTACCACTCGAAGGCTTTCTCTGCACTTTGCTCAACACCTTTGCCGTGATAATAGCACTCGCCGACGTTGAAGCAACCATAAACATCATCCTGTTCAGCAGCCTTCATATACCATTCGAACGCCAGTTCAAGGCTGACCTTTACACCAGTGCCACGCTCATAGCAGACACCGAGGTTGTTCATAGCCTTGGTATCACCCTGATACGCTTTCTCGCGGTAATCGTCTGCCTTGTTTCGCTCTTTTGGCATATTATAAATTTTATCGATTCAGATATTTCCAAAGCCCGATGGAATCATCATGATGGCGTAGTTTTTCAACGATATCTACGAGCTGCTTTTGGACGGCTTTCTGGGTTGTTCCCATCTGCTGGGCTAGATCTTTAACAGACCGTTGCTTACATCCCATGCCAAGAGTCTGGCGAAGCAACAGGTTCTCGTCAGCGGTGAGTGCATGATTCAGCAGGCTGTTAAGCTTCTCATACAGCTCGAACCTTGGCGCACCTGCCAAGTCAAACGGGTCGTGAGTGTCGGCAATCCCATCCAGACTGCCGTAGTTCTCCCATCTGTCCTGCATCTGCACCAGCAGATTCTCTTCGTCGTGCAACTCGGTTACGTCCATA
>JAFVHO010000114.1 GCA_017474485.1 Prevotella sp.
ATCATTAAATATGATGGGAATACCCCAGATGATGACTCGACCAGTCACCCAGTCAACAAACACACGCAGTACATCAGCCAACATATAGGCACCAATCGTAATGACCATCATCCAGAAAACGGAGAGGATGATGCTGATGACATATTTCTCCAGATTGGAAACGGGCCAGAGCAGAAAGGCTGAGCGCTTGCGAGTGTCCTTCATGCCTGCAAACAGGAAACTTGCAGCAAAAAGCATAGCGAAGCAGAAAAATACGAGACCGAAGGCGACAGTCTGCTCCACAAAACGGCCATAGGTACGTAAGACATCCTCCATTGGCCAGTCGTTCACCATGTGTTCATAATTTACGCCCTGCACACGGGTAAAAAACAGGTTGGCCATAAACATCACCAAGGTAAAGATGCCAAAGAGGCGAATCCATGTCTTGCGCAGTACGAGGAACTGGCACTTGAGTGCCTGCGAGAATCTTGTTGTATTGAAAGTACTCATATCTTTTCGTTGTTTACGACAACTTAGACAACCTGAAGACAACAATAACAACATCAAGGGAAGTTAATAAAGTTGTCTTAGTTGTTTTAGTTGTCTTGGTTGTCTTTTATTTATTCTGCGTTTTATAATTAAAGAGAAGTTCGAGGTTCACTTGCGTCTCAGCATCGCCTTCTTGACGCTTGGTAATAACGGCATTGCCCTGAAGCGTGGGCTCGGCATAGAGAACAGTGTCATCCATCTGCTGGGGCGAACGGTATTCGAAGGTGTAGGCATCCTGTATCTCCTGCATCGAGGCATTCAGCAATACCGAGTGCTGGTCGAGTATCAGAATGTGGTCTAACATCTGCTCCACGTCGTGTACCTGATGGGTAGAGATGACAACGGTGCGCTCCTCAGTCATGTGCTGGGCAATGACCTTGCGGAACTGCGATTTCGAGGGGATGTCAAGTCCGTTGGTGGGCTCGTCCATCAACAGATACTTGGTGTTGGTAGCCATTGCGAAGGCGATATAGGCCTTCTTACGCTGACCCATCGACAGTTCGCCTAAACGCACGTCGGCAGGCAATTCAAAGTCGGCCAAACAGCTCTGCAACACTTCATCTGAGAAGTTAGGATAGAAGGGCTTGTAGAGTCGGACATACTCGGAGAGACGGATGGCGGGCATCTCGAACTCCTCTGTGACGAGGAAGATGTCGCGCAGCATCTCGGGTTGGCGGTCCTTTGTTGCGATACCATCGCAACACACAGTACCGCAAGAGGGGCGCAGCAGTCCTGACAGCAGGTAGAGCAGCGTGCTCTTGCCCGTTCCGTTCTTTCCTAACAGACCGTAGATGCGGTTTTCCTCCAGCTTGAGGCTGAAATCATCGAATACCAGATGCTTCGATCCGGCATACTTGAAGCTGATGTTTTGTACGTTAATCATACGCTGAATAATGTGGTTATTACTATTAATTGTTTATTGTTATTTCGAATAATTGTTACTCTGTATTAGTGTACCACTTTAATAGTACACCGCAAAGGTAGGGCAAATTTTCTTTCCCTCCAAATTTTTTCGGCATTATTTTTTCGTCATCATGCATATTTAACATTTCCACCTTATTTATTATATATAAGCCCTATTACCAAACAAATGTTAAATGGGGGTCATTCGTAGATTTTCCCATACCTACTATTGCAAGTTTAGTGTCTTTTATATACCTTTGCAAACTGAAAACGCCATAAACGGCACACAACATAGACTTACAGCATGATTAAATTTCGACATATATTTACTATAATCATCCTGATTACGGTATGTCTAACAACGTTACAGGTTCGTTCGCAGGCAAAGGATGACAGTGCAAGCCACCTACTACAGAGAGTACGTATTACTTTCAATCAAAATAACGAACAAGAGTTCTACGACGCAGTTGCCGAATACCGCAACTACTTGTTGAAGCTGGGCAACATTAGCGAATACTACCTCAATTGGAAGAACGAAGTCCTCTACGACGTCAATCACAACCACTTCTACCGTGCCTTACGCAAGACCATGGCCATGCAGCGCGACATGGAGAAGCGTGATGCCACACAAGAGTACTATCATGTCACACACCTTCGAGGCATCATCTACTCGCTTCGAGGCAACATTCCCTTAGCCCACCAGTACTTTGAGAAAGCATTGGAACAGGTAAACCATGCACAACCAAACAATTTGGTGGGAATCTACATGGATTTATCAAACATCGTGATGGACACCCAGCCTGTGGAAGCCATGAAACACCTGAATTGTGCCATCGAGATTATCAAGGGCAATGGTGCCAGCTTTGAATACAGCGACGCTATCGGTTTCAAAGTCATTGTAGCCTTCGCCATGCGCGACTGGAAACAGGTAAACGAATGCTTTGCTGAGTATATGGACCTGAAAGAAAGACTGGGCGATGACTTCAGTACCACCTACTACAACTATGCCGTCATGTGCAAGAGTGTAGCAGACAAACGATATGACGACGCCATTCGTCAGACCCACGAACTGACCAACACGACAGATATATATAAGTTCCAGACGGAAATATACGAGTTGGCTGGCGACACAGCCCATGCTTTCGAGGCTCAGAAACGCTATCTGACCATTAAGGACTCTGTGAACAATGTCATCATGAGCGAGGAGATGGTAGGTTCTGCCAACGATTTGCAAAATGCAGAGTTGCGCAACGAAGCTGTTGCCAAACGTAACCAGCTATTGCAATGGGCACTCCCCTCCGTCATCATTGTAGGTCTGCTCATAGGCTTCTTTATCTATCGCATGAATCGTCTGCGCTATCTGCGTAAACTGCAGAAGCAGAATAAAGAATTGTTAATTGCCCG
>JAFVHO010000115.1 GCA_017474485.1 Prevotella sp.
CAAGAGCGACACCTTGGACGGCATGAAGGAGAACGTGATTGCCGGTCACCTGATTCCTGCCGGTACTGGTCTTCGTGAGTTCGACAAGATCATCGTTGGCTCGAAGGAAGAATACGAGCGTATGCAGGCCAACAAGAAGAACGTGCTCGACTTTGCTGAAGAGCCTGTTCTGGATGAACGCTAATTTTTTGAATTGATGATAAAGAAAGAGGATGTGCTCAAGCGCATCCTCTTTCTTATTATTGCTTACTTCTTACATCTTACATCTTCCCTCAACCTTCTTCCATCGTAAACCGGCAGGCAGGATTCTCTTCCATGAAGATTTTGGCGTAGGCCACGTAGTGTTCGGCATTATCCGTCTGACCGGGGCGGGTGGACTTGATGTATTTGGCTGGCACACCGCCCCAGATTTCACCGGCTCCTATTTTGGTGTTCTGCAGCACCAAGGCACCAGCAGCCACGATGGCACCTTCGCCAATCTCGCAGCCGTCGAGTAGGGTAGCGCCCATGCCGATGAGGGCGTGGTCGTGGATGGTGCAGGCATGCACGGTGACGTTATGACCGATGGTAACGTAGTTACCGATATGCGTGGGACCCGTTTCGTGAGTCACATGGACACACGAACCATCCTGTACATTCGAGCAGTTGCCAATGGTAATAGGGGCTACATCGCCGCGTACGACGGCATTAAACCAAATGGAGCAGTTGTCGCCCATCTTGACGTCACCCACGATGGTGGCATTCTCGCTAAAGTAGCAGTCTTTGCCCCATTTGGGCGACAGCCCTTTATAACTCTTGATTAGTGCCATACCTTTTTACCGTTTTTGATGACGATGCCGCGATGCTGCTGGCCGTTTGACAGGCGGCGACCTGAGAGGTCGTAAGTTTGGCTGTTAGCGGTTGGCTTTTTGCTATTGGCTATTGCCTCTTGGATGCCAGTAGCGCCTTGCTCCGTAAACTGCCAGGCGTCCACATAGAAGTTGTTGGCAGCTGTAGCCACAAAGTATACAGATTTTATTCCCTTGAACTGGCTGGCATCAATCTCGATGGTCTGCTCTTCCATAGCCGTCGACGAGAAGTTGACGGTAGCAACCGTCTTGAGGCTCTTAGCACCCAAACGAATCTCCAGTGTACCGGTTCCCTTGGCACGCAGCGTGAATCTGTCAGCACCAGTCGAACCGAAGTCAACGCGTTTCTGGTTAATCCATGAACCTTCCTTCATCTTGACCTGCAGGTTTCTCGAAGCGTCGTTGCCCAATGTACTGATGCTCGTATTCTTTTCGATATTGGTGAAGTCCTCGTAGTTGATACCGCCACAGTTACCCATGGTCTCAGCCTGCTGCAGTTCGTAGGGGTTCAGATAGCGGATGCCGCTAGCACCTTTTGCTGTCAGACTTGCCTTGCTAATGGTCTGCGTGGCTTCGTCAACAGTCACTTCGTCTACACAGATGGAGCGATAGGTTGATGCATCGGAATCGGTTGCCTTGGTATTCTTCATGCCTTCCAACAGTAAACCGTTGTGGTAGATGTGATAATACTTGCCCTGGAATTTATGCAGGTGCGAGTGGTTGTTGGGCGAAGAACCGGGATGAGGGCCGTAGACACCTTTATAAACCCATGAGTTGGGGTCTGTGGGATTGTCGGACACCATATAGCACATCGTGCAGGTCTCAGGCTTCGATATGCTGATGCCTTTATCTTGCTTATATTTATTCCAGTCTGCGTCTGAACGGTTTGCCCAGTTTGAGCAATAGGTGTAGACATACTTGCCGTTCATGACGTTCAGTTCGCTGGCCTCGAAATGGTAAGGTGCTGGTAATTTAACAGCCTTTCCGTCGACGGCAGTCATTGAAGGCTTGAGTTTTATAATACCGGCATTATTAGGTTGGATGTCTGTACCCTTATTGTTGGGGTCTCCACCGCCGAAGCTCAGCCAGCCCGTGCCGTTCTCGTCAATGACTACACCTGGGTCAAAACACCAGTTACAGGGACTGACACCTGGAGTGTCGCCTGAAACAAGGGCTTTATTCAGTGGAGACTTCCATGGTCCTATAGGTGAATCAGCTGTCAGCACACCTACATTAGAAGCCCAGTTGGCAAAATAGAGAAAAAACTCGTCCTTGCCAGTGCTCTCATTGTGACGCCACGTCACTGAGGGTGCCCATGACCTAAAGAAACCTCCACCCCACGAGGTACAGACTTTCGCCACGTCGATGGTGCCGTGGAAGGTCCAGTTCACCATGTCGTCGGTAGATAATACCACGAGCGACTTGATGTCACCATACTCATTTGTTCCTTTCTTGCCATTCTTGATGAACTGCTGGTGGTCATTCGAGCCATAGACATACAAACGACCGTTGTAGTCCAGTGCCGTTGGGTCAGCGCAATAAACGCAGGGACTGATGGGGTTGTTGTTACTCGTTCCCTTGTATTCGGTAGCAAGGGTCTGTGCATTCGTCTGGATGCATGCAGCCACGAAAGCCGCTGTCATGAATAGTTTTTTATACATATTAGTTGTAATTTTTACGTTTTATGCTGCAAAGGTACAATATTTTTTGTACTTTTGTAACCAAAATGAAAAAAAGTTCAGGATAATGCGAGATATTTTCCAGAATTTGTCGTATAACAAGTAGAAGCAAGAACCAAATGAGTGATCTGACAGAGACAGAAATCGTGGCAGCCGTCCGACGTGGACGACACGAGGGACAGACGGCAATGGTCAGTCGCTATGCGCAGCGCGTCTTTGCGATGATAGCCCGACAGGTGCCCGACGTGATGGATGCTCAGGAGCTGACGCAGGACACCTTTTTGCGGGCTTTCGATCACATCGACAGCTACGCCCCCCAGCGTGCCTCGCTCTCCACATGGCTTTGCCGGATAGCTTACAACCTGACGCTCGACTTCCTGAAACGCCGACGCCCGATGATAGTCTCGATAGAAGACACGAAGGTATGGCAGACGGACATCAGCGACGAGGCGTTAGAAGCTGAGTTGAGTACAGGACGCGAGGAACGCATCGAACGACTACAGGAAGTGATAGACCAACTGCCTGACGACGAACGGATGCTGCTGACGCTCTACTACTTCGAAGACCGCCCGCTGACGGAGATTGCCTACATCACAGGCATCGAGGCCAAACCACTGGCCAACCGACTGTATCGGACGAGAAAAAAACTCATTAAAAAATTAAAGGATTGAAGATGAACAAACGATATAACGACACGGACCTGCGCGAGGCTTTGCACCGCAAATATGCCAACGAGCCACAGTTGCCTGCCGACTTCATGGCGAAGATGGAGCAGCGGATGGCAGACGGCTCGACTGTTCCCAGCGGTTCAGCCGCTGGGGCCAAACGTGCTCGTCTTTGGCGCTGGGTGGCCGCAGCCGCCTGTTTCTTAATAATAATAGGTGTAGGCCTGCATTACCAATTTAAGGAGCCAGTAGTAACAGGCGACGTTACCTTAGGTAACACTGCTCGTTACCTAAGGCAACAGGCTCCGTTACCTAAGGTAGCGTCGGAGCCCACTTCCGAGCCTGTGCCAGAAGCCAAACCCTCGAAGCCTTCGAAGCCGGTTCACTCCCCTTCGATAGTCCGCACACGACGGACTGAGAGTCCGCTCCCTACGGAAAAAGAGTCCGCTCCCTACGGAAAAACAGCCGCATCGTATGACCAGAACTTGCACTATACCTCCAACGATCTGACGAAGGACACCGTTCCGTATCAGGACCCAGCCCGTGTGGACGATTACATTTTCCAGTTGGCCGAGCACTATCAGGTGAAGCAGGGCCAGCTGACGTGTTCACTACCCGTTGACAGCAGCGTGGTATCCAGCGTCTACGTATTCCCCGACAAGGACGACATCAATCTCTTCAACCGACTGTTGCAGGTGGCCTGCTGGTACAACTCGAATACCCCGGGCTATCACCTCAACTTCTCACAGCAGCAGTTCTTCTTCGAACTGCAGGACATGCGGCGCCAGTTGCAGTATCGCTGGATTGCCGAGCGTATCAACGGCCGCATCCTGTTCTACTCAACCCAAGCACCCATTGGTGTGAAAGAGTCGTCGGCCTGCTACCAACAATATCGCGATGAGCTCATGTATCAAAATAATTTTAAATCCAAAACCAAAAAGTTATGAAACGTATTGTAACCCTTAGCCTCGTGGCTATAGCCTGCCTCGCCGTGCAGGCACAAGATAAGAATGTGACCGTGCTGGCGCAAGGCAATAGATATTGGATACCGACGCCTCCGACATCTTTGGACAAGAAGACCAAGAAGACGATTGCCGTCTGGCCCAGAACCGAGAAGGACGACTGGTTTGAGCCTTCAGGACTGGTGGTCGACCATGTGCCGACAGTCAGCAGTTTTGCCGAGGTGTTCCCTGACTATGTTGACTTTCTTGGTCATGATGATGACCAGTACATGCCCATGCCCTGGCGGTTGACCGAGGAAAATGGCGAGACCGTGCTGCACTGCTATCTGAAGATGCCTGCCGACATCGTGGGCAACTTCTGGTTGACCGACGAAGAGGGCTGCCTGCTCGACAAGGAGACCGGCATCAGCTATCGTGCCCGCCGTACCGAACCCGACTGCTACTACAAGCGCTTTGCCTTCAAGGGCAAGAAGGGCGATATAGTCGACTTCAAGATTTTCTTCCCCAAACTGCCTGAGACCACCAAGAAGGTCGCCATCTACGGCGTACCCAACTGGCAGCTGAGAGGCATAGAGGCCGTTATTAACCGCCAGCTATCTGGACTCGTGTACCATGGTACGGTACAATATTACGATAACATTCCCGAGTTCCACCATCCCACCCAGATTGTTGAGGCCAAGGACTACGACAAGGACAACTTCTTCACATGGTCCGAGTACAAGTACGCCCACCTCATCAAGCCCATCCCCGAGGGAACCATGGCCATGTGGCTGACCCCTGATGCCACCTACCTTGCCTTGGCCACCGAGATGAACTGGCGCCGTGAGTACTTTGGTCGTGGCGGTAGCACGATACTGATTGACAAGCAGGGCCACCAGTACAAGTGCAAGGGCGTGATGGATTATCCGGACGACACGCTGTTCTGGGTGCAGGGCATGTCCGGCGACTACTTCGCCATCGTCCTCATCTTCGAGCCCCTGCCCTTGACGCTCGACACCATCACCTACATCGTCCCCGAGGGCGAACCCTTCAAGGCCAACTTTGCCAACTGGAGTGGTGAAGTGAAGTCTGACATCAGCATCAAGGAGTTGCGCGACAACCAGAAGTTGTTCGAGTACTTCCCCCGAAGGATTGTAGAATAGTAATTCATGCAAGGTTAAGTTAATAGAACACACATGACTAATTTAGGATCAACACAAACACACACGAGACAAGCACGGAACGCAGCGATGCGTTCTGTGCTTGTCTTCCTTTGTGCCATGGCTGTAATGACCGTTCAGGCACAAGAACAGAAACAGGATACAACAAAAGTCAAGAACGAAAAGAAGGAGAAGAAGCTCTATCTGTGGGGCTACCTGTCCGATTCGTTCACCCGAACGTACATCCCCGACGTGAAGGTCGTGGTGCTGAGGTCTGACTCGTCGCTGGTCGACTCGGCCCAGGTTAGTAACGGTTATGGCGGTTTCAAGTCTTCGGAATACTATCTGCAAGTACCTGCGAAGCCGGCCAAGTACATCATCAAGGCCACGCATCCCGACTACGAGACGACCTACAAGGACTACGAAATCAAATACGTCGCCCGCAACCGCGACTTCGAGGTGCCGTCCATCCGCATGCGTCGCATCCAGCGCAGCAACTACGACAAGGAAGGCGGTACGCTGCAGGAAGTGGTGGTCAAGGCTACGAAAGTCAAGATGGTCTATAAGGGCGACACCATCGTCTTCAACGCCGATGCCTTCAACGTGCCCGAGGGCTCGATGCTCGACGGACTCATCAAGCAGTTGCCGGGCGTGGAGCTGAAGGACGACGGCGAAATCTTCGTCAACGGCAAGAAGATTGAGAACCTGACGCTGAACGGTGCCGACTTCTTCAAGGGCAAGAACAAGATCATGCTGGAAAACCTGCCGCACTATACGGTGAAGAATGTACAGGTGTTCAACAAGCGCACACCCAAGAGCGAATTCCTGGGGCGCGACATGGAGGAAAAGGAATACACGATGGACGTCGTACTGAAGAAGGAATACAGGGTAGGGGCCACCGTCAATCTGGAGGCTGGCTACGGTACTGACGACCGCTACAAGGCCCGTGGCTTCGGACTGCGCTACACCGACCAGACACGCGCCGTACTCTTTGGCGGCATGAACAACCTGAACGAATACATCGACTACGACCGCGAGGGCAACGAACGCGACCGAACGCAGGCTTCCGGCGACCGCGACGTCAAGACCATTGGCGGTCTGTGGGCGTGGCATGCACCCGAGGAACGCATCACCGATAATCTGGATTTCCGCCTGAACTGGCAGGATGTCCATACCGAGAACGAAAGCAATAGCGAGAACTTCCTCGCCGGCAAGAGCACCTTCGGACAGTCGCGCTCGGTGAGCAATAACCGTCCTTTCTCACTGACGGCCCACAACACGTTCTACCTCCGTAAGCCCGTCTACATCTATTCGTGGCTGAACTTCGAATACAACCGTGGCAATTACAGTGGTGAGAACTGGTCGCTGACAGCCAACGACCAGCTGATGAAGGACTCGGTAAACCATACGTGGGGCGTCTCCAAATCGAGAAACAACAGCCTGCAGCTGAGCTGGCAAATCAATGGCGAAGTCAAGTTGCCTTGGGGCGACGAGCTGGAGATGGATGTTGATATGAACTGGAACCGTCAGTGGAGCGACGGCAATTTCTCGCAGAACCGCTATACCTTGTTTAATACGGGGACCGTCGACCAGCGCAATCAGTATACCGATAGCCCTTACAAGAACTATGGCATTAGCGGACAGTTGTCCTATCGGCTGCGACTGACCGAGAACCTCTCCATAGCGCCAAGGTTCAGTGTCAACTACAGCTACAACAACAATGACTACCACATCTATCGGCTGGACTGGCTGGGACCGCAGTGGGCTGTCGGTGGACCGAATCCAATGGGCTCGCTGCCTGTTGCCGACTCGCTGGCACTGGCCCTTGATGCCCCCAACTCGTCGGAGCAAGGTAATCGGGAAAACCAGTATAGTGCCGGCATGATGCTGAACTACAGCAAGTCGCTGGAGAATAGCAATGGCTACCTGTATTATTACGTCATGCTGTCAAAGCAGTTCCATCGCAAGCACATGTCGTACGACAGTGATGCACTGCATGCCACCATGAACAGCAACTACGACTACCTGAAGCTGAACTTCCACTTCAACTATAGTTTTGACAAAAGCCATAAGTCTATCTCTGCTTACGGGCAGAACTCCATCTCGCTACCCGATATCGGACAGTTGGCCGACATCACCCAGACCAACAACCCGCTGTATATCCACAAAGGCAATCCCGAACTGAAGCCGCAGACCTACTGGTGGTTCAATGCCAGCTACCAGACGAGGGTTGACAGTACTAACCAGCACTTCAACTTCGGCATCAGCGGCAACATCCAGCACAACGCCATGGCCACCGCCTATACTTACGACCCCGCTACGGGCGTTCGCACAACGTGGACGGAGAATATCAACGGCAACTGGAGCATGACCGGTAGCATCGACTTCGGCCGAGCCTTGGACAAAAAGAAGTTCTGGTTCATTGGCGTCAACCTCAGTGGCGGCCTTGGTCAGAGCACCGACCTCTCGTCCGTCCAGTCTGCCAACCCACAGCAGCAAACAGAACCCCAGCTCAACCGTGTCACCAATACAAACCTCGTCTTTGCGCCTAATCTCCGTTTCCAGAAAGAGAAGTTGACCTTTACCCTCAAGGGCAATGTCACTTGGCGCCACTTCCGCCGCAGCATCGAGGTCAGCGAGTTGCCCACCAACATGTATGACTTCGGCTATGGCTTCAATGCCAACTACAAGCTACCTTGGAACTTTGTTATCGATACTGACTTGCAGATGTATTCGCGCCGAGGCTATGCCGACGAACAGATGAACGACAACCGCCTCTACTGGGATGCTACGCTCACCAAGTCGTGGAAACAAGGCCGATGGGTTGCTAAGCTGAAGGGCTACGACCTGTTAGGTCAGGTCACCCAGTGGCAGTACTACGTCACTTCACAGGGCCGCACGGAGTATTGGACAAACAACATGCGCCGTTATGTCCTGCTGTCGTTGGCCTACCGGTTCAGCCTGACGCCGAAGAAGAAATAAAAGATAGCATCATCAACACGTTAGAATAATTAATAATGAATAAAACAAAATCATCAAGAAGTAGTAATTAGATATGAAGAGACTATTATCAATCATGTTGCTGGCCTTCGTTGTTATGACGGGGCAGGCGAAAGGGAAAGTAATCGTGTGGGATCAACCCACCATCGAGTATGGAAACTGTAATGGCGACGGATTCTTCAATCTTGCCCTCGATGTGACGAAGGTCGAGCTGAAGGACAACGAGACCGTGGTGTATATCACTGCACAACAGCGGTCGGACTATCCTGACTTTAGCTTTCAGTTTGTTGGCGACACCTATCTGAAAGTGGGCGAGCAGCGCTATACCGTTATTTCTGCCGATGGCATAGAATTTAACAAGTTTGTACAGACTAATAAGGACTACAAGCGGGATATGACGTTCCACTTCCCGCCATTGCCTAAGGACACCAAGGCGTTCGATTTCATCGAAGGCGACGGCGAACGTGCTTTCCAGATTAAGGGCATCAAGCCTGTAGAGGAGCGCTGGAAGCAACTCTTCCCTTCCTACTGGCGCGACGACCAGGGTGAGTGGAAGATAGCCTTCTTTGAGGATTGTGCCATCTACGACTGCAAGTTCTGGAATTACAAGCAGTGCAACGTGAACCAGAAGACCGGTGAGGGCGCTATCGTCATGACCAACGGCAAAAACGAACTGAAGGTCGCTATCGGCAAGGACAAGAAAGGCCAACGAACAATACAGATTGGCAGCGAAAAGAAGGCTGCGACTGAGCGAGGGCAGAACCAAGCTTGCTTGAGTTCTGCCGAGCGTAAGCAGGCTCGGATGACGTCCAAGGTCTATTCGATGATTACCAGCCGTTTCCTGCCTGACTATCCCACGAAGGACACCCGTACAGACTTTGTGGATACTGGCTATCGGGAGGACACCATCACCTTTGTAGGCTGGATCAAGGATATGCCAGAAGACTACAAGCAGCTGAAGACCTTCGAAATCAGTCACCAGAACTTCTATACAGACAAACAAACGTCTGTCTATGCTGACTTAGACGAACAGGGACGCTTCAGCATCAAGATTCCCGTTCTGAACAGTTCGGAGTTCTTCATGGACTGGCGTCGTTGCTTCATCGGCAACATGTTCGAGCCAGGCAAGACCTACTTCATGCTCTACGACTTCAAGGAAGGTCGCCGCTACTTCATGGGTGACGACTGCCGCCTGCAGAACGAAATTTTCAAGTATCCGCTCGGCTGGAAGACCATAGAAATGTATCATGGGGCGGAGAGTACCGGCAAGGGAGGTGCGGAACTCTTTGAACCATATATTGCCTCTGTCGATAGCCTTATCAAGGCGCAGTATGCCTACATCGACGCGCTCTGTGAGCAGCATCCTACGCTTTCCACCCGCTTCAACCTTTATAGAAAAGGCAACACGCTGATGCAGCAGGCACGTGCCTTTGGACAGGCCCGTTTCTGCGTCCAAGGTACGCTGTTCTCTGACCATGCTCGCCGCTATGCCTACGACACGTTCTGGACGAAGTTGGTGAAGCCCTATACGCTGCACCGCGACCTCGGTACATTCCTGCGTGACTATTTGGATGATGCCGGACGGGCACGTAATGCCATGTTTGCTTACAGTCTTCGTGACAACTACAAGGATTTTGCCACTAACGACGAGGAAATGGCAATACTCACGCGTTGGAAGAAATGGATAGACGAGGTTTCTCCTCTTGTTGAGGCCGAACCTACCATCGAGGCGAAGATACGTAAATCCCGTGAACTTGATTCGCTGAATGCTGATTTGGTCAGCGAGGTGAATAAAATCGTCAACTCTCCGAGGGCCTCGAAGATCATCAACGGTGGACTGCTCATCAGCACCTTGAAACAACACGTCCTGACACTCGACTCGGTTGGTGCAGACCCGTTTATCAAGGATGTCTGGCTCGCTCGACAGGCATTCAGTCATATAGACCATGAGCGCACATCGCTGCTGCCTAACGTCATGGATACCATTAAGGCCATGATTAGCAATCCCACGTGCATCGCGATGATAGAGCAGCAGAACGACCACTACCTTGCCATCGAAAACCGCGAGTTCGACAAGCTGGTGCTGAAATCATCCGATAATCTCGCCAATATCTCTGAGGGTGAGGCGCTGTTGAAGAAGATTATCGAACCTTATAAAGGAAAGTTAGTGCTCTTAGACATTTGGGGCACCTGGTGCGGACCTTGCAAGGAAGCACTCAGTCACTCTACCGAGGAGTATGCCCGCCTGAAGGATTACGACATTCAGTATCTCTATCTGGCCAATCGCAGTCCACAGAACTCATGGGAGAACGTCATCAAGGAATATAATGTCAGTGGTCCGAACGTGGCCCACTACAACCTGCCCGATGAACAGCAGGCTGCCATTGAGCGCCACCTGAATGTTCATGCCTGGCCAACATACAAACTCTTCAATCGCAATGGTGAACTGTTGGATATCAACGTCGACCCACGCAACCTTGAAGAGCTTGCACGTCTGTTAGAACGGATGAAATAAGAAAGAGCACGCTATTGTGCTATCAGGCTGACGGCAAAACCGCCGCCGGGGGCTTCCTGCAGCTTGAGTGTGTCACCACGCTTTACTACGCGCTTGGTGATAACGTAAGCCTGTGGGTTGGTCTCGTAGTGCGCATCCGGGGCATCGGCATAGATAGTACAGTTGTACTTGCGTCCCTTTTCGAGGAAGTCAAGCTTGATGGTGGTCTTGTGACCGTTTTCGTCACACTTGCCGCCAATGAACCAATTCTGCGTGCCTTTGGCCTTGCGGGCCACGGTGATGTAGTCGGCAGGCTCGGCTTCGAGATAGATGCTCTGATCCCAGTCGCAGGCCACGTCGCGGATGAACTGGAAGGCATCGTCGAACTTCTCATAGTGCTCGGGCAGGTCGGCAGCCATCTGCAGGGGCGAGTACATAGTCAGGTAGAGGGCCAGTGAACCAGCGATGGTAATACGTGCCCACGAGGTGTTCTGACTCCACTCTGAGAGTTTGGTAACGAAGATACCTGGCGTATAGTCCATCGGACCACCCTGCAAACGGGTAAAGGGCAGGATGCAAGTATGGTCGGGGCGACTGCCACCGAAGGCCTCATACTCTGTACCGCGTGCCGACTCATTACCAACGAGGTTAGGGTAGGTGCGACAGAGACCTGTAGGACGAGTGGCTTCATGGGCATTGACCATGATATGGTGCTTGGCAGCTTCCTTCACGACGTACAGATAGTGGTTGTTCATCGACTGCGAATAGTGGTGGTCGCCACGTGGAATGATGTCGCCTACATAACCTGTCTTCACAGCGTCGTAGCCATACTTGTTCATCAGGTTGAAGGCAGCCTCCAAATGGCGTTCATAGTTCTGCGTCGACGAGCTGGTCTCGTGGTGCATCAACAGTTTCACGCCCTTCGAGTGGGCATAATCGTTCAACATTTTGATGTCGAAATCGGGGTAGGGTGTCTGGAAGTCAAACACGTCGCGCTTCCACATGTTGGCCCAATCTTCCCAACCGACATTCCAGCCCTCTACCAGTACCTGGTCGAGACCGTTCTTGGCAGCAAAGTCGATGTAACGCTTTACCTTCTCGTTGTTAGCGGCATGACGACCATGAGGCTTTACCTTTGTCCAGTCAATCTGGTCGAGCTTGATGCTGGGATAGTCATCGGTATAGTGCCAGTTGCTTTTGCCGACAATCATCTCCCACCAGACACCGCAATACTTCGTGGGATGAATCCACGAGGTGTCTTCGAGTTTGCAAGGCTCATTGAGGTTGAGGATGAGATTGTTCGACAGCATGTCGCGCGCATCGTCGCTGACCATAATGGTACGCCAAGGTGTCTCACAAGGTGTCTGCATGGCGCCCTTCAGACCTGTAGCGTCAGGCGTCAGATGGCTGACGAACGTGAAGGGCTTTGGCAGGGGATAGGGCGATGGCAGGGGATTAGGCGTATATTTATTGCTGCTGCCCTCAAGTTTGGTGGTCAGTGCCTTGGTTTCGGCATCAACCAGCTCCAGATGCATGGTGGCATAGTCGGCACATGCTGCCTCATGGATGTTGATATACAATCCGTCGGCAGTCTTCATCTGCAATGAGGTCTGGACACCCGTTGGCGAGAAGACAGCTACCGATGAGTTACCCCAGTTGACGGCTTTGGTCATCTGTCCACGAATCTCCGAGAGCTTGGTTTGCTGTGTCTCCTGCTCCTGGGTGTCATAGTCGCCTGGCAACCACCATGCCGTATGGTCGCCTGTCATGGCGAACTCTGAATGCTCTTCCTTGATGAGGAAGTAGTTCAGGTCCTTCTGCTGCGGAAACTCATAACTGAAGCCGATGCCGTCGTCATAGACGCGGAAGCGGATAATGATGCGGCGCTGATGAGGTTCCAGAAGCGTACCTGGCGCAGTTCCGTCGCCTGTATATTTCGGTATGTTAAATTCCTTAGCCAGGGTGACGGCCAACTCATTGTAGTGGTTCTGGATGGTAGAACTCTCGCCCCATACAGGTTTCCACGTCTCGTCAAACTCTGACGTCTTGGTGTCAACGACCTGAAATCCCTCCATGAGGTCGTCCTCGGCCATGCCCAATGAGGCATGCTTGTCCTTGGCCAGCTCCAGACCGAGGTGTGAAGGACGCACAACCTCCTTACCTTTATATGATAAGGTATATGTAGGACGACCTTGCTCAAGAGTGAAGTTGAGCACCATATTGCCGTTAGGCGACTTAATCTCCGTTGCTATAGCCGTCAACGGCAAAAACAACCATAAAAACAATAATAGCTTTTTCATATTTTATTATTTATTTAAAGACAACTTTGACAACTTACACAACTTTTTTATTATTTGTTGTTTTTGTTGTTTATGTTGTCTTTTATTTTATTTCCTGCCACTTTGGGTTATTAATGTTTTGACAGTTTCATTGAAGTCATCCTCCTTGAGCAGTTGCTCGATGGTAAGGTGCATACGATAGCGCCAGTAGTGGCGAGGATTAGCAGGGATATTGATACGCTCGGCATTCTGGTCGGGCAGACGCAGGCGCTCATCGATAGAGAGCCAGTCCTGTAGTGACAACAGACAGAGCATAGAGGGCGACGTGAGATGACGGCTCACGATGTCCTTAGCCAACCAACCAGGGAGTGGATGAGGGGCTGCACCACCACGATAGAGCATGGTGTTGAAGTAGGCCTGCGTGCGTTCCTCATCCTCATCCCACCACTGACGCAGCGTGGGCATGTCGTGTGTGGAAATGGTACATACCGAACGATAAGGATTACGGCTGAGATGACCGAAACGAACCTTGTCGTCCTTAGGCATTGACTGGATTTCGAGTGACAGGATGCGCAATTCGTTCATGACCCAAGGCACACAGTCTGGTACCATACCGAGATCCTCGGCACAGCAGAGCATGCGGGTGGCCTGCGTCAGACGTGGCAATTTCTTCATAGCCTCCTGATACCAGAACTGGTTATTGCGGCGATAGAAGTAGTCGTTATACAAGCGGTTGAAGTTATCCTTCTCGCCCTCGTTCAGCTTTTCGTAAGGCGCCTGATACTGTACGGCAATACGCGGATGCCAGCGGTCTTTACGCTTATGGTCAACCAAGAAGAGGTCGTCATGACCATAGATGCCATAACCCTCGATCTCTTCGCGACTCAGACCTAAGGCTGGTGCAAACTGTCCTTCCAGACCAGATTTCTCGGGCACAGGAATCTCCCAAATACGGAAGAAACCTAATACATGGTCGATACGGTAAGCATCGAAGTACTGTGCCATCTTGCGGAAGCGACGTACCCACCACTGGCAGCCGTCCTTCAGCATCTCGTCCCAGTTGTACGTGGGGAAGCCCCAGTTCTGACCGTCGGCAGAGAACGGATCGGGTGGGGCACCAGCCTGACCATTCAGGTTGAAGTATTTGGGTTCTACCCATGCCTCAACACCGTCACGGCTGATACCGATGGGAATGTCGCCCTTCAGGATGACACGATGCTCGCGGGCATACTCGTGGGCAGCATGCATCTGACGGTCGAGATTGTACTGTACGTAACACCAGAAGTCGGTCACTTTCTTGTCGGGCTTAGGCAGAGCCTTGGGCCATGTTGGGAATTCTGCCGTTCCGTAGAGGTCACGATAGTAGCAGAACTCTGCGTATGGCTTCAACCACTGCTCGTTATCCTTACAGAACTGTTTGTAGGCAGCAGTACGTTTCACTGCTGCCCCTTCTTGAGCGAACAGTACTTGCAGATACTCCAGTTTGGCACTGAACATACGTTCATAATCAATCTGAGGCAGAGCGTTCAGCTCTTGACGCAGCTGTTCGAAGTGTGTTTTCTGTTTTTCATCTTTGATTTCAGGTAACTGTCTAAGGTCGGTATATTGTGGATGCAGGGCATAGATACTAATCGAGTTGTACGGATAGCTGTCCTGCCATGTATGTGTCATATTGGTGTCGTTGATGGGCAATACCTGAAGAACACGCTGGTTGGTCTTGTCGGCCCATTCAATCATCAGTTTCAGGTCACCGAAGTCGCCTACACCGAACGAGCCCTCGCTACGCAGCGAGAAGATTGGTATCACAGTACCAGCACCCTTCCAGGGATAGACCTGGAAATTGGCTTGTGAGAGTTCGTAGACAACAACTTCATTGTCGGCTATCTCGGTCAGCGAAACCGTGCGGTTTCCGCATTCCTCCCATACAGGCTCCTCAATACCCAGCATCACGAATTTGAATTCAAAGGTTTGGGGTAATGATGCGGCATCCAGACTGATAACCCATTCATGATATTCATGTTCGAACATGGGCAGTGCCTGGTTGACATCCCAATTGCCGAGTGCATCGCCAGCCCCTACAATACCTAATTGCTCGCCGATACGAAGCTGTGGGGCACGAACCTTAAGTCGTACCGTGCGCTGGTACTCTGTCGTTGTACTGAGCTCACGCTGATTGGTCATCACACAGTCAGTAAAAGCCGAACTATATAGATAGGCATCCTCTGGAATGTCAATCCAGTGGTCATATACCGTATAGCGTATTCCTTTCTCGGCAGCAAATTCCAGTCGGTGGGGCTCTACGAGCCATTCATGACGGACTTCTTCATCGCCACGAAGCAGACTATAGTAGTAGTCGATATACGTACCGGGTTTCATGGCCTTGCTCAACTCAACAAACCAGTGTGTGCCGTCGAGCGTTGTCATCTTATGTTTTGATGTCTTGGCGGCATCGTCGGAAAGGATATTCAGCACCAGGTCTTCACCAAAGGTAGTCTGATATTCTACATTAAATAGTATTTTCATAGTTCAATCGTGTTTTTATTATTTTACCTTTTTACTTTTTTACCTTTATAATCGTCACACATGCGGCACCGATGAGCAGACTGATACCGGCAACCAGCATCATCGTGCTCTGTGCAGAACCAACCAATGTGAGGATGGTACCGCCGAGAGCGGCAGCAATAATCTGCGGCACACAGATGGTTCCATTAAACAATCCCAGATAGGCACCCATGTGACCGTAGCCCTGCAGGGCATTGGTAACCAGTGCAAATGGCATGGCCAGCATGGCAGCCCAAGCACAACCAATCAGGATAAAGGGAACAAAGAGCAGATATTGGTCGTGGATGAAGGGCACCATGGCAAAGCCAATACCTCCTAAGATGAGGCTGAGCGCGTATGCGAACTTCGCATTCTTAAACTGTGTCAGTACGGCAGCCCATACCACTGAACCAATAGCTTGAACGGCAAAGAGGATTCCAACCCAGTCGGCAGCGTCCTGATAGTTCTTACTGGCAGTATCAGTGGTGTTCCATACGGTGTCGGCAATGGTGCCGGCAGTATATGTCCACATATACATAAAGGCTACCCAGCAGAAAAATTGTACCAGGCCCACCTTCCAGAATGCTGATGGCGCATTCTTCAAAAGGGCAATCCAGTTGCCACCCGTCTCTTGCTCCTCGTTCGCAGTTCCATTATACTCTGCATACTCCTGCGGATTCCACTCCTTCACTTTCAGTGTGGTATAAATGACGCAGCCAATCAGAATGGCGGCTCCGATATAGAACGACCAGATGACGCTATCGGGAATGACGCCCTTGGCTGCCACATTGCTGATACCTACAAAGGCAAAGACGTATGGGAAGACATAGCCCACCACACTTCCGGCATTGCAGAGGAACGACTGGATGCTATAGGCTTTGGCCTTCTGCTCTTCGTTCACCATGTCACCTACCAGCATCTTGAAGGGTTGCATAGCCATGTTGATACTGGTGTCGAGGAACATCAGTGCCACAAGTCCGAAGATAAGTGCTGCACTAATGGTCAGTCCGAACGAACCGGAGTTGGGCAACAGACACATGACTAATACGGCGACAGCAGCACCGACAAACAAGTAAGGAATACGGCGTCCCCAGCGTGTCCAGGTCTTGTCGCTCAGTGTTCCGACAATCGGTTGCACAAGGATGCCCATTAACGGTGGCAATATCCAGAAATAGCTGAGGCTGTGAGGGTCGGCGCCCAGTGTCGCAAAGATGCGTGAGATGTTGGCCGACTGTAAGGCATAGGCAATCTGCACGCCAAAGAATCCGAAACTCAGGTTCCAGAGATTCCAAAAAGGTAAATTCGGTTTTTGTTTCATATTTTTTAATTTGATATATTAACTACAACTCTTACAACTAAGGACAACTAATACAACATTTTATTAATAAGTTACTTGTGTTAAATAAATTGTTTTATATTACCATCTGTTCCGAATATTACTTTTGCATCGTCATTATAGAAATAACGTTCTATTGTAGCATATCTCGGTGAGAAATTTACTAAAATCCCGCAACTTGCTTTTACTAGTCTCATATAATTAAACAACTGAGCCCGATGATTAATGGTTAGCTCTGTTACAGCCTTACATTCTACGACAATATCATCTTTGCATAAGAAATCAATTCTATAAAGTGCTTCCATTATTTTTCCATGAAATGTTGGATGTAGGGAAACTTCGCGCTTAAACGGAACACCTTGCTCTTCTAACTGTATCTGCATACCTTCCTGATAGCAGTATTCTGTTAACCCTGGTCCTAACTCCTTGTGTACCTCGTGGATGGCCCCTATAACATCGTATATATGCGCTTTGTATGTTTCGGTTTCTAAGAATGTATCCATCGTATATAAAAATGTTGTTCAAGTTGTCTTCAGTTGTCATAGTTGTTGTTTTAACTATCTCGTCGTTCCCCTTATGACTAAGCGTGTGCGTACCACACGGCGCTGAGGCTTGTCACGGGGAATGATGCCCTCTACTTGGTTTATCAAAATGTCGACAGCCTCTTCGCCCACCTTCATGCCACGTTGCTCTACGGTGGTCAGCATCGGATCGCAGGCTACAGCCCGTTGTCCATTGGTAAATCCGCAGATGCTAATATCATTAGGAACGTCGAAGCCCATGCGCTTGGCCGTATAGAGGATGCCGATAGCCGTGTCGTCGTTGACGGCAAAGAATCCGTCAGGTCTTGGCTCACTGTTCAGAATCTCTGGGGTAATGGCTTCTGCATCAGCACGATTGTCACAGATGTATGTCAGTCCCTCATCGTAAGTCAGTCCATGTTTCAGCAAGGCATCCTTGTAGCCGTTAAAGCGGTTTTTTGATATCTCCAGATTCATGGCTGCACCATAAAAGGCAATGTTGCGACAGCCTGTTTCAATCAGGTAGGTAACGGCATTGTATGCACCCATGTAGTCATCAACCACTACACGGCTTGCATTCACGCCCGTACATATTCTATCATAGAATACAAGAGGCAGGCCTGCATCCATCAGTCGCTGGAAATGGTCATACTGATGTGTGTCCTTGGCCTGACTGACGATGATGCCACATACCTTGTTCTCGTAGAACGACTGACAGATTCTTACCTCACGTTCATACTGTTCATTACTTTGTGCCACCATGATGCGATATCCATGGGCTGAGGCTTCTTCCTCAATGCCAGCCAGTACTGACGAAAAGTAAAAGTGGGTAAATTCAGGAATGATGACGCCAATAACCTTTTGAGGTTTTACTCTTGAGTGACGCAGCGATTCGGCAATTAAATTAGGTGTAAAATTATGTTCGCGCGCATATTGCTGAATGGCAGCCCGACGTTCTGCCGAGATGCGTGGCGAGTCTTTCAAGGCTCGCGACACTGTTGCCACGGAAATACCAAGCTCGCGGGCAATGTCCTTCATCGTTAATGGGGCTGTTTCTTTCATTCAGTTGTTAGTTATGCATGCAAAGTTAGAGAAAAGTTTTTCTCGATGTACTCTTACCATATTATTTTATTAAGAAACTCGAATGCAAACGTTTGCATTAACAATATAACGTATTTAACCCCTAAAAAAGTATAACGTAACAAAATTATCTTTACTTTTGCAGCAGATTTAAATCATTTCGTTAATTCGAATACGCTAAAACCAATTTAATTTTATAACTAGTAACTTTATTAAAATGAAGATGAAGCAGGTAAACATTAAAATGCCACTTAGGATGCTTGTCCTCATGTTAGGACTGTTCCTATCGGTAGGAGCCTTCGCGCAAATCAACGTGAAAGGCCATGTTAAGGATGCTCAGGGTGAACCGATCATCGGTGCTACCGTACGTGTAGAGGGAACACAGACCGCTACCATTACGGACTTCGACGGTAACTTCACGCTGAAAGCAAATGCAGGTGCTGACATCGTAGTCAGCTACATCGGTTATCAGAATGCCACCGCCAAGGCTGCTCCCAATGTGGAGATTGTGCTGCAGGACGACCAGGCTCTCCTGAACGAGGTAGTAGTCATCGGTTACGGTCAGGTCAAGAAGAGCGACCTGACAGGATCGGTTACAGCCTTGAAGCCAGACTCTAAGAACAAGGGTCTTGTGGTCAATCCCCAAGATATGTTGTCTGGTAAGGTTGCCGGTGTTAATATCATCAGCAACGACGGTGCTCCAGGCAGTGGCGCACAGATTCGTATCCGTGGTGGTTCGTCACTGAACGCCTCTAACGACCCGTTGATTGTGATTGATGGTCTGGCAATGGATAACGAAGGTGTGAAGGGTCTTTCCAACCCCCTTTCTATGATTAATCCACAGGACATCGAGTCTTTCAACGTTTTGAAGGATGCTTCTGCTACAGCCATTTATGGTAGCCGTGGTTCTAATGGTGTCATTATCATTACCACCAAGAAGGGTCGCAAGAATATGAAACCCACCGTCTCTTATGCAGGTAGTGCCACTATCAGTATGCGTCAAAAGTCTCTTGAGGTGATGAATGGTGACGAATATCGTGCCTTTATTAAAAATATGTATGGAACGGAAAGCATTCCTTACAAGGCTCTTGGTACAGCCAACACCAACTGGCAGGATGAAATCTACCGTACAGCTTTCAGCCACGACCACAACATCACGGTTTCTGGTGCCTTCCAGAATCTTCCCTATCGTCTGTCAGTTGGCTATACAGACCAGCAGGGTATTCTGAAGACTTCTGACTTCAAGCGTGTCACTGCAGCTGTAAACCTCAATCCATCGTTCTTTGAGGATCACCTGACCCTGAACTTGAATGCCAAGGGTATGTATGCTAAGACCCAGTATGCTGACGGTGGAGCTGTAGGCGCAGCTGTTTACTTCGATCCTACACAGGATCCTTACAACTACACTTCTGAGTACCACAAGGAATTGTTTGGTCCGCAGTACGACGATAAGGGAGAATTGGTTCGTGGTGACGTTCTCCAGCAGACCCTGAACAACTTCGGCGGCTATTTCCAGTGGCCCGTGGCTGCAAACTACGACGGTGATACCGCTTGGCCATATACTTACAATGGTGTGGCTAACATGCCTAACCCTGTGGCTTTGCTCAATGGACGTGATGAATACGCAAAGAGCCGTTCGTTCGTAGGAAGTGCAGATATTGATTATAAGATTCATGGTTTTGAAGATTTGCGCCTCCACGTTACCATGGGTGCTGATGTTTCTGAGGGTAAACAATATACGAATAATCAGCCTTGGTACACAGGTTCTATCTACTATGGAAGCTATGGTGAGGAGAAAATCCTGAAGCGTAATCTGCAGTTCTCAGCTTATGCCCAGTATTTCAAGGACTTTGCCAAGATTCACCATGTTGACGTCATGGCTGGTTATGAGTGGCAGCATTTCTGGAGAGATCAGAAGAACGACTATGTTGGTTATTATCCCAGCACAAGTCCCAAATGGACAGATCCCACTACCAGTCCTTCTGGTAATGCTGTCAACGAGCGTCCTCATACGCCTTACCACTTCCGTACCGACAGCTATCTGGTGTCATTCTTCGGACGTGCCAACTACACACTGCTTGACCGTTACTATCTGACAGCTACTGTACGTCGTGATGGTTCGAGCCGTTTCAAGGAGCATTGGGCAACATTCCCCTCTTTTGCTTTCGCATGGAAAATCAACGAGGAAGGATTCCTGAAGGATTCTAAAATATTCTCTGACCTGAAACTCCGCCTTGGCTGGGGTAAGACTGGTCAGCAGGCAGGTGCTGTGCCTGACTATAGCTGGATTCCCACCTATTCAAAGAATACGGGTACCAACGGTTTCTATCCTATTACAGGCGACGGTGTACTCTATCGTCCGGACAACTATACGCCAAATCTGAAGTGGGAGACCACTACCACGACCAACATCGGATTTGACTGGGGTATCATGAACCAGCGTCTGTCTGGATCTATCGACTACTACTACCGCAAGACCACCGACCTGTTGAACTATGCTCCTACAAAGGCTCTGTCAGCCTTCCGTAACCAAGCATGGCAGAACATCGGTTCGCTGGAGAACAAGGGTATTGAGGCAAGCATCAGTTGGAAGGCTGTCCAAACCAAGGATTGGTACTGGGTACTTGATTACAACATTACTTATAATAAGAATGAAATCACTGACTTGAGCGGTGTTTCTGAGGACGGTTCTCCAGTTCCCAATACTGGCATCAAGATTGGTACCGACCGTTATCTGGAGTATCAGCAGGTTGGTCACCCCATCAATTCATTCTATGTGTTCCAGCAGGCATACGACCAGAACGGCAATCCTCTGGAGAATGTAGTGGTTGATCGTAATGGTGACGGCCAGATTACACAGGCCGACAAGTACTTCTACAAGAGCCCCGCAGCTCCTGTAACTATGGGTCTCTCAACACGTGTTGAGTATAAGAACTGGGATTTGGGTATGTCGTTCCGCGCCAGCTTCGACAACTATGTGTATAACAACAATGAGCAGGGTATGGCCAATGTCAATCCGACTGAGGTATGGAAGAGCTCACTGCTCTACATGAACAACTATACATACGAGGCTGTTGATCGCAACTGGCAGACTTACCAGATTACCTCTCAACTCTCTGACTACTACGTTCACAACGCTTCTTTCCTGAAGTGCGACAATATCACGCTTGGCTATAGCTTCTCTAATCTGTTCAATGCGCTGGGCGGACGTGTATATGCAACTGTGAACAACGTGTTTACTATTACGAAGTATAAGGGTTTGGATCCTGAGGTAGCCAGTGGCTTCGACAGCAACATGTATCCGCGTCCCTTCTCTGTCATCGTTGGTGTGAACTTGAATTTCTAAGTCAACAATCATAATAAGCATATTAAGTCATGAAAAAGATATATAAGAATTTGATTCCCGCAGCAGCCTTCCTGCTGACATTCGGTGTGACATCTTGTACTGGTGACTTGGATGTAGAGCCACTGGATCCCAACATGTCGACTGAACTAAGCCCTGAAGGTCTCTTCAACAAGTGCTATGCAAACATAGCCATGGCGGGCAATGGCGGTGCCAACGGTGACTGTGACATCGACGGTATCGACGGCGGTACGTCAGG
>JAFVHO010000015.1 GCA_017474485.1 Prevotella sp.
AGTACTTTGAGCAGTAGGATTGCTACCGTCAGTGGTATAGACGAGTTGGGCATCACCATTGGTACTGACAGCTGTCAACATAGCTTGCTGTTTACCCTCATATTCGCCAGAAGGCAGGTCAATCCAAGCCGTCTCCATCGACTTGTTCATATAGTAGGCATAGTGGTAGCCTGAGAGTACCTTCACAAATCTGGCATTTGGCGTGTAGTTAGCAAGTCCAGAACCCACCACAGCCAACATTTCACCCTTACTGCCCGTTGAACCAACGGCATAGTAAGTTTGCTGGGTAGCATACGGCAGGTATTCGCTCTGGTTATGTATGCCCACAGCATTTCGTACATCAATCATAGCCTTGATGTCACGCTTACAGTCAATCCAATGGGTCAGGAACACACAGGGTGTACCAGGCATAGCCAACAAAAAGGCATTAGCAGCCAATGTATCTTTCTTGATGGGATCCTGGTCTGCATTGGAACGTTTCTCGGTATCATGGTTCTCCACAAAAGTGACAGAATACTGCTTATAGTTATTGTCACTAATCAGGCTGTTGCCACTCAGCTTTCGCCAGTCATTGTTGTTGATGGCATCTCGAACGGTATAACGGAATGGGAAGTCGAAGGCGGCACTGGTCTTACCGGCAGCATTGATCCAGTTCTTGACAGTTGAGGCATTGCCGTCCCAATACTCACCTACTGAGAACTGGGGATTTGCGTCCTCGTTATACAATTTGGTGTACGAACCAGCATAGCCCTTCACCATATCATAACGGAAACCTACATAGCCCAGGTCTGCCAGCAGCATCTTCAGGTAGGCTTTGACATTGGTCTGCACGTTTTCGCTCTTGTGGTCAAGGTCACGCATACCGTCCCAACCTTCGCCCGTATCGTTGTTCGTCGAGAGAGAATAGCCATTCTGCGAAGCCCACGTCTTGGTCTTACCACCATCATCGTTCGAGCAGATGTCCGTCGACTTCAATTCGTAGGTTACACCATTATAAGTTTCTTTGGGGAAGTCCACCCAGCTCGATACATTCCTGCGATGATTAATCACCACGTCAGCTATGGTGCCGATGCCCTTTGCCTTGAAGGTGGTGATGAGCGAACGCAGTTGAGCCTCCGTACCGAACGAACTGTCGTAGTGGCCAGGAAACCAATAAAGGTCATCGTAACCCATCGACTTGCCACCACAATTACCACTTTGCGGTAACCATACCAGCGAGAAATACTGCGACAGTTCATCAGCCTGCTTTTCAAGCTTAGTCCATTGCGTCTGCGAGAAAGAATCCCAGTAGAATCCCTGCAACATGACACCCTCATACTGTGAAGGCCATCCCTGTGCCAGCATGGGCAGTGAGCCCAGCACGATTATCAGTGAAAGTAAAAATCTCTTCATAATTCTCTTTTTCATTAGATTTTCTGCTGCAAAGATACAAAGAAAACACATTCCTTGTTCTCCTACCCTATAGAATAGTTTTCACTTCTATGTGCAATCGGTTGCATCTTATTTCAAAATAAGATACTGGAAAGGCTCCAACGCCATCGTGTTGTCAAGGCGACTTTCCGCGTCCGTCATCTCATTTTCCACCTCGAGGCCTACCCATTGCTCAGGGATCTGAATCGTCTTGGTCTCGTTACGCACATTGACGAGAACAAGGAAAGTTTCGTTGGTATCTGCCTTTTCAAATACCAGTACATCGTTATCAGGATAGGTCGTCAGTGAGCCTTTGCGCAATGCAGGATGCTCGTTGTACAAGCCTATCAGTTTCTTGTATTCCTGATAAATCTCGGACTTGGCCGTCCAGTCAACAGGTACATATTTAAAGAAATTGATAGGTTCAGGATAGCCTACTTCCTGAGAGCCATAGATGAGTGCACCTCCATGCGGGAAAATGCTGGCGACGTAGGCAGACATAGCACCGCGGTCGTTGGTGAACTGCACACAAGGCTCTACTTCCGTAGCATGGTCGTGGTTGGTAGTAAAGCGCAACTTCACCTTGCCAGCAGGCAGACTATCGTATTCAGCCTTATCAGCCTTGATGAGGTCAGAGGCAGGAGCACCATTATACACCTTCACCAGTTCGTCCTTATAATCCCATCCATAATTCATGTCGAAACCTCCCACGGTGAAGTTATCCAAGTTCTTACCTTCTGCCAACATCACAATCTTACGATCGCCTGCCGCCTCACGTAACTGCGTGATGGCGTCCTTCCAGAAGTCTGCAGGCACGCCATCGGCCACATCGCAACGGAAACCATCAATGCCAACTTCGACAATCCAGAACTTCATGGCGTCAATCATAGCCTCGCGCATGTCCTTATTATCATAGTTCAGGTCGGCAACGTCTTCCCAATTCCAGGGTTGCGGACAAATAATCGTGTCGGCTTTCTCGTCATGAGTATACCAATCGGGATGCGCCTTCACCCAAGGATGGTCCCACGCCGTGTGGTTAGCCACCCAGTCAAGAATAATACCCATACCATGCTCATGGCATACCTGAACAAGATTCTTGAAATCGTCGATAGTTCCAAATTCAGGTGCAATAGCTTTATAGTCACGGATACAATAAGGAGAGTTCTTGCCTTTCTCGATACCAATAGGATAGATAGGCATGACCCACATCATGTTAACACCCAAGTCACGGATACTGTCGATACGTGCAGCAACAGCATTCAATGATTTCTCAGGGGCGAATACACGAGGATTGACTTGATACATGGCGATATCAGCCACTTCTGGCAACTGGAATACTTCAGTCACGTTCTCTTTTCCAGGCTTACAGCCCACAAGCACTGCAACGATGCAGACGAATAAAACTAATTTCTTCATACGTTTTGTATTGGTTTTAGGAAATAATGACAAACTAAGATGATATCGTTTCTGCTGCAAAGATACAAAGAAAACCTTTACGCTGTCTTTCTGCCCTGCAGAATAATTACCATATATACATGCAATCGGTTGCATTTCGGTTTAAAGAAATTATACGAACCCAGGTCCCCAAGGACACAAGCTCGCCATGTGAGATTGTTTCGTAAAGAAAAACAAGCTTTTCTTTTGTATTTTGCTCGCTTATTCGTATCTTTGCAGCGTCTAACATATATAAAGAAGGAACAGATGAATACAAATGTATTGGTAACTCCATCGCCCGTCAGTGCCAAGTACTGGTCGGAATTGAAGGATTTAAGTGACAACGTAAAGTTGGAACTCATCACCTTGTTAAGCAGTTCCATGACACATTCAGAGGAACCAGCCGCCAAGCCTCGCAAAGGTTGGGCAAGCCGTTTTGCGGGTGTATGGAAAGACAGCCGTTCGGCAGAAGAAATCGTTGAAGATATCCGCGCAGCCAGAACTGCAAACACTTTTGATGTAGAACTATGAACGGATACCTGCTCGATACAAGTACCTGCATTTTCCTGCTCAGAGGTAAGCGCAGTGTTGAGGAAAAACTCAACGAGATAGACGAAGACAACTGCTATATTTCCGAGGTCGTCCTTGTAGAGCTTATCTTTGGTGCGTATTATAGCGAGCAAATCGAAGATAACCTTAGGCAGGTGGAAGAGTTCGTTTCTGAGATGAAGATCATTACTTTCGATGAAACCATTCATACCTTTGCCCAAGAAAGAGCAAAGCTTTGGAAGGCGGGCAAGAAGATTGAAGATTTCGACCTTCTTATAGGTTGCGCTGCTAAAGCCAAAGACTTGACTATAGTCACCCACAATCGCAAACACTTCGAACATATTGAAGGTTTGCAGATTGAGGATTGGGCTGTATGATGGTATTCTTTTCATTCAAATATTATTTTTAGAATCAAAACGGTGCAGTTTAATTCTTCCGTGGATGCCCACCCTGTGACAACTGCCGAATATAGTACATAAACGATACATATTTTATAAAAAAGCAGTACCTTTGCCCCCATGGAAGCAAATAGTGAACTGCAACGATACACCATGCTGG
>JAFVHO010000116.1 GCA_017474485.1 Prevotella sp.
CACGCCGCCTTTCTCGCCAACCTTCATCACACCCAGCCACAGCGACAAGACACCCGTCAGTCCCAAAGAAATCTCAAAGGCAGTCTTCGATGACGAGAATGTAGAGTCCATCATTGCAGGAAAGACGTCATAGTCTCCCATGAACACCAGCTTGATGGCTGCTATCAGGAAAGCAACCAAAAAGAAAGCGACCCAAATATAATTCAATACCATACAGCCTGCAAAATTAATAGAATTTGCGCGAAATGCCAAATTTATTGCAAAAAAAGAGCGGTTGCATCACGCAACCGCCCCTTCCTATCTATATTAGTAAAGTATCTGATGTCAAATTAATACCACAACTTGGTGGGATCGGTAACCCATCCTGTGAAGCCTTCATACTTGCTCTTGATAGACTGCTTCTCATCGGGCCAATTGAATCGGAGATCAACGCCAATCTTAGCTGTAGGTCCACCTACGGTAGCTTCGATGGTATACCACTCTCCGTTTTTCTGGACTCTGACAGGGATATCCTCACCCCACTTTGTCCTATCAATACCATCTACGGTGAAGGACTTAGCAGTCAGACCGTCAGCAGCCTTGTAGCCTTGCTTCTTCAGCTCGTCTGTCAGAATTCTGGCAGCCTTGGTGTTGATCATCGTCTTCGTGTCAGACACGCCAAATGCAGCATGTACCTCATGACCAGCGACCTCCAAAGGCAGCGTACCACCGGCAGCCACGATAGTCACTTTTGCAGTAGTCTCACTGGTAAACTCCACATCGAATACGACATCGTTGAAGTCGAAATCGGTTTCTTCGTTAGCACTGAGGTCCTCACAAATGACACGGATTTTATCATTATGGTCGTCATCTTTTTCAATCTTGAAACCAGGAGTACATCCAGCTTCACCGAGTTTAAAGTCATTATCGGCAGGAATAACCTCATAGTCACCCTCCTCAACAACCTCAACATTTCCATTACCAACAGCATTTGCAATAACATCGAACTTTTGAGCGGCATCCCATGAAGCCCAGCCATTACCATCAGGGTGATTGGTCAAGTCATCAGCCACCAGATAGATATTGTTGGCAAAATAGCCACCCTGCTCTGGATGATCCTGCTGCCAGTTCATATAGTCGAACTTACCTATGTTCAACACGGCATAGCCATTGCTTGTAGGACCAGTCCAAGAAGTACCGTTGTTGTAAAGCGAACCAGCCTGTATCAGAGCACCTGCTTCCAAACCAACATAAGTAGGAGTGCTTGTTCCGTCCTCGCTGCTGCTGAACATCAGCTGACCACCAACAATCAGAGCAGAACCCTGTTTGCCCTCATAATTACGGATACGGGCATTGTCCCTTACGTAGAACTGACAGGCATTGAAGATACGGGCGTTAGCTGTGCTACCGGTACCTGCAAAGTTGTCAACAACTGCCAAAGAGTGGTTATAGAAGTTACTCTCCTGAGCACCGCCCTGATATTCGTTCACCAGGAATTTGCCATAGTTGTAGAACTTACCAAAGTTGTTGTTGAAAGTAGCAACGTCGATAGTACCACCGTTGTAGTTCTCCTGACCTGCGGCATTACCATTATTCACCTCAACTTTACCGGCACCAGTCAGCTGACCGCCAGGCAGCACAACCAAACGAGCCTGATTGACCATGTTCAAAGTCTTGCCAGAAGCAACGTTCACAGTACCACCATTAGCAATGATAATCTTGCCAAGGCTACCGATACGCTGATCAACAGAAATATTCCAAGTACCAGTCACAACAATAGTACGCTCAGCGTGGCTCAAAGTACCACCATCTATGATGCCCTCTGAACCTGCCACACTGATTTCACCGTTGTAAGTACCAGTAATCTTGAAGTTGGTAACATAGTTTTCATCTGCATTATACACAATCCAAGAAGGATGATGTTCCTTCGCATATTCAATCTGCTGTTCCCAACTTAGTGAGAAGAAATAATCCTTTTCTGCTACCTGTTCAGCATTGTTCCAGTCAATGTCGTTAGGACCACCCGTGCCATAATTGATGGCATAGGTTGAATTGTCATAGTTGTGCGTTGTATTATCTTGGGTCGGTTCCTTAGCAGTCTTGTTGTATTCAGTCACCCATGCTTCATCGTAAGGCTGGGAAATCTCTGCAACAGAAGGGTTTGTAGCACTACGAGTGAAATCTATGCTTCTGGTTGCATCAGTTCCAAAACCCCAAGTCTGGTTGGGAGCAATGTTTACCCCAACATACTTGCGGAAAGCTGCATTGTAGGTATCGTGTACCTTGTCGCGGCTTGCATCATAAACATCGTCATTCTTGGAACAGCTTGCCAAAGCAAGAACTGCCAATCCAAACATCAAATACTTTTTCATACGATTTAGTTCTTAATTGTTAATGTTAATATACAAGTTTATCTCTTTAGATTTGCAAAGGTACATAATAAATTAAAATAATATGAAACCTCTGACGTTAATATTTCTTAATTGCATTCGGATAATCACTACATGCCAACTTTTTCATAGATAAAAAAAGAGTTGTTCCATGACTGCAAAGATACTCTTTTTTTTTAATATGGAAGGGAAAAGTCGTTAATTATTTAAAAAATAATGCGAAAACGTTTGCGTTACGAGCTATCTTTCGCGTTGTTTTTGTAATTTTACAGCCAAAATGGAAACCGTTATGAAGAAGAATCACATTACCTTACTATTATTGGCAACAGCAGTCACCCTGCTTACAGCAACATCGTGCAAGAAAGAGTATTTCGATGAAGAGAAATACAACGACTTTGTAGACGACATGTTTCAAGTGGACGGCATCGACAAAAACCATGACTGGTGCCTCACCAAGGATGACACCATCACCATTAAGACGCCAGAGAGCAGGATCTATAGTGTAGAAGTGCTGACAGCAGACCTACGTACAGCATCTAATCCAGAGATTATTGCCGAAGGGGTCTGCTATGGTGATCAGGCTGAATTGGCTTATACGGTTCCCGTAGTTGCCACCAATATTTACATTGCTGCTCTTGATCAGGATGGCAAATACCTGGGCATCACGTCAGTGCCCTTTGGAACAAAGGAAATTGAGCTTGCCATCGACGACCTTCAGCCCATAGGCAGCAAATACACAATACCTACCTACCAGACCTTTACCTATCTCTATGTATGTACATTCCCCTTACCCAGCGAAGCCTTTGATTACAATGATATGGCACTGCGCATCAGTAAGAAAAACACCAGACTGGAAAATTCGCTGACCGTCGACCTGCACGTAACTCTTAAGGCTGCTGGCACCAAGGAGCCGTACGCGGGAGCCATCCAGCTGGCAGACATCAAATATAGCGACATTGACAAGGTAGAAATAGTGGAAGGTAAGCCGATGGACGATGGTTATCCGCTGATGCGGCAGTACATCACCAGTGATGCGCCACTCATTTGCGGACGTAACGGTGAAGCCGTCATCAATCTGTTTGAGAGCGCCCACTGGGCTTTTGGCAAGCAGCGCGATGAAGTGGGGAATATTATCCGTCTCATTTACAATACAACACCGTCGGTCCAAGAAAACTACAGTTCCAAAGCAGATCCTATCAATAGAACCTACCGCATTTATTTCAAAGACCGCAACAAGGCACGCATGCTCACCCTTAACCGCGTAGATCCCTTCCTGATACATGAGTACAATGGTGGAAAGTGGGAAATACACACCTATGCCCACAAGTTTGACGAGGTGCTTAACAGCGTCTTTACCAACAAGGCTGCCTATGACAACCACATGAGCTGGGCACTGATTATCCCCAAGGCCGACTTCAAATATCCTATTGAAGGCATGTCATTGAGTACTTTCGACAATGAGCTTGAAGAGACTTTCGGCCCCTATGAAGGTTTTGTTGGATGGATGAAGGATCACACCACCCATCACAACTGGTATCTGAACCTTAAACGTCCAGACTTAGTCTATCAAGAATAGCACTAAGTACTAAAATGACGACAAAGAATAGAGGGATGTTTGCATCACGCAGACATCCCTCTC
>JAFVHO010000016.1 GCA_017474485.1 Prevotella sp.
CAGGTGGATGGCTGACACCAGAATGGAAGATGTGGAACTCTGGAAAAAAAGGAACCTTAGGCCGAATCCGCTAGTCAGAAGAAGAAGGGCTTTGACAAGAATGGAACAAAATCGGGGTACATCATATTGAACACCCTATTTTCTTATGTAATATCGGCTCTAATATATGGTCTATCATATCACAAAACATATAAAATCAATGGGCAAATATACGAAAAATCCATTAATATTTGCTTCCCTTGCACCCAATTATTACGATACTTTAAGAAGAATGATAGAAATAGGTCCGAAAATCCCAATTATCGTGGCGAGAGGTACGGAGTTTCTGTCAGTCCGCCGTAGCTATCTGCGGCTCTCTCCAAAGCGTCTTTGGTGGTATATTGTTGGTACACCGTGCAGCGGGTAACGATGGTTTGCTGCGAACAGCGGTTGTCAATCACCTTTACCAATGCCCAGCCCTTCATCTCGTCGGCAAACTCCTCGCCCACGAGTGCCAAATGACCATCCACCACGGTCAAGTCATTCCACCACGACACTTCGCGCATGCTGAACCGCACACGCGGGAAAAAATCATGCTCTATGGTCTGGCCGTATAGAGCCGCAATTTTGTATGGTGCGATCGGTCGCTCTCCTTCAGGTCGGTCAGCAGCGCAGGCGTACCATCTACCTCGCCCAACTCCTGCTTCACCATCGGAAGAATACCGTCGCTCATAGGAATACCAGGCATCAGCAACGACGACTGATCCATCTGCCCCTTATTCCGGCTTCTATCGCCTGAAATTCATGGGTGACGGTGTCTCGCTCGACGACTTCTACGGCTTCAGCCTGCCCAAGGATTCCATTCAGATTCAGGATGCAACGGGTGACAAGTCCGAGATGACCTCTTTGTTAGAGACCGTCAACGGACAGACGTGGAACGTAACCTACGACCGTAAAATCTCTGCACGCGACAATGGCGACGGCACCGTGTCGCCTGTAGCAGCCTCTGTCTGCCTGCCATACGAATTCAACATCGATGATTACTACTTGCTTGGAATGGCCAAAATTTATCAGATGGAATACATCGATACCATCTACAGTCAGTTTATCTTCCGCGAGAAGGCCGACAACCTGATGGAGGCTGGAAAGCCCTACATGATTGTTGTCAGTCAGGGTGAGATACAGTTCAACGCCATCGATGCAAAAATGACCAGCAAAGTGGCTGAGGGCTCGCCAGTCTACGACTTTACCAACTGGTGGCAAAAGAGCGAGAAGTCAGAAGTTGGAACATGGAATGGTACCTTCGACTCTGTCACTGGCAGCGGTGAAGAATTTGCATTGCAGGATAATGGCGTATGGGAACGTCTGTCGAGCAGTAGCTGGATTGGTCCATTCCGTGCATATCTGCGTGCCAACAATGTCACGGGGCTGGATCATTACAGACAGAATACGGATACCTTTAACGGACAGCAAAGTGCATCGAATCAGGCTCCAAGCATCGTCACACGCTTCTACCAGCAGGATGGTGACGGCAACGGCGAGGTGGCAGAGATACCAGGCCTGTACTATTTAGGCGACATCAACGGCAGTGAAACGAATGGCATCGTTGCTCCAACGATCCATACCATTGACCGCGACGGCACCCATAACTACTACGACCTGCAGGGCCGTCGTCTGAACGGCAAGCCCAATAAGGGAATCTATATTGAGAACGGTAAAAAACACGTCGCACGATGAAAAGGATGAAGTATTATGCATTTGCCGCAGTACTATGGCTCTGCGGCACAGCACTGACAACGTCGTGTACCATTGACGACAACCCTGTTAGGCCTTCAGCCGAGGAGCAGGAGGCAAAAGAGAATCGCGATGAGCTGATCAGGCATATTGAGAACGATGCCAAGACGATGGCTGACATTTTCAAGATGGAATCGCTTACCGTCGCATCTCAAGCCTATGAGCAGCTGTTGGCACTGATGAAAAACGACAAGGCTTTCCTGACAAACATGAGAGTCATACTCTCAGCTGTTTCTGAGAAACAATCCTTACTCAGCATCAGTCCGGTAGAGGCTGATTCTGAGTTAGCCAAGATGGGCTATCTACTCTATATGACTGCTGACAACAGTGGCTTTGGCGTATGTGTTGTGTTCGATGGCAAGGGAGGCTGTCGCCTTCAGTCTGCCAATCATATGGAGTTCATATTCCCAGCTAACATTCAAGGTATCGGCACAACGCTGTTCAAGCTGATTATTAAGGACAACGACGATTATTACCTGTCGGTGACTGACGCCAATATCCAGAATCTGAAGCGTCTGGCGTGCGTTAACCGTTTCCCCAGGTCGCTCACAATGACATTGACGGGATTTATTGACAACAAGGAGTTGACGCTGAGTGAGGGCATCATCAATCTGGAATTGCCTCAAGACGAGAATTCTTCATTTGTCAATTTCGATGCCCAATCCTTTCAGTTGACTGGTAAGCAGAACAACTACAACTACCAGACTGCCAGCGTCGAGAGTTCCCTCGATTTCAGCCTCCGTATGGATCAAGACGATATGACCCTTGGCTATGGCTATACTTGCGATGGAGCAAGTGTCGTCAACTGCGAGGCACAGATGCATCTCACGCAGCAGAACGGCTTCATCAGTCAGATGTCGAAGAATGCCTTCGATATCGTCGACTTAAAGGCTGTCTCCATCCGTGTCCTCGACGACCTGACGCTCTCTGGCACGATTACCGATGGTGCTGCATTTGCACAGGATTTCACAACGGCTATCAAGAACCGTCAGCAGGTTAACTTGCCTGACGTCTTGGCAGGAACTGTAGAGTCACTCAATCAGTCTTGCCATTTTGAGCTTTCCTGCCAGCAGATGACGAAGCCTGAGACCATGCAGTTCTGTGTGGTACAGAAAGGTAAGGAATATACTATTGAGCCGGCATTGAAGGACCTGACAAGCAACGACCTCATTCCAATCAGTCAGATGGTGGATGTCCAGACTATGGATAGTTTCAACAAGTCCTTTAATATGTCGTTTACCCCTGGTGGCAATGCTACAGGCTCGGCCCTGAAAATCTATTCGGCATTCATACAGATGATGCCACTGAAATGATGTGATAGTATCAAGGTCATCGAGGCACAAAAGCAGGCCAAGAAGATGACTTGTTCATGACAGTCTTGACTTTCCCATTGTTCATTCTGACGATGTTCAGTCCTTGTTGGGAAGTGGGAAGTCGAAGACCATGCAGATTGTAACAGTCTGTAATGACTGCAGATTCTACATTTTGAGGTAGCGTAACTCCCGAATAACCTTCTTCTCCGTAATAGCCCTTGATGATGGCATCTTTCAGGTCGGTTTGGTTGAATTCTGGCACGCTGCGGTGTTCACCGTCCGAGAGCCCCATCCAGTAGAATGTTCCCATATTGTTGGCCTTGGCTTGCTCCACAAAATAGCGGGCAAAGGCCAACATGTTGCTGCGATAGTTGTCGTAGGCTCCGTCTGTGCTGGTGCCCCATTCACCGAAGATGACGGGTGCGCCTTTCGAAGCGAGGTTGTTCTTGATGTCGCGAATTATCTGATTCACATCACTCTTGGCGGTACTGAGGTTCTTGACGTCCGGATAGCAATGGACTTCAAAAATCAGGTGATGGCTCACGTTATCAGTGGGTAGTTTCATTTGCTTCAGCGGGTCTTGCAGATGTGAGTTCCATGTGCCACTGCCGCAACAAGCTCCGTATGTATTTACTATCAGGTTGCGCTGGGCATTGTTGCCACCTGTTGAGCGTACGGCATCCACAAAACTCTGGGCATAGCTGTTGATGGCGTTATAGGCCGACGTAGCTACAGTGGCGTTATAACCTGACGAGGTACCAAACGAAGCGAAGCACCATGAGTCGTAAGGATCAAGCATCTCGTTGTAGCCTTCGAAAAGCAGATGCTCGTCGTAGTCCTTGAATTCCTCGGCAATCTGCCTCCATACCGCCTCGAAGCGTTCCTTCTGCTTGGCATAGTCGTTTTCGCTTGCCACCAGCCATGCGGTATTGGCGGCACCTGTATCATGATGGATGTTGAGAATACAATACATGCCTTGGCTGATGACGTAGTCCACCACTTCATGCACACGATTCATCCATGCTTCCTGTATCGTCGTACCAATATCGTCGTTCGTCATATCCCATACCGTACCATTAAGATCAAATTTGGCTTCCATGTGCGGATACCACGTTACGGGCACGCGGATGGCATTGAAACCTGCTTCCTTGAACATTTGGAAAAGCTCAGGTTTAGTGACGGGCTGTCCCCAGGCCTTCTCATAGTCTGATGGTGTGCGACCAGTCCATTTCTCAATCCACATATTGTTTGCATCGCCCGAGTTGCTATCGAGCGTATTACCCAGATTCCATCCTACGCGCATATTGGCTACAGCCGTAGCTGCTGTCTCGAAATCCGTTGCCCATGTTGTCAAACTGCTTATGACAAGCAGTGCTATCAAAATGGTCTTTTTAGACGTCTTTAGTTTGTTTTTAATCATAATGACTATTGGTTCTTGTAAATTTTGGCGCAAAGATACGGAAAAATCTTCATATCTGCTAGAAACTTTCCTAAATCCTTTTTCTTTTTAGAAAAAAAGTTGTATCTTTGTCGCAACAAACGACTAAAACTACAAAAAGAAAACAATGATTAACGTAATTTGTGTACACACGGCTATGGCTCTGGTAGAGCCCCTGACCAAGACTTTTGCTGAACTGCTGCCTGAGGTGAACGTCAACCACATCGCTGACTCGTCATTAATCAAAGAGGTGATTGCCAACAACGAGGTGACACCTGCTGTTCGACGCCGACTGTTGGCTTACTACAATGCTGCTGCGGATGCTGGCGCTGACGTAGTGTTCAACACGTGTTCCAGTGTGGGCGACGTGGCTGACTATGGTAATACGTATGCCCGTATTCCAGTCTTCCGCATCGACCAGCCGATGGCTGCACAGGCGGTGGCTAACTACGACCGTATCGGTGTCATTTCGACATTGCCCACCACGTTGGACCCCACATGCCGTCTGTTGCAGAACGAGGCAAAGAAAGCGGGCCGTACGGTGACACTGGTGGAAGGACTGGCTGACGGAGCGTTCGCAGCCGGACAGAGTGGCGATGGCGAGACACACGATCGCTTGATAGCTGAGGCTGCTGGAAGGATTGCCGACAAGGTGGATGCCTTCGTATTGGCACAGGGCTCGATGGCACGCATGGAACAACGACTGAGCGAACTGACAGGAAAGCCAGTATTGAGTAGTCCTGTATTAGGTGTGAAAGGACTGCGCAAGTTTCTCGGACTTTAATGTTCAATGTTAGATGTTTAATCTTTAATGTTTAATCTTTAATGTTTAATGTATAAAAAGAACATGATTCTCACCATGCTCGTCATCCTGGGCATGGTGACTTTCCTGGACCGCATCAATATCAGCGTGGCAGGGTCGAGCATCATGCACGACCTGAACCTGAGTCCGTCGGAGTGGGGATGGGTGCAGAGTGCCTTCATCCTTTCCTATGGACTCTTGCAGATTCCGATGGGAGCCTTGGGCGATAGGTTCGGACACCGCAAGATACTGTCTGCCATCGTTCTGTGGTGGTCCGCCTTTACCGCCTTCACGGGTTTGGCTGGAGGACTGGCCTCGCTGCTGGTCATCCGCTTCATGTTCGGCATCGGTGAGGCTGGCTCTTCGCCATGCAGTACGGGTGTCATCAGTCATTGGTTCGAGAAGGGTGAGGTAGGCAAGGCCCAAGGCTATGTGTGGACTGCCAGTCGCATGGGTGGAGCACTCACTCCCTTTGTGGTCATCCCCGTCATGATGTGGGTAGGGTGGCGCGCAGCCTTCTATCTGCTGGGAGCCTTGGGCGTCGTCTGGGCAGTGGTTTGGTCTTGGTATTATAGGGATCCTAGTATGACTAGTGTGACTAGTGAAACTAGGAAGACTGGTAATAACGCCATCCGCTGGAACGCGCTGGTAGGCAACAAGCAGTTTTGGCTGATTTGCGGCATGTATTTCTTCTATGCCTTTGGCTCGTGGTTCTTCTTCTCATGGTTCCCCACGTTTATGGAGTTGGGGCGCGGTTTCGACAAGACGGAGCTGACGTATGCGGTGGCTGTGCCCTTCATCATGAGTATGATAGGAAATATCGTAGGTGGACACCTGACGGACAAGTTGACGAACCGTTATGGCATCAAGGTGGGACGTAAGGCCTTGGGTTCCACGTCGCTGGCAGTCTCTGCAGTGTGCATGTTCCTGGCTGCCTTCATTCCAGGCAAGATGGCAGTCTTCGTATTTCTCTCGCTGTGCTTTGGCATCTTCGACCTGATGCTGCCTTCTGCCTGGGCATTGTGCATCGACTTGGGCAAGCACCATGCAGGCACCTTGAGCGGCGCCATGAATACAGCTGGCAACATCGGAGGGTTCTGCTGTGGCATCTTGTTTGGCGAGTTGGTGCAGCAGTCAGGCAACTACAATCTGCCGCTCTACATGATAGCGGTGATGCTGATTGTGAGTGCGGTGCTCTTCGCGTTTATCAATCCCGAAAAGCCAATAATTTCAGATACACCTCGCTGAGCGATTGCTCATTGCCCACATTGCCAGGGAAGATGATGTAGGGAAATTTCTCCGCCATCACGCAAGGCACGCTGTTGATGATCTGCCCCAAGACACGGGCCGACTTGATGCCTAAGCCTTTGGTCAGGATGTCGTGGCTGGTGATGCCTCCCTTGCCCACGAGATAAGCGGGAGTGAAGGGTAGGCGATAGACGATGTCGACAAGGAAGTCGCTGACTTGCTGGCCTAAGTGCTGGCGCTGGTTGGCATCGTCGAGACGGATTTCCTGACGTGAGGTATAGACAATGGGTGTCAAGCCCATATCCACCACTTGCCGGATGGTGTCGAGCGTCTCGCTCATCAGCAGTGGTGCATCGTCCAAGATGCGCTGTACGTCGACCTCAATGGCGCAGGTGCCCTCCTGCTGTAACAGGTGTTCCAGTTGTTGGGTGGTCTTCTTGACGTGGGAGCCTACCATGAAGCAACCCACGCCCTCGTGTTTCAGGATGCTGCGGTCGAGTAGGGGAATGTCGGCAATGCCGCTGATGGCTTTAGGCAGCGAACTGCTGCTGCGGATGACCACGTGCTCAGCGATTCCGTCACTGAGCACTGTGTCAGCAAATGCGCGCAGCTCGTCGTAGCCCTGAGCATTGACGATGATGTAATCGTCGGGATTGGCGCCTTTCTCCTGGATATAATCGCGCAGCACGCTGGTGTGATAGGCAAAGACATTGTCGCGTGCAAACTCCGTCTCGCTAACGGGAATGAGGCGTTCGCCATCACGCATATAATGTACGCCATCGATGGTGACGCGTCCTGCTTCGATAAAGGCGGGGCAGAAAGGCGTTTTTTCCATCACGTCATAACCGTGGCTTAAAAGACAGGAACGCATGACGTCCGTTTCGAGTGGGAAATGTCCTCGCAGACAACTGTCACTCCTGCTGACGACGATGAGCCGATAGCCATAGTCTTGGTTCACCTTGATGACCATCTCCATCGCTTCGTGTGTCACCTGCTCCGCATCCTCGCGCGTCATCGCACGCGTGTTCGTCAATATGTAAAAGAAGGGCTCAGCATCCGCAAAACCCTTGCGCACGCTATCCTCGTCCCATTGGGTGATGAGCAGACAGCCATGAACGGTCTGAATGCCCGTCGGGTCGTCGTCAAGGACAACCATCTTCCATTCCTTCATTTCTTCATTTACATTTCTCATTTCCTCATTTCTTTCATTTAACTTCGTTGACTTTTGTCACGACTCGGCAATTCATGCGAGCATGATTGCTCTCACTGCTCCAAAAGTTCTCATTTGGAAATATGTTGCATTTTCCTTGCCTCATCGGGTGTAGCTGGTTCGCAACCCATCATGCGGATAAGCGCCACCAACTTCTCCACCAATTCCGCATTGGTGTGAGCTCGCTTGCCAGGAGCATAATAGAAGCTGTCCTCAAAACCTACGCGGACGGCGGAGGCACCCATGCCGATGGCACAAGCCAGAATAGAGAAGTCCTTCATAGAGTCGTGGGTGACACCCCAAGTACAGCCTGGTTCCATGAGTGAGCAGAGCATGGCGAGGTTGCGACCCGTAGCAGAGAGATTGCTCGAGTTGCCTGGACCTACGCAGAAGTTATAGTGCAGGGGACGATGGATGACACCCTCGTCAGCCAATCTCGTGGCGCACTCGACATGGCTCAAATCAAACAGCTCCATCTCAGGCACCGTGTTCGTCTCGTCTAGCCGCTTGGCCCAATAGCGCAGGTCGGGCATGGTGTTGATATAGACCGTTTCGCCAAAGTTCACACTGCCCATGTTCAGCGATGCCACCTCCACCTCAGGCACGTCGAGCGACACACAGCGCTCAGCCAGTGTCAGCGTGGAGAGTCCACCCGTTGAACCCTGAACAATCATGTCCGTCTCCTTGCGAATGAGTCCGATAGTCTGGCGGAACACATCCAGTTCGAACGTCGGATTGCCCTGCAGGTCACGCGTATGCAGATGCACCTCGCAGGCTCCCGCCTTATAACAATTGATGGTATCTTCCGCAATCTCCTCGGGAGTCAGCGGGTTCTTACACTCGGCAGGTATCTCCTTGCCCACGTGGCAGACGGGTGCCACAGTCACAATAATCTTACGCATCATATTCAGTCTTTTATTGATATCATTCATACAAATAGAACATGCGGTGCATCTCCTGCCACTTTTCGTCGCTCGTGGCACCAGGGCGGCACTGCTGGAATATCGCCATATAATCCTCCCACTCCTGTTGACGTGGCAGTGTGGCCAGACGTGCCATTGCCGAGTCCCAGTCAAAGTCTAGCGGCGTCTCTACAATCATCACCAATCGAGTGCCAAGAATGAATATCTGCATGTCCAGTATGCCCACTTGGCGGATACCATCCAGAATTTCCTTCCATGCCTCTTCACGACTATGCCTGCGCTGATATTCCGCTATCAACTCCGCATCGTCTTTCAAATCCATAGTTTGTACATAGCGTTTCACCGCCTGTCCATATTCTTTTACGCTATAACCTTCCATCTTTTGCTCATTTGTTTTAGTAATTACGTGCAAAGATAGTGCAAAATTTCGATTAAGCGAAGAGAATGAGAATAAATTTTCATTCTTGAGCGTGAGAAAGTTGATTAAATCGAATGAAAAACCAAATTTATTGGCTGTGTTGTAGTATATGACTGATTTTTAGTCACTTTTTAACTGATTGTCGTATGAAAGCCGTACCTTTGCAGCTCAAGACGCAACGCAAGAGTATATGGACGACAGCAAACTATCTGTAAACCAGATTATAGAAGCAA
>JAFVHO010000117.1 GCA_017474485.1 Prevotella sp.
AGTAATTGCACAGCGCCGAGTGCTTAAAATCGGCAAGAATCCGGGAGTGAAGAAGTTCGTGATGCGTCCTGAGCTCTACACGTCGCTCACCGAGAAGAAAGTGTTCAGCGAGGCCGCCACCCATAGCGGCATCAGCGCAGGAGTCATCAAGGCGGCTTGGGATGCCGCAGGCGAAGTCATCCGCACGTGGGCTACCGAGGGTCACAGCGTACCCCTGCCCGGACTGGGAACCATGCGCTTCAGCGTGCGTTCGAAGGCAGTGGAGGATCTGGAGGACGTGAAGACCTCACTCATCAGTACCCGCCGCATTGTGTTCACCCCCAGCGTCGACGTGAAGGACGAGCTGAAGAACACCTCAATTCAAATCACCTGCCTGGACGAGGACGGCACCGTGCTGAAGCGCGTGACCTCTGGCGACAGCGGAGATGTGGAGGACAATGAGAATGGCGGAACCAACGAAAACCAAAACCAAAACGAAAACGGTGGCGGTTCTAACAGCGGTTCGAACACCGGTGGTGGTGACAACGGAGGCGACAACGGCGATGGCCCAAAAGACGATGAGGACTAAGCTATGAAGAAGGAAACATGGAAGACGGTGATTCAGGTCGCCATTAGCATTCTGACGGCGGCACTGACCGCTATGGGTACCACGTCGTGCATGGGACACGGCCCACTCGCAATCTGAACGGAAACACACAACTCTCAACGTCCGCAATCTCCCACAAGAGGTTGCGGATTTTCTTTGTTACTTTGACTTTGTGACATTTGACTTTGTGACATTAAGCAGATATGAAAACTGACAGGAAACTAAAAGGTTTGGACGTACATGTCGTCAACAGGCTCTTTGGTCTTAGCAGACTGGGACTTTTGCTTCTTTTTTGACGCCTTTACCTTTGCAGACTTTGCGCTTGCAGGTTTTACCGTCCGTGTTTCCGGCAAGTCCAAGTCTATACGGTCGTCACCACTATTGGTGGGGTCAAATCCGCTGTCATCAGAACTGTAGGCGCGTTGACGGGCAGCTCTGCGCTGTGCCTGCTCCAGACGGTATTGCTGCATCTTTTCCTCTTGTTTCTTTTCCTCAGCAGCACCAATGGCAGCACCGATGGCTGCACCACTTGCCATACCAACCACCTGTCCGACATGGCTGCCTCGCCAGCCTCCAGATATGCCGCCGATAGACGAGCCTATCATGGCTCCAAACATGCCACCTGTCATTGCACCATTGGCTGTATAGGTACTGCAACTGCTCATAGTCAGTATTGACAACATTGTTATAAAGATCATCTTTTTCATAATCGTCTGCTTTTTGATGTTTACGCTGCAAAGATACATACTTTTTTGTATGTTGTCAAAGGGGAAAACCCGAAAAGATGCAGGGGAAATCCCTAAAGTTAAGTCCGTCACGATAAAAACGGTCTTCATTGAAAATAAATTCTCATTTCCTTCGGTTAATCGAATTTTTGCACTATCTTTGCAAATCAAAATGTAGTAATTAAGCGAAGGAGGCTGGAAAAATGAAGGATTCAGTATTGATATTAAGCGGTGGTGTAGATTCTACCACCTTGTTATATGACGAGCAGGAGCGTATTGCGCTGGCCATCTCGTTCGACTACGGTTCGAAACATAATGCACGTGAGATACCGTTTGCCCGTTTGCATTGCGAACGGTTGGGCATCAAGCACATCACGATACCGTTGGACTTCATGACGAAATATTTTGTTAGTTCGCTGTTGGAAGGTGGCGAGGAGATTCCTGAGGGTCACTATGCGGACGAAAATATGAAGTCGACGGTGGTGCCCTTCCGTAATGGTATCATGCTGTCGATAGCTGTAGGTATTGCTGAGTCGAGTGGACTGAAATATGTGATGATGGCCAATCACGGAGGCGACCACACCATTTATCCCGACTGTCGTCCGGAGTTTGTGGATGCCTTCGATCAGGCAGCTGCGGCAGGTACCTTCGTGAATGTACATCTGCGTTCGCCCTATACCAATATTACTAAAGGTGATATTGCACGTCGAGGCAAGGCCTTGGGCATTGACTACAGCGAGACGTGGTCGTGCTACAAGGGTGGTGAGCACCATTGTGGCAAGTGCGGCACGTGTGTAGAGCGCCGCGAAGCCTTTGCCGAAGCAGGCATCGAGGATACGACGGAGTATGATGTCTGATGTAAGATGGCTGAAGGCTTAGCCAAAGAGGGCACGGAGGGCTTCTTCGACTTTGCGGACAGGCACGAGTTCAATCTTGAACTTCTTGCGATTCAGACCTGAGAGGTTGTATTTCGGAATGATGATATGCTGGAATCCCAACTTCTCAGCCTCGCTGATGCGCTGTTCGATACGAGCCACAGGACGTACCTCGCCACTTAATCCTACCTCGCCAGCCATACACCAGCCCTCTTCGATGGGTGTGTCGACATTGCTCGACAATACGGCAGCAATGACGCTGAGATCCATAGCCATATCCGTGACGCGCAGTCCACCGGCAATATTCAGGAAGACGTCCTTCTGCATCAGTTTGAAGCCTACGCGTTTCTCCAATACAGCCAACAACATATTCAGACGTCGCTGGTCGAAACCTGTAGCGGAGCGTTGAGGTGTGCCGTATGCAGCAGAAGACACCAAAGCCTGCGTTTCGACAAGGAAGGGGCGAACGCCCTCGATGGCACTCGAAATAGCAACACCCGAGAGACCGTCGTGATTGTCTGTCAGTAGCAGTTCAGAAGGATTGCTGACCTGTCGAAGACCTGTCTGCTGCATCTCGTAGATGCCTAATTCTGATGTGCTTCCAAAGCGGTTCTTGATAGAGCGCAGGATGCGGTACATATAGTGCTGATCGCCCTCGAACTGGATGACGGTATCGACGATGTGTTCAAGAATCTTCGGACCAGCCAGCGTACCTTCCTTGGTGATATGGCCTATGAGAATGACGGGAACACCACTGGTCTTGGCAAAGCGAAGCAGGGCAGAGGCACATTCACGTACCTGAGCAATGGAGCCTGCTGAGGACTCGACATCCTCCGTAGAAATGGTCTGTATGGAGTCGACAACCAAGAGTTCAGGCTGTACTTCCTTGATATGTTCGAAAATGGCTTCGAGGGAGTTTTCGCAGAGCAGCAGGAAGTTGTCGTCAGCGGGTAAACCGCTGACCGCCAGCCTTTCAGCACGCATCTTCAACTGGTGAGCACTCTCCTCACCGCTGACGTATAGCACGCGCTTGTCCGTCAGGGCGAGCATGGTTTGCAGCGTAAGCGTCGATTTGCCGATACCCGGTTCACCACCCAGTAGTACGATGCTGCCAGGCACCAAACCACCACCCAAGACTCGATTCAACTCGCTGTCGTGCATATCGATGCGAGGATCGTCGTGGGCCGAGATGTCTTTCAGACGCAGCACCTTGTTTTCCCTAAGTTGCCGACCAGCCGAAGCAGCTGCCGAAGTGGCTGCCACCTTTTTCTGGGTATCAGCCACCTTAATCTCCTTATATGTATTCCATTGGCCACAAGCGGGGCACTTGCCTATCCACTTGGCCGACTCCTGTCCGCAGTTCTCGCAGACGTACATGATTTTATCCTTTGCCATATTGGCTACAAAGATACGCTTATTTAATTAGAAATTAGTAATTAGTAATTAGAAATTATGATTACTTTACAATCTTTTTCATTTATCACTCTCCATTTTTCACTTTTTTGTGTAACTTTGCAGCGAATTTATGAAGAATCTGATAATTATCATAGTCGGCTTGCTGCTTGTGGTGGCTTGCGGACAGAGTTACGAAGAGACCAAGCGTATAGCCAATGCGAATCGTCGCGAGGCTATGCGCAGGGATTCGGCAGCGCTGAAAGTGGCTGTGCTGCCTACGTTGGATTGTCTTCCTTTGTATGTTGCTGAATACTACCAACTATTTGACACGATTCGTGGTGGTGTCCGCCTGAAGCGCTTTACGGCTCAGATGGATTGCGACACAGCGATGGAGCGTGGTCGTGTGGAGGGTACGGTAACTGACTTGGTACGTGCCGTCCGTATGCAGCAGCGTGGAACGAAGCTGCGCTACGTGACGGTAACGAATGCCTATTGGCAGCTCATAACCAACCGAAATGCCCGTATCCACCAGCTAAAGCAGTTGGATGATAAGATGGTGGCGATGACGCGATTCTCGTTTACCGATATGCTGACAGATAAGGTCCGCGACTCCGTGAAACTGAAGGAGGAACGCGTATTCAAAGTACAGATTAATGATGTGAATGTGCGTATGCTGATGTTGCAGAACAACGAGATGGATGCTCTCTGGATGACAGAACCACAGGCCTCAATGGCACGACTGATGAAACATCATGTTGTGTACGATTCGCGTGCGACGAAGATACAGCCAGGTGTGATTGCCTTCCGTGAGAAGGAAATGCGTCACCCTGAGCGTGCCCAGCAGTTACAGCTATTCGTAAAAGCCTATAACCAGGCTTGCGACTCGATTAATAAGAATGGATTCAAACACTATCGCGACCTGATTATGCGTCATTGTAACGTCAGGAAAGAGGTGGTGGATTCGCTGCCCGACGTGAAGAAGAATCCGTATGTTTACATGCAAGGCCCACGTCAGGAAGATGTGACTCAGGTAGAGAAGTGGCTGGGAGTGAAAACAACGCCTAAAAATAATAAGGATGGGAACAATTGACACATCGCTACACCGCATCTACTACCAGCTGCAGGCTGGTAATGCTGGGTTGGCCATTATGGAGATGGAAACCTATCTGATGGCTTGGCCCAACCAACAGTCGCGTGAAAAACTGGAGACGCTGAGGAGCGAATACAACCTGATGGCCGACTACTGGATGCAGGGTGCTACTGACCCTGAGCGTGATGAGCAGTACAATAGGCTGTTGCAGCGCATCTATGTACTGATGGCCAATATCGCCATTCACCGCCATCTGAGTGCTACATCGTTCCTGCAACAGCTGCATCACAATGCCCGTCAGACATGGCATCCGATGAATCTTGAAACCATCCGTCAGGAGATGGAGAACTTTGTGAGCGAGGTGGCTATGCTGGAATTGGAGCCCGAACATACCAGAAAAGAGAAGAGTTTGGCTCTCTACAAGACTCACCAGCAGCAAATGAACCAATTGTTCAACTATATGCTGACATCGAACATCTGGTCAGAGGGTACGGGTCGCATGATGGAAGAACTATTGGTTTCGCCAACTATCGACGCTATCGATCAGCAGTTGCTGGTATCGGCTGTGATGCTGTCGTTGATGAATCGTTTCGATATAGTGAAATTCAGGACACTGGTGGACGTATACCGACGTTCGACGGATGAGCATGTACGTCAGCGTGCCCTTGTGGGTTGGGTGTTAGGTATTGACGACGACATGTTGGAAATCTATCCTGAGCAGCGAACATTGATTGAGGAACTGCTGAAATCGAAGCGTACGTGTGCCGAACTGACGGAGTTGCAAATCCAGATGATTTACACGATGGATGCCGAAAAGGATACCAATACCGTGCAGCAGGAAATCATGCCTGACATTCTGAAGAACAATACCTTCCGTGTCACAAAGAATGGCATCGAAGAGATTGAAGACGACGCCCTTGAGGACGTGCTGCATCCTGATGCCTCTGAACAGCGTATGGAGAAGTTGGAACAGTCGTTCCAGCGGATGATAGACATGCAGCGCAAGGGGTCCGACATCTTCTATGGCGGTTTTTCGCAAACCAAGCGTTTCCCCTTTTTCTATGACATCTCAAACTGGTTTGTGCCTTTCTTTATTCAGCATCCTGACATTGCTCAGTTCATAGAGAAATTCGAGGACAACCGTTTCCTGACGTCCATCATGAACAAAGGACCTTTCTGCAATAGCGACAAGTATTCGTTTGTGATAGCCTTCCAACAGGTTGTCAATCAGTTGCCTGAAAGTCTACGCCAAGCCATGAAGCGTGGTGAGGCCACCATGGGTGATATGACTATGGACCATGAAGAACAGCAGACGCCAGCCTTTATCCGTCGAAATTATCTGATGGATCTGTATCGCTTCTTCCGCCTGTTCCCTAATCGTCAGGCGCTTATCAATCCCTTTTCCCGGACAGGTATACAGTTAGCTACATGTTGCTTCTTCTGCTCTAAGGTGTTCAATCAAACACCGCTTGACGCTTATAAGCCTGAGGTGGTGAGAGTGATGAAGAAACATCTGTATGACTTTGAGGCAGAACTATTGCTGGATTCCTTCCCGGAGTCGATGCGCGACGTTCAGTATTATTTGTGGAAGGAAGACTATTCGGATGCCCTGAAATTGGACCCGGATAATGAACGGGCACTATCGGCCAGGGCGCGTTATTATTTCAGCGAGGGATTGTATGAAGATGCCAATGATGACTACGAACGTCTGCTGTTGCTGCATCCTAACAAGGTGAGCTATATGCTGAACAAGGCTGTCTGTCTGGTGAATATGGATGAATATGAGGATGCCCTGAAGTTGCTCTACCAGTTGAACTATGAGCACGACGAGGATGTGAACATCCAAAGGGTGCTGGCGTGGGCATTGATATGCGACGGCAAGATGGAACAGGCTGAAAAGCTGTATCAGCAGTTGACAAGTAATGATAGTGCTACGAGTGAGGACTATCTGAATAAAGGCTATTGTCTGTGGCTGATGGGGCGCATTAAGGAGGCTGACGCTTGTTTCGACCAGTACTTTATATTGGGTGGCGACTACTATGAGGCTTTCAACAATAGAGAATGGTTGCACCAACGCGGCATTAGCGATACGGACATCCGTCTGATGCAGGCAATGGTGATGCAACACGACTCTGCCCGCAGGGCTGAGGAACGCAAAGGCGGTTTGCCCTTTTGAAATTGAGAAATTGAGGAAATGAGGAATTGAGGAAATGTTACAGGAACGGCTGTAACAGGTGGGCAAACCACCCACGGAACTTCTGCCATCCTGTACGGAATTCATCCCATGTTTCATCTGTTAGCTGGAACGACTGTTGCTTGTCGCGCCAGAACATATTGTCGAGTTCCTGCGTCGTGTTCTTGTCAACAATGACCGCATTCTCCTCAAAATCACACTTCAGACTGCGTGCATCGAGATTGGTACTGCCTACGGTGCAGTAGCGCCCATCAACCATCATGATTTTCGAATGGTGGAAACCTGGCTTGTAGAGCCAGACAATGACACCACGTTTCTGTAGTTTGCGAGCCTGATAGAGTGCACAGTCAGGTGTCAGGGGAATGTCGCTTTTTGATGACAGCATGATCTCTACTTTAACACCACGACGAATGGCCCGTGTCAGCGCGCGTGTCACAGTCGGAATGAGCGTGAAGTAGGGGTTGATGATATGAATGGAATCCTGCGCCTGATTGATGGCGTTGATATAGAAAGTGCGCATAATTTTGGGCGTGATGCCAGGTTCGCGATTAATGATGCCCACCATCTTACGTCCTTTGGTGGCAGTAGTGTCTGGCTTCAGGTCGGAAAATTTGGTGAGCGTGCCACCACGGAAGTATTTGGCACCGCTGACCTGTTGTTTGGTGGCGCGATTCCAGATACGGAGGAAGATGCTCTGCAGGTCGTTGACAGCATCGCCCTCGATGCGGCAATGCATATCGCGCCATTCGCCTACCTGTTCCGTACCTTTTATATAATAGTCGGCTACATTCATACCGCCCGTATAAGCTATACGTCCATCAATGACTACAATCTTTCGGTGGTCACGTCCATAGATGTGATTGACCCAGGGAAATCGGATAGGGGAGTACTCTACAATCTCAATGCCCTCCTCGCGTAGAGGCTTTAGGTGATATTTCTTCAGAGGCTGGTTGTTGGAGTCGTTGCCAAAGCCATCGAACATCGCACGTACTTCAACGCCCTCTCTGCTTTTCGCCTTCAGCAGTTCGAACAAAAGCATGGCAATGGAGTCATTACGGAAGTTGAAGTACTCCAGATGGATGCTGCTCTTGGCCTGACGGATGGCCTGAAACATATCATCGAATTTCTGCTGACCCGACAGCAACAGCGTCACACTATTGTCGTGTGAGAAACGGATGTTGCTTTCGCGTAATGTCTGAACTATCAGCGAGTCGCTCGTCTGCGCTTTTGCGCAATTAGAAATTAGTAATGAGTAATGAGTAATTATGATTACAATTAATAAACGAAAGCCAATATTATGTAAACCCCAATGGCATATTCTGCCTACACAACAAATCATAATTACTAATTCCTAATTACTAATTCCTAATTTAAAGTTATTTTTTATTCTTCAAGCGATACTCCAATGGAGTCATGCCGAACTTCTCCTTAAAGATGTTGACAAAGTTCTCTGCTGTCTTGAAACCGACATTGAGAGCTAGCTCACTCATGTTAACATTCGTGCTGACAAGTAGTGTGCAGGCATGCTTCAGACGGATATCGCGAACCACCTCAGCAGGTGTCTTTGTGGTGATGGAACGTATCTTGTGGAAGAAAGGTACACGACCCATACCCATGGCGGTGGCCATCTCTTCAAGGCTGATTTGTCCGCGGCTCATGTTCTGCAGTACAAACTGCTCTACATTGCGCATCAGTTGCTGATCCATTGATTCGCTCATGGAGTAGTCGCCAATGGTGTTATCGCCATAATATTTCTCGTGCATCCAAGCACCCTGGTTCTGGGCGGCAGGTGCATTCTCGATAGGCTGCTGCTCAGTCGTGTCTTGCTGCTCTCCATCGCCAGCCTCGGTCTGAGCCTGAGCTTTCAGTTCGTCCAGGTCTTCATAAACCATTGTGGCAGTAGTCATACTGGCGTTACGGCTTTCAATCATACGTGTCTCACTACCCTCGATGACATCCTGATTCATCTCGATAGGTCCGAGACCCATCAGTTTATTGAAACGCATGACAGCCTCCTGAACATTGAACGGCTTAGCTAGATAGTCGTCGGCAGCCAGCGTGATATTCTTGTCAATCATATCTTGTTGTGTCAGCACACTATCAGTCATCAGCACGAACTTGGTCTTGCCACGTCGGTTGTCCATCTTGAACTGCGTGCAGAGTTCGCTACCCGTCATTGGTTTCATATCCTGCTTACAGATGACGAGGTCGGCATTCAGCGTCTCGATATCGGGCAGGGCTTCCTTGATGGTTTCGTAGGTGTGGAAGTTGTAGACATCGCGCAAGTGGGCATTCATAAAGTTCAGGAACTCACGGTTGTCGTCAATCAGTACGACGGCAAACTTCTTAGCCTGCGAGTCAACCCTTATAGGCTTAGCGTCAATGGCCAACTCGCTGCTGACATCGTAGGCCAATGCCACCTGACCCTTGTCGTTCAGTTCCAAACGGTCTTTAGCTGAAGAGGTAGCCTTCTTTTCAGGATTCTCCAATGTCGATTGCATCTCAGAGATGCGTGTTATGACCTGCAACAGTTGGAAGTGCAGCGAGTTCAGCTGTTCGCGTCCCTCCAGCGTTTGTTCTCTTTCAGCCATACTGCCGATGATGGTTGTCATACGGGCCATTGGCTGGCGCAGTTCGTCGCTGGCCAGTTTGATTTCCTCGCGCTGGCGTTTTAACTCGTCAATGACAGCACGTTTGCTCATCCAGATATGTTTCACCTTGCCAATACCATAGCGCCAGATGATGAGGGCAATGATAGCAATGATGACGTAGAGTGTGAGCATCCACCACGACAGCCACCAAGGGCGGTCGATGGTAATGTCAAGCTTGCGTTCTTGGTTGCTGACGGCACCATCGGCGCTGACGGCCTTGACGTGCAGGGTATAGTCGCCGCTACCTAAATTCTGGAACTTTACACCATGCAGCATGGCGTCGCCATTACGCCAGTCGTTGTCACGACCTTCCATCCAGTACATAAACTGCAAGCGCTCGCCCTTGTTATAGTTACCGGCAGCAAACTTGATGGTGAAGGTGTTCTGACTATTTGCCAGTTCAATCTTGCTACTCTCGTTGAGTGCCGAGGTCAGGATGACGCGATCATCGTAGGCATGTCCCGTCAGGATTTCTTCCTCGCCAATAAACAATTGGGTCAGCATGACACGGGGCAGGGTCTCCTGATCGTCCTTGGCTGCTTCGCGAACCCAGTTGATACCGTAAAGTCCACCGAAGATGACTTTACCTTCGTCGCTGGTCGACAGGATGGCACCCATATTGAACTCGTTGCTCTGCAGACCGTCGTTGATGCTGTAGTTGTAGAGTCCGAAGGCGAAGGTGCCGTCCTCGTGGTTACGCTGAACCACAATACGACTGATACCATTGCTGGTGGTCACCCAGATGCTTCCGCTCTTGTCCTCGGCTATACCACAGATGGAGTTGTTGCAGAGTCCGTCGTTTTCCGTGACATAGTAGAGCTCGTCAGATTCTGGGTTCAGTACGTTGATGCCCTCGCGCGTACCTATCCATATTAAGCCTCGCGAGTCTTCGTGTACCTGTGTGATGTAGTTGTTGGTAAACGAGTGCAGATTAGTGGTATTACCCGTCATCACCGTCTTCTCGCGCGTAGAGAGATTCAGAATCACCATACCCTCAGCCGTACCTATCAACAGCTTATTGTCAGTACCGTAATAGAGCGAGGTGATGTTATTCGTGTTCAGCATGCCATTTTCACGTGTATAGCTGCTGAAGGTGTTCATCTTCGGGCTGTATACCTGCAAGCCGCCGTTGGTAGCAATCCATAGGTTGCCGGTCTTATCGGCACAAAGGGCGTTGATGTGATCGTCAATCAACGTCTTCATACTATCGCGAGCTGCCGAATAGAAGGATGTGACACCGTCCTTGATACGTGTCAGGCCGTTCTGCTTGGAACCTACCCACAGACTACCGTCCGAGGTGGTCGCCATGCAGGTTACCTTACGGCTGGCCAACTGTCCCTCGTAGTTGATGATACCCCTGTCGCTTGTACCGTACCATAGCTTGCCCGTCGCGTCTTCCGCAATGGCGGTAATGTCGCCAATCATATCGGCATCGAACTTATAGATGTTCACGCCATAGTAGGCTACACCTGATTTCTCGGTTCCTACCCATAGCAGGTCGGTATCGTCCACGTACAGGCTCTGTACGCCTATCACCTCTTGGATGATGCTTTGCTGGTCGTTGAAACTTCGGGGTGCCACGTATTCTACCTCATGCGTGTTGACATTCATGCGCAACAGGCCTGTTCGGTCGGTACCAATCCAAATGTTGCCACTGCGGTCGCCAGCCATACCGTTGACCGAATGGTCCACGCTGATACCCGTCAGTCCCAGCTGATTGCCCATGTTGGTGTCCCACTGGTTGGTGTTCTTGTTATACATCATCAGCGTGCCTTGACCGTAGAGCCAGATATTGTCCATCTGGTCGGCAAAGACACGCAGCGACTTACTGCGTCGCAAACCATTCTCGGCAACGTAATCGGTTTGCCATACGGTATGTTGCTGATGCATGATGTCGCAGCATACCAGTCGTCCGTCTTCATACACCAGGAGTGCACCGTCGCGACACTCGCCGATAGAAACGATGTTTCCCTGCGGAATACCTACGGCATCATTGGTATAGCCAAACTCATAGTTGGTTTGTTGCTGCTGGTTATAAGCCACCACACCCTTGTTGGGTATCGAGGCCCAGAAGTTCTTATGGCGGTCTACATAAACCACGTTGGGCTGTCCCTCTATACCCATGCGGGTATATACTTGCTTCATGTCGCGCTCAAAGTTCTCCGTCTGTGGGTGGTAGACACAAAAACCTGCCGAAGTTTCAATCCACAACGTACCTTCCAGCGTTTCCTGTATACTGATGATGTAGCTGTCGGGCAGCGACGAACCGTCCTGAGAATTACATTGGAAGTTACGGAACGTATAGCCGTCGTAGCGGTACAGACCTGCTGTGGTGCCAAACCATAGGTAGCCACGCGAGTCTTTCATCACGCAGTTCACCTGACTACTGGTCAGACCGTCGCGCGCATCCAATGTCTTAAACAGATATACGCCGGCAACAGCCAACGGTATTGCCAGCATTAAGAGTATCAATATTTTTTTTATTCTATTCATATATATATTATTCTTCACTCTTCACTAATCATAATTGTCAATTCTCAATTGTCAATTGTCAATTCTTACAGTACGCACGCATAGCGGTCGACGATTCCCAATAAATGGTTTTCGCTGTCCACTACCAGCACATTGTGGATTTTATATTTATTCATCAATTTCTGCACATGGGCAATTTTGGTATCGGGGCTTACCGTCTTCGGTGTGCGTGTCATGATGTCGCTTACCGTGCGGTCAAAGAACTCTGCATTCCACTTTTCCATAGCCCGTCGGATGTCACCATCGGTAATCATACCCTCCACGTGGTACTTTTCACTGTTCGCTTTCAAATCTTCGCTTCTCACCGCTACACCAAGTCCCAACTTGCCTTTGCTGACGTGGATAATGGCCTCACCCAAGTGCATGTCGGCTGTCAGCATGGGCAGATGCTCGGTTATCATCACGTCCTGAGCTGTGGTCAACAGACGCTTGCCTAATTCGCCGCCCGGATGGAACTGTGCAAAGTCCTGTGGTTTGAAATGACGGCGCTCCATCAGTGCCACAGCCAACGCGTCGCCCATCACAAGTGTTGCCGTTGTCGAACTGGTTGGTGCCAGATTCAGCGGACAAGCCTCTTTCTCCACACTTACGTTCAGGTGGCAGGTAGAGTATTTGGCCAACAGCGACTGCGGATTGCCACTCATGGCTATGATGGGTATGCCGAAGTGTAGTACCATCGGGATGAACCGCAGCAGTTCGTCGGTCTGCCCCGAGTTTGAGATAGCCACCACAACATCGCCCTGTGCCATCACGCCTAAGTCGCCGTGATACACGTCCAGCGGATTGACAAAGAATGATGGCGTGCCAGTCGATGCCAGTGTTGCGGCTATCTTGGCACCAATGTGGCCACTCTTGCCCACACCCGTCACAATGACCTTGCCCTTGCATTGCAAAATCAGCTCCACGGCACGGTCAAAGTCCTCGTCCATCTTCGGTATCAGGTCCAGCACAGCCTGTGCCTCGTCCCTGATACATTGTATCGCGTAGTCTCTACTCTTCACCACTTTTCACTTTTCACTATTCACTTTTCACTAGCTTTACGATTAAATCGTAAAGCTTATCCAGCTCCAGCATGTTGGCAGCGTCGCTCAGACCTTGGTCAGGGGTGGGGTGTACCTCAAAGAACCAGCCAGTGGCACCAAAAGCTTTGGCTGCCATTGCCATCTGGGGCACGAACCGTCTGTCGCCGCCCGTCTTTCCGTCAGCACCGCCAGGACGTTGCACGCTATGTGTGCAGTCCATAATTACCGTTGGACACAATTCCAGCATATCAGGGATGTTGCGGAAGTCCACCACCAGATTGTTATACCCCATCATGTTCCCGCGCTCTGTCAGCCAGACGTCCTTAGCTCCAGCCTCGCGGGCCTTCTCCAACGGATAGCGCATGTCGTGACCCGTCAGGAACTGCGCTTTCTTGATATTCACCACACGTCCAGTCCGTCCGGCAGCTACCAGCAGATCAGTCTGACGACACAAAAAGGCTGGTATTTGTAATACGTCGCACACCTGACCAGCGGGAACTGCCTGCCAGGCTTCGTGGATGTCCGTCAGTACGCGTAGCCCGTATTTTGACTTGACGTCGCTTAACATCAGCAGCCCATGGTCAATGCCAGGACCGCGAAACGAGCTAATAGACGTACGATTGGCCTTGTCAAACGAGGCCTTAAATATGATATCAGTGCCCAGTCTATTGTTGATATCCACCAACTTAGCTGCCACTGTATCAAGCAATTCAGCCGACTCTATCACGCACGGACCAGCTATAAATGTTGCCTTCATGATTTATTTCTTGCTATTTCAATTCGCAAAGGTAAGTATTTTATTTGAAATGTGCAAGAAATAAGCACTTTTTTACATTATTATTAATAATAATATGATTTAGTTTATGGTTTATTTGGTTGTTCGATATCCCTATTCAATTATTCGTTTTTTCCATTTTAATTGATTTATATCAACAATTTAAGCTAAAATTATTAAAAATATGGAGAATTTTATTGTTTGTTAGAGTTTTCTATCTAACTTTGCACCCGAATTAAGTAACGACTTGCGGTTTTTTATAGACCAACAGTCAAAGTTTAACATTTAAAAGGTAAAAAGAAAATGAAAAAGATTATGATGACACTTGCAGCTGTGTGTGTAGCTGCAACTATGAATGCTCAGGGTTACATCGGTGGTAGCCTCGGTTTGGATTTCCAGAACAAGCTGATTGACAAGGATGGCAAGGATGCTACTGGTATGTTCTTCCAGATTAAGCCCGAACTCGGTTATAATCTCGACGAGAAGTCTTCTGTTGGTATCGTGCTTGGTTTCGGCGTTACAAACAACGGTAATAAGATTACTATCAATGGTGCTAATCCATTTGTTGGTCACAAGACAGATAAGAGCGCTATCCAGTTCCAGGTTGCTCCTTACTATCGTTACAAGTTCCTGCAGCTTGACAAGGTTGACCTCTTCATTGACGCTATGGTAGCTCTTCAGTACACTAAGATGGACGAGTGGAACAACACTACTTTCGGAATTGGTGTTCGTCCAGGCATTGCTTTCAATGCTAACGACAAGATTAGCTTCGTAGCTAAGCTGGGTGATGGTCTCTATTACGAGTCATCTAAGGATAAGGATGTTGATGCTGTAAGCCATTTCGGTCTGAGTACTAATACGCTGGCAGCTTTGGAGATTGGTATGTATTACAACTTCTAAGAAATTGCATTAGAAATCTTTAATACTAGTCCGCTCGATTCCGCAAGGTATCGGGCGGATTCTTTTTGCACATGTTTTAATTGTGTATCAAAACAAAGTTTTCGATTTTTCCTTTGGCGTTTCGCTCTTTTTGCACTATCTTTGCCGATGTTTATGCGAGTAGTCCTTATTATATTAGTCATGCAGCTGCTGTTAATGCCAGTGCGTTCGCAGAATGTGTCGTTGCAATCAGACATGCTGGTTGAACGCTATAATATGGCGTGTCTCGACTTGAGGGTTGGGTTGCCTCATGACCATGTAAACGATATTTTCGTGGACAGTAAGGGTTTTGTCTGGGTGTCGAGTTTTGGTGGTGGCGTCGTTCGTTACGACGGCTATGCCTTTACAGCACCATTTCAGGGCGACAGTCGGTCGTGTTTGGGCTTTGCCGAGGATCGTTGCCAGCGACTTTGGATAGCGTATGCCGAGGGGACGGTGGTTGTTGACCTGAAGAAGATGTGCCGTGTGGTGCCGACGATGAACGGTCACGACATTGGACAACGCCTGCAGCGCCCTACGGTGAAGGTGCATTGCGACTCGAAGGGAGCCATGTGGCAGGTGGCACGCGACAGCATCTATCGCTATGAGTTCGATGAGTCGGGCTGTGTGGCCAGTATCAGCTGCTGCCCCTATCAAGGTAATACGCCTGACATTGCCATCAGTGACATCGAACATAACGGCAATGTATGGGTATCGACCGCACTTGGACTGCAACGACTTCACGTGCATGGCAATAGCCTTCAGTTCAGTCCGATACACACGACGCTGCAATCCCTCAACGGTTATTTTATCACTGATTTGCTTCGGCAGGGCAATCGCGTGTGGATAGCTACCAACGAGGGACTCCATGCATACGACCTGTATAATAACACGTTGCAGACCTTCCGCCATAGTGCTGACCAACGGTCGTTGCCACACAACCACGCTACATCGCTGGCACTGACAGATGACGGGCAATTGCTGGTGGGAACGCTGCGAGACATTTGCCTGTTCGACGCCCCACGTTCTGGTTTCGTATGCTGGAACACCACAACTGCAGATTGTCCGCTGCCCAGCGATTTCATCCGCTGCCTGCTGAACTACGACGGACAATTGTGGATAGGCACTGAGACGGCAGGCATCGTGCGGCTGATGCCCAAACCCCTGAGGCTGCAGAACTACGTCCACCAAGCAGACAATGTCCTGTCGCTGCCGTCAACACCCGTGAATGCAATGTATGCCAGTGCTGATGGAACCATTTGGGTGGGGAATGTCGAAGGCGGACTAAGCAGGCTGCCAGCACGCGGACAACACTCGACAGGTCACGGTATGGTGCGCTGGACCACTGCCAACTCTGCATTGTCGCATAACTCCGTATCGGTGTTGCAGCCCGACGCTCATGGGCGGCTGTGGATTGGCACATGGGGTGGGGGTGTCAACATGATTGCGCTGGAGGGAAATGCACAACCCCAGCGGCTGGTGCTGCCAGCCGACATACAGCGTCAAACCGAGTATGTCGGAGCCTTAGCGTACGACAAGTATAACGATGCCCTGTGGATAGGTGCGAACGAAGGCATCTTCCTCTACGACCTGAAGACTGGTCGTATTGAGGACCCTTTCCCCAACAACCGCAACATCAGAGGCTGTATCGGAGCCTGTATAGACCGTAATGGTCACCTGTGGATGGGCTGTCTAATGGGCGTCTGTGACATTGACTTGAAGGCTGGTCGTGCCGATAAGGGTAAGTTCCGCTATCGTCACCTGATTCATAAGCTGGATAAGCCGCAGTCGCCGGTAATCGACAAGATAACCTGCATCTATGAGGCCAAGGACGGCACATTGTGGCTGGGCAGCGACGGCTATGGGCTGTACCGCCGGCTGACTGAGAAAGGGGGACAGGAGCGTTTTGAGGTGATGACTACCGATGACGGACTTTCCAACAACGCCGTGAAGGGTATTGTCGACGACGCCAACGGGCGACTGTGGATTACCACCAATAACGGTCTGTCAGTGTACGACCCCCATCACCACACCTTTGTGAATTATGGCGAGCGCGATGGTCTGCTGTGCCAGCGATTCTATTGGAATTCGGCCATCAAGGATGCTGACGGTGTCATCTATTTAGGCAGTATAAAAGGATTGACAGCCATACGTGGCGAGAATACGGACATTACAAGCCCAGTGCATCTCTCATTCACCCATCTGGTGGTCGATAATCAGGAGATAACCGCAGCCAATAGTTCCATCATCGATTCCGACATCTCGCTGGCTGAGAAGATACGGTTGCACGAGTCTAATAAGTCGTTCTCGCTCAGTTTCTCTGCACTTAGCAGTGCTGGTCAGCCACAACAATTTGTGTGTCGCCTGAAAGGTTTCGAGGACGATTGGACCGTGCTGAAGCCAGGCGAGCATACAGTGCGATATACTAGTCTGAAGCCTGGAACCTACCTCTTTGAAGTGAAAAATGCGACGGAGACTGGTCTGGACGGAAATACCATCAGTATTAAGGTGGAAGTGGTCCCGTATTTCTGGAAGAGTTGGTGGTTTATATTGTTGTGCCTTATGGTGCTCTCTGGCATCTTTGTCTGGCTCTACCGTCTTCGCTTGGCGTCCCTTCGTCGTCAGGAAGCTGAAAAACTGATGCAGCCTGTCCGTAAGGCTTTGGAAGAAAGTGATGATCCTGTCCAGTTACAATCGCGCATACAGAATATTCTGGATACTCATGAGTATTTGATGCAAAGTTTTCATCGTACTGTTGAGGCAGATAAGCAGCAAACAGTAAAAAGCAAGGGCTTCATGGAACGTGCTACGGAAATTATGGAGCAGAATTATGGTAACAGCGAGTTTGGCATTGATGAGTTTGCAGAAGCTTTGGGCATGAGTAGAAGTTTGGTGTCGAAGCGACTGAATCATGAAGCCGGTCAAAGCACCAGCCAGTTTATCCGTAACTACAGGTTGAGTGTTGCCAAGCGTTTATTGCTTGACAATTGGGCTAACAGGAATATCACAGAAATAGCCTATAAGGTGGGGTTCAACGACCCCAAGTATTTTACGCGTTGTTTTACCCGCCAGTATGGCTGTAGTCCCAGCGCATTTGTAGGGGAGGATGAAGAGGTGGATGAAAAGTAGCTGTTTTCGGGTGTACGGATGATATAAATCAAGGATAATTGAGGTTTGTCCACCTCTTTTATTGTTTTGTCCACCTGTTCGGTGGGCTTTTTTTATAATTTTGCAAGCAAAACAACTGCTAACATTTATATAATAACACAATTCAAACATTAAATTCATTATCTAATGAGAAAACAAGTCTTATTCTCTACGATGCTAATGTTGGGAATGACGGGAGGATTAACTCTCACGTCAGTTCCTGCAATGGCGTCTGTGACCCAGCAGACTATCAAGGTCAAGGGTCAGGTTGTAGACCAAGACGGAGAACCACTTATTGGTGCAACCGTCAAGGTGAAGGGTAGTCAGACTGGTGCAGTGACCGATTTCGACGGTAACTTCACAATTGATGCTGCTTCAAACGCAACACTTGTCATCAGCTATGTGGGCTTCAAGGATCGGGAGATTGCCGTCCGTGGGCGAGCTGTCATTGACAAGATTCAAATGGAGTCCGACTCCCAGGTGCTCGATCAGTTGGTTGTAGTTGGTTACGGTACACAGAAGAAGGCCGACCTGACCGGTTCTGTCAGTATCGTGAATGCTGAAGAACTGAAGCGTGTGTCTAACTCCAACATTTCCACCATGCTGGAAGGTAAGGTAGCCGGTGTGCAGATTACTTCTGACGGTCAGCCGGGTGCTGATCCTTCAGTACGTATTCGTGGTATCGGCTCATTTGGTAGCACAGCTCCTCTGTATGTTGTCGATGGTGTACCTATGGGCACCACTATCCGCGACTTCTCGCCTAACGACATTGAGACCATTCAAGTACTGAAGGACGCTTCCGCTGGTGCTATCTACGGTTCGCGTGCTGCTAATGGTGTGGTTATCATCACTACTAAGAGCGGTAAGAAGGACCAGCCATTGAAGGTTGACTATAAAGGATATTTCGGTATTGACAAGATTTCCAGTAGCGTCTATGACGTCATGGACGCCTCGCAGTACAGTCAATATTTAGGTATGGCTTGCGCCAACAGCAACACGCCGTTAGCTGGCGGCTATAGTCTTGGAACTGACGGTAAGTACCATTTCCAGGACGGTACAAACACCGACTGGTTCAACGAAGTTTTCAAGACAGGTACCCGCCAGAACCACAATATCAATCTGAGCGGTGGTAGTGCCACCAGCACTTATAACGTCGGTCTCGACTACTTCCAGCAGAAAGGTACGTTGGAGGGGGCAGGTCCTAACTACGAGCGTTTCACTGCTCGCGTTAATAACACGATGGAGACCAAGTTCATCAACTTCCGTACCTCGTTGGTTTATTCGCACAGCAATCAGGACGGTATGGGTCTTTCGAACGCCTCTGAGTATGTTCAGGGTTTGTATGGTGACGTCACCAACGTGTTGCGTGGAACACTGCTGATGCAACCTACCATTAAGGCTTACGATCCCACCACTTGGGTGCTTGACGACAAGGTAGGCTCTGCCAGCAGCTATAACTACGATGCTTACGGCTATGGCGTTTACTATGATACCGTTCATGGTGATATCTCGGCCTCCAACCCACTGCTGGTCAACAATCTGCTGACTCGCAATACGATTGTTGACCGTGTAGTAGGTACTGGCTCTGCTGACGTCAACCTGCTGAAGATGATTGGCATTGAGTCAAAGAACCATAAGCTGACCTACAAGCTTAATCTTTCATACAGCAAGACCTATGCAACCGACAAGACTTGGGTATCAGCATGGATTCAGTCGAACCGTGTCTATCTGGACAAGTCGAACGAGCGCCTGACCAAGGGCACTCGTCAGTATAGCGACTTCTTGGCTGAAAATACGCTGACCTATGACGGCACCATTGGTAAGCATCACATTAACCTCTTGGGCGGTATGACCTATCAGGAGGACAATACCAACGAGATTACCGGTTGGGCAGTCAACTTCTCGGAACCTTATTTCCTGCAGTTGCAGAATGGTGGCGACACCTATTCAAGCTCTTATGAGGCTAAGCACTCGATGGCTTCGTTCATCGGTCGTTTGAACTACGACTACGATGGCAAGTACCTGCTGTCGGTTGTCATTCGTCGTGATGGCAGCTCTCGTCTGACAAAGTCCATCCGTTGGGAGACCTTCCCCTCTGTATCTGTCGGTTGGCGTTTCGATAAGGAAAGCTTCTTCCCCATCAACCGCGACATCGTTAATATGTTTAAGGTACGCGCGAGCTATGGTGAGTTAGGTAACGAGGCTGCTGTCGGCAACTATGCTAACTTGGCTACCCTGGCCCGTAATAACATGACCTATTCTTTTGGTAACGTGCCCATTACTGGTTCTGCTATTTCTAATTTCGTCAATGCCGACATTGCATGGGAGAAGAAGAAGACCACCAATATCGGTATCGACCTGGCTATGTTCAACAACCGCTTGGAGTTCACAGCTGAGTGGTACAAGAACAAGTCTGAGGATCTGCACTACAATGTGCCCGTACCTGCAAATGCTGGTGTGGCTAACACGGCTGTAACGATGAATGCTGCCTCTATGGAGAACAGCGGTTTCGAGTTCTCTGCAACATACCGTAATAACGACCACCCACTGAAGTGGCAGGTAAGTGGTAACCTGAGCACCCTGAAGAACAAGGTTACGTCGCTTGGTTTCGGTACGGAAAGCTACGTCACTGGTGCCTATATAACAAAGGTAGGCGAGGAAGTCGGTCAGTTCTACGGCTGGCAATATGGTGGCATCATCCGTTCACAGGAACAGCTGAACCAGCTGAACGAGATGGGACGCGTGACTCACAACAACAGCGAGTTAGCTAAGCAAAAGGCTAATCCCTCGTACGTGCCTGACCTCGTGGCTGAGGGTGGCTGGACCTACCAGGGCGGTGCCAACGTCGGTGACTGCTGGTATTATGACAGCAACAACGACGGTAAGGTGGATGCCAATGATCAGGTGGTGCTGGAAAGTGGCCTGCCCAAGGTTAGTTTCGGTATCAGCGCCCGTTTTGAGTATAAGAACTTCGACTTGGCCATCTCGACCTTTGGTGCTTTGAACTATCACGTGACTGATGACATCTATAACAGTCTGAACTCATGCTACGGTCCTGGCAATAAGGACGTAGATGTTGCTGGTGCTAACCGTTGGTCGGCTGACGGCAATACCTATATCTCAGACGTCCCACGTACCTATTATTCTAATAGCGCCACATTGCCTTGGAACGACTTGTTCAGTGAGCGCAAGATTCAGAATGCTGCTTATTGGAAGATTGCTAACATCGAGATTGGCTACAACTTCCCCGACAAGTGGTTCAAGGGCGTGGTCAGCGGTGTACGTGCATACGTGTCGGCTCAGAACCTATATACCTTTACCAAGTATCATGGTTACAATGTTGACTATGCCGGCGGTACTTTCACCCCAGGTTACAACTTCTGTTCGTACCCGACTCCTCGCAGTTTCATGGGAGGTATCCTCTTGTCGTTCTAATTCATCATTCATCATTCTTAATAGAATATATATCATATGAAACTATATAAATTATCATTTGCCCTGCTGCTCGGCATAGGTGCGATGACCTCATGTAGCGACAAATTGGATGTCAGCGACCCTAACCGCCAGACATCTGAGACCTTCGGTAATTCAGCCGATGATCTGGAAGAATGTGTCATTGCTTGCTACAACCACATCCGTATGGAGGGCACATACGCCCGCGTGGGTTATAATCTTGATGTCACCCGTGGTGACGAAGTATGGAACTCTTCTCAGGTTTGGTATATGCCATTCGACGATTTGAATGACCCTATCACTGACGAAATCAACCAGTGGTCGTGGCGTGACTGGTACTACACCATCAACGTCTGCAATTTCATCTTGTCGCGCGTTACCGATGACAACAGTACGTTGAGTGACCGCTATAAGCGCATCAAGGGACAGGCCCTGTTCATTCGTGGTCTGGCTTACTATAATCTGGCTGGATACTATCAGAATCCTGCTCTGATTACCGATTATAACGATTATAAGACTTTGGACGGTCTGTATGCTTCCAACTATCAGGAAGGCGATGCCGATGGCAATGCTCAGTATGATCGCGTGCTCGATCATGTTGAAAAGGACTTGGCTGAAGCTATGACGCTGCTGCCTGCCAAGACTGTTGGCGGCGAGTGGGCAAAAGGTCGCGCCACCAGTGGTGCCGCTGCCGGCTACTATGCTCGTACGCTGATGATGCGCCACAAGTATAGCGAGGCTCTGGCCGTTCTCAAGGATATCATGAGTACTGCCGATGGTGGTAACCAGTTGTATGGCGAGTACAAACTGATGGCAGAATTCGGCGACAACTTCCGTGAAGGTCCTGAATACGAGAACAACGACGAGAGCATCTTTGAGGTGCAGTTCCTTGACCTGGAGTCTCAGGGTACCGATGATGAGTGGACACCTGTCAACACCAGTGCCAATGCTACGCAGGGACATGCTATTGAGAGCAACTATGGTCCTGGCGACTTCGGCGGATGGGCCGACCTCTCTGTATCCCCATGGCTTTACAACCTGTTCCTGAGTGAAAAAACTACAAATGGCTCTCTTGATCCACGTCTCTATTGGACTGTCGGAACTTATGAGCCTGCCTGGGATGGCTATGCCAATGGCAATGTCTGCTATACTGCACCTATGACAGCTGGTAACTATGTTGTCACGAATAACGGTTATGGCGGTCTGCCTATTGCCAAGAACACCAATTTCCGTACCAACCTTTACGATAAGATAGTTGTTGGTCTGCATTGTGGTATTAACCTGCGCCTGATGCGTTACTCTGACGTACTGCTGCGTGCTGCTGAGTGTGAGAATGAGGTGAACAATGGGCCGACAGCCAATGCCTACAAGTGGATAAATGCTGTACGTAACCGTGCCGGACTGGCTGATATAGATCAGAGCAAATACAATACAGCCGACAAACTGTTTGAATATATAGCAAATGTGGAGCGTCCAAGAGAGTTTGGTTGTGAGTTCGGACGTGGCTTTGACCTCATTCGCTGGGGATTCTTCTATAGTGCCGACCGCCTGCAGCAGTTGAAGGAGCATGCAGCTGTCAATTTCTGGACAAAGGCTAACTTTGACAAGGGTATCTATACCTACACCCCGAAAGATGCCGTTAACTATAATGGCTGCAGCAAGAGCTCGTTCGATACCTTCAAGCCTGGTCATGAATTCCTGCCTATTTTCCAAAATACATTGACCCAGAACACTCATTTGGTAGGTAACTCGGCCAATAAGGACAGCAACAATGCCTCTTACTTCTCTGGAAAAGGTTGGACGGTGCATCCTGTGGTGAACCTTTAAGAGAAAGGTTAAAAAGTAAAAAGGTAAAAAAGTAAAAAGATACAACTATGAAATATCTGAATAAAATAGCAACTTCAGCTTGTTTTGCTGCACTTGGTATGCTCATGCTGACAGGCTGCGAGGGCGCAGAACTGTATTCTATCGGCTCTCCCGACTGGATCTCGGAAAAAGTTGACTCCATCCGAAATGCCAACCAAGGTGGTGGCGAGGAAGAACTTGTAGGAATGGAGGAGGATGTCTATACCGTGGGCGCTACCGACTTTTCTTCAGGCTGGTGGCAGCAGTTCTCCAAATACTACCAGATTCCAGAGAACGAGAAATGGAATGTGGTGTTCAACCTGAGCATCAATCCAAATGCTTCGAACACTTACAAGAACTTTGCTCTTATCATCAGCAACGACGAAGATCGTGGTGCTGCTAACTATAAGGAGTATGGTGCCATCCGCTTTGACCACCAGCCCAGCGGTAACTCTGAGTGGGGTGACGAATACATCAACCTTCATCGCGATTGGGTGGAGAGTAACCTCACGTTCGGTAGCGACACTGACAAGGGCGTCGATAAACTTGGTGGACGCGTGGTGCTGACCATTGATCGTTCCAAAGTAGATACGTTCTTTGTGAAAATTACCAATGGAACAGTTACCAAGACTTTCCTGGCACCTGAAAAGCTGCCTAATCTGAATGCTGACGCATCGAATACCACTATCCGTGCATTCCTGGTGCCTGAGGGTTCTTACATCAACTTCCTCGAGTCGAACGTCGAGCCGATTGGCGGTTTCACCTCTGCTGAGGACAAGAATCCACTGTCGATGACCTTCAACGGACTGCCCAACAAGGTGCTTGTCGGCACAAGTTTTGAGGATGCTATAGCCAATATGACTGCTACCGTACAGTTCGAGCAGGAAGTGTCAAAAGATGTCCCTGCTTCCGACTTGCAGATTGAGTTACTGACAGATATCAGCCAGCTGGGTACACAGAAGTTTATCGCCATCTACAACAAGACGTATAAGGGCGAAAACTGCGATAAGCCAATTCTGGCCTACGGTACCTTCGAGGTTGTGCCTCCATCGTCATTCGTCACCATCGGTGCCATCGACAACAGCGGTGATTTCTGGAGTGCTCATTCTGAGAATATCAAGGTAGAGGCCGGCGAGACCTTCGTTACCACCTTCACCAACTACACCAATGGCGCTGCTAACTGGAACAACTTCTGTGTGGTTCTTACCAGCGACGGAACTGATGAGTACGCAGTGGTACGAGCTGACAACTACGGCTGGGGTAAAGGCTATGAAAACAATCCAAACCTTGAAACCAGTGGCGGTCAGACTGACTGGGCTGCATGGCTTAAAGCTATGGACGGGGCAAAGGTGACAACATACGTGACTAATAACGGTAACGGCACAGCCGATGTAAAGGCTGTTATGGTAGGTAATGATAACATCACTTACGAGCAGTACTATAACGGCATCATCATCTCTAATGACCTGTATTTCCGCTTCACTGTTGACCACAGCCACCTGGAATTCGACACTATGATTGGTGCTGAGGACAACTCTACCGCCTTCTGGGGTGCTCACTCTGCCGACTTCAATGTGCCTGTAGGAAAGACAGTTAGCACACGCTTCAAGAATTTCACCAATGGACTGAACAACTGGAACAACTTCTGTGTGGTTCTTACCAGCGATGGAACTAACGAGTATGGTGTGGTACGTTCCGACAACTACGGTTGGGGTAAGTGCTATGAAAACAATCCTAACCTTGTAACCAGCGGTGGTCAGACAGACTGGGCTGCATGGCTTAAGGCTATGGATGAAGCCATGGTAACTGTTAGCGTCACTAATAATGGCGGTTCTGTAGATGTTAAGTGTGTGATGGTAGGCAACGACGGCAACACCTATACGCAGAGCTACAGTGGCATCGCTCCTACAGATGGCGACAACGTGTTCTTCCGTATGACTGTTGATGGCAGCCATCTCGTATTCGAGTAATCCTCTCTCATTTGTGAACAACAAAATCAAAGAAAACATTCTTTTTAAAAGTAAGATAATTATGAACAAGCAAAATATAAAATATTGGATGATGGCAACAGCCTGTCTGGGTATGCTGACTACCGTGACAGGATGTAAAGAGGATGATTTCCCTGACAATGCCATACCCAAAGTTGTAGCTGATACACCAACGGAGTTCAGCGAACAGGTGTTGTGGCCGTCAAATCTGGCTCGCGTCAGTGTCCATGACCCCAGCGTGGTTTATGACCCCTCATCTTGGTCGTACTATATCTTCGGTTCGCATCGAGGTGTTGCCAAGTCGGCAAACCTGATGACGTGGACGACTGTCAACGTTCCCTGGGCTGTTAACGGCGAGACTGGTGTTGGTAACGATGCCGCCTTCGTTACACCTGAAGTCACTACGGTGAAGAAGGGCGGAGTAGAGGTTGAACTCCCTGCTTTCAACGCTTTCGAGTGGTCGAAGAAGGCCAATGCTGCTTGGAGTGTCGATGGTAACATGTGGGCACCAGACGTCATCTACAACAAGGAAATGAAGAAGTGGTGTATGTATCTTAGCATCAATGGCGATTTTTGGTACAGCAGCGTTATCTTGCTGACTTCTGACTACATTGTAGGTCCCTACACCTATCAGGCTCCTGTGGTTATTGGCGGTTTTTCAGCTGGTGACAGCTATAAGGAGACCGACTTGGAACTGGTTATTGGCGAGCAGGAAACGTTGCCTGCACGCTATGCTACCGGCACAGAATGGGGTAACCGCTATCCTAACTGTATCGACCCATGCGTGTTCTACGACGAAGAGGGCAAACTCTGGATGTCGTACGGCTCGTGGAGTGGTGGTATCTGGATGCTTGAACTGGACGAAGCTACAGGTCTTCGCGACTACGATGTCACCTATGTCCAGGAGGGCAGTGGCGATGACATCACCGTTGACCCCTATTTCGGCAAGAAGATTGCTGGTGGCCACTATGTGTCGGGTGAGGCCAGCTATATCGAGTATGTTGACGGCTACTACTACTTGTTTATGACCTATGGTGGTCTGATGGCTGGTGGTGATCCTGATGACTACAACAACGGTGGTTACCAGATGCGTATGTTCCGCTCTGAGAAGCCCGACGGTCCATACGTTGACAGCAAGGGCGGTAATGCCGTGTTCAGCAGCTATGCACTGAACTTCGGTCCTAACGAGAACGACGGCAACCGTGGTGTCAACATCCTTGGTGCCTACGGAGAGTGGGGCGGTCAGGCTGTTGGTGCTTGGGCTGAGCGTTCACAGGGTCATAATTCAGTGATTGCAGCTCCTGACGGTCGTACCTATCTCGTCTATCACAGCCGCTTTCAGGGACAGGGTGAGGGTCACGCTGTGCGTGTTCACCAGATGTATCAGAACGAAGACAAGTGGCTGGTTGCCGCTCCATTCGAGTACACTGGCGAGATAGCCAAGAGTGCTCAAATTGCCAATGAACAGCTCATTAGCAAGAGTCAGATTGCTGGTAACTACAAGATGCTGGTTCACCGCTATAAGCTGAACCACCTTACCAAGGAACTGGCTACACCTGCTGACGTTCAGCTGAATGCCGACGGTTCGATAAGTGGTGACTACACAGGCTCTTGGACGGCTAAAGACGGTACTTCTTATGTCAACATCACCCTGAATGGTGCTGAATATAAGGGCGTCATGGTGCTGCAGACACTGGAGCCAACCAATAATCAGGTACCAGCATTCACAGGTTTGAACGCTGCAACAGGTGTGACGGCTTGGGGCTACAAAGTCGTCGAGGAATAAGTGATAATTTAAATATAATGATCATCTGTGGTGCTCTTCGTGAGCACCACACTTTTTAAAAAAGACCAGAATGAGATCCGTCCTGTTTTTCCTGATGGCTCTTGTGTCCGGCTACTCTATGGGGTATTCGTTGAAACGAGTCAGTGTGCATGATCCCAGTATTGTGTGGGATTCTGCATCCAAAACGTATTACATCTTTGGGTCGCATCGTGCTACTGCCAAGACAACCGACCTGATGCGATGGACTACGCTGACTGCTCCTTGGGCTACAGCGAATAGTACTAATGCTGCCAATAACGTGGCATTTACCTTACCTCAAGTAACAAAAATCAAGAAAAACGGCGCAGAGGTGAACTTCTCATTCAATGCGATGGCATGGTCGAAACGTGGTAATGCCAACTATAATGTCGATGGCAATATGTGGGCACCTGACGTCATCTATAACAAGGCTATGAAGAAGTGGTGCATGTATCTCAGCGTCAATGGCGACAACTGGTATTCCAGCATCATTCTCCTGACCTCAGACAAGATTACAGGTCCTTACCGCTATCAAGCCCCCGTGGTGATAAGCGGATTCCATACCGGTACATCCTATAAGGATACAGACTTAGAGATCGTCATCGGAACACAGTCGTCGCTACCCTCACGCTATGCTGTCGGCAACAACTGGGGACGCCGCTATCCCAACTGTATAGACCCTTGTGTGTTCTACGACGAAGCGGGCAAACTATGGCTGTCGTACGGCTCATGGAGTGGTGGCATCTATATGTTGGAACTCGACGAGCAGACCGGTTTACGCGATTACGATGTAGAATACAGACTGACGGGTTCTGGCGACGGCATTACCGTAGATCCGTATTTTGGCAAAAAGATTGCAGGAGGATACTATGCATCGGGTGAAGGCAGTTATATTGAGTATATCGGCGGCTACTACTATCTGTTTGTCACTAATGGCGGCCTAGCGGCGGGCGGTGTGGCCAACGACTACAACAATGGCGGCTATCAGATGCGTGTTTTTCGCTCTCAGAATCCTGACGGACCGTATGTTGACAGCCATCGTCAGGCAGCACTTTATCCCTCGTATCTGCTGAACTTTGGTTTGAGGGAAAATGATGGCAACCGTGGTATCAACATCTTTGGTGCCTACACATCGTGGGGCAGTCAGGTAACAGGCAATATGGGTGAGCGGTCGCAAGGCCACTGTTCCATCATCGCTGCCGACGACGGTCGTGCCTATCTGGTCTATCATACCCGTTTCCAGAACTGGGGCGAGGCCCATCAGGTGCGCGTCCACCAAGTGTTCCAGAACAAGAGTGGCTGGTTGGTGGCAGCACCTTTCGAATATACAGGCGAGCAGGTGAAGAGTGCCGACATTGCTACCACGCAGCAGATAGGTACCGCCAAGATAGCCGGTAAGTATAAACTGCTGACCCATAACTACAAACTGGATCATACTGCGAAGGCAATCTCAGCACCTGGTGATATTGAACTGAAGAGCGACGGTACCATCAGCGGTGCTGTTACAGGAACCTGGAGCATTGAGGAAGGTACGTCGTACGTCACCATCCAGACAGGTACTTCACTTTATGATGGTGTTATGATAGAGCAGACGTTAGAACCTACCGACCGTAAGACTCCGTCTTTTACTGCATTGTGTACTGCTACAGGCGTCACAATTTGGGGTTACCAGACTGAGGCCTCTACAGGTATTGCCGACATTGTGACTGACCGCGTTCAGAAGGCTGAAACATTCTATGACCTTCATGGCCGACGTGTTCTCCAATCGCAGCGTCCTGGTATCTATATCAGAAATGGCAAGAAATATGTAATAAGATAAGAAATATGAAGAGAATACTTTTGATGGGACTACTGCTGACAGCCGTTTTGGCTCTCTCTGCCCAAGGACATCATCGCAGACGTGCAGGGTTCCAGACCGACACCCCCATGGTACATGACCCTGTCATGGCCTATGAAGACAGCACGTGGCACCTCTTTGCTACAGGCATGGGCATTCAGCACATGACGTCCAAGGATCGCAAGACGTGGACTGTCAGTGGTCAACCCGTCATGTCCGTGATGCCCCAATGGACACACGATTCAGTGCCTGGTTTCCAGCATCATGTCTGGGCCCCTGACGTTATCCGTTGGCACAATCGCTGGTGGCTCAGTTACAGTTGTTCTACCTTTGGCAAGAACGGTTCTGCCATCGGCCTGCTTTCGGCGCCGTCGCTGTCGTATCCAGTTTGGAACGATGAGGGCTGTATTGTCACCTCTAAGGAAAAACGCGACAATTGGAATGCCATTGATCCCAACTTCGTCATTGACGACCAGGATCAACCATGGCTTGTGTGGGGCTCCTTCTGGGATGGTATTCAGCTTGTGCGTCTTGACACGACGATGCATGTTGCCACAGGCGAACAGCCGCGTACCATAGCCCGTCGTTACGACCCGGCTTCCAAGAATGTTGCGCCCAATCCTACTTCAAAATATGCTGGTACCAATGCCATAGAGGCACCGTTTATTTTCAAGCATGCAGGCTGGTATTACCTGTTTGTTTCCTGGGACTACTGCTGCCGTGGTTCAAAGAGCAATTACCGCGTCGCCGTAGGGCGTAGCTGCCACGTTGGCGGGCCATACCTCGACCGTGACGGCAAAGATATGGCAAAGGGCGGTGGCTCGTTGTTCTTGGAGGGTGACAAGCAGCAATTTGAGGCTGCCGGTCACTGTGCGGCCTATCATTATAATGGCGAGGACATCTTTATCTGTCATGGTTACAGCATAGCTCATAAAGGGGCATCCATTCTTATTCAACGGCCTATCAGCTGGAGTGTTGACGGTTGGCCGTGCTTAATTGATAATTGACAATTGAAATTAATCATTATGCAGCGTATAATCATTCTCACATTTTTCATTTTCATTTCTTATTTCTCATTTCTCATTTCTCATTTGCCAACGGCAAGTGCGCAGACGTCGTGGATAGCTGATAATGGTAATGGCACGTTTACCAACCCCCTGTTCTACGATGAGTTTTCTGACCCAGACGTCATTCGTGTGGGCGACGACTACTATCTTGCAGGAACGACGATGCACACGGTGCCAGGTTTGGTCATCCTGCACTCCAAGGACCTTGTAAACTGGGAGAATATCTCGTGTTGTTTTGACCGTTTCGACTTTCCTGATGACAAGTTTGCCCTGAAGAATCATCAGGAAATATACGGTCAGGGCATCTGGGCACCAGCCATCCGCTATGCTAACGGACAGTTCTATGTCTTTTCAAACGTCAACGGTAAGGGGCTGCAATGCTTTACTTCCAAGGATATCCGAGGACCTTGGACGCATCACAACATGCAAGGAAATATCTATGACCTCTCTGTACTCTTCGATGATGACGGCAAGATTTACGCCATCCACAAGTATGGTGAGGTACACTGCACGGAGTTGAAGCCCGACATGAGCGGTCCTGTGGAAGGCACCGACCGTGTCATTATTCCTGAGGGCAACGGCATTGGTGAGGGACACCACATGTATAAAATCAATGGCATGTATTACCTTATCTCTACCGACTATTCACCCAACGGACGTACGCTCTGCTCACGTTCGAAGAGCATCTGGGGACCCTACGAGACCCGTGTCATCACTGCCGACGAGACTTACGGCTATCATGGCGTAGGGCGCACTATCGTGCCTCGTGGCACGAAATACCGCATCGGCGAGGATGGCACCAAGTTTGGCATCGCGCCAGCCAGTGCCGATGCCACAGGTTGTGACAATGCCCATCAGGGCGGCATCGTACAGGCCAGTGACGGTTCGTGGTGGGCCCTGCTCATGCAAGACTTCCACTCCATTGGCCGTACTGTCTGCCTCATGCCGATAACATGGAAGGATGGATGGCCCATGATTGGTCTTGAGGGTAACTTGGGACGTGCACCACGCACGTGGTTCAAGCCCATGTCTGCTGCGCTCCAATCGCAACACACTGTACCTTATGCCCCTTACAATCGCAATGAGGACTTTAACGGTAAGACGTTAGGACGTGTGTGGCAGTGGAACCACAATCCGGACGACAGCAAGTGGAGTCTGAAGAACGGACACCTGCGCCTGCAGTCAATGCCTGCCGAACAACTGATGTGGGCACGCAATACGCTTACCCAGCGTGTCATCGGTCCTACGTCTGTGACCACTGTCGAACTCTACACCAAAGGTATGAAGGATGGCGACGTTGCCGGTCTTGGCAATATCAATGTGCCCTGCTCATGGATTGGTGTCGTGAAGGATGGCAAGACCCTGACGCTGCGCTGTTTCGAACAACTCACCAACGACACCGTCATCGTCTCTGTTCCCGCAGATTTGTCTGGCGGCAAGATATATCTTCGCTGCATTGGCGACTACGACAACAACCAGGCGCAGTATGCCTATTCTTTCAATGGCGATACCTACTCCATGCTGGGTCGTATGATGCCACTCACGTATCAGCTCATCTCCTTCCAAGGTTCGCGCCATGCTCTCTTTGCCTTTAACCATAAAGGACAGAAGGGTGGCTATGCCGAGTTCGATAACTTTACCGTCGTTGAGCCCAAGGCTGACCGTAGCAAGAATATCCCATACGGTAAGACTATCCGCATCATCAACAAGGCTACCAACCGACCTGCTGTTGCATTGAAACATGGTGTGCTCTACGATACGCATGGTGGCGACAAGAGCACACTGACTCAGTTCCGCGTTATCGACCGCCAATCAGGTCGTGTGGCCCTTCAGTGTGTTGACGGACGATACATAAAAGTGTATGGCGACGGCTTGCCTGGCGATGTACGTTTTACCACCGACCCCAAGGAGGCCGAAGAGTTTCTGTGGCAAGACTATCTCGACCACGACTTCATGCTCCTTTCATTGAAGAATCACAGATACCTGGGCAAGAGTCCTACAACGGGCAGTCCTTATTCCATGGATTTTGCCGGACCCGATCCTGCCCGTCGCAACGGTGCTGTGTTCCGTTGGGAAGAATAGTACGAAGCATCAGAATAATAAAAAAAACTGGGACCCTCGTTTCGAGAGCCCCAGTTTTTCTTACTCATCCATCATCCATCATCCTTCTTCCATCATCCATCATCCATCTTCCATCTTCCTTCTTCCATCTTATTTCTTAATCCTATACAGACGGAATGACATGGCTTTCAGTTGGTCGTTCAGCACGGTCTGCTTCTTGTCCTCAGAACATGGTACGGAAAGCGATACGGGATGAATCAGTTCTGGCTTGTCCAGCGTGTTTTCGTCCTCCATTCTGCCGTTTGTCCAGAGTTCCAGCACGTTAGCCGTGCGCTCGCCCTTCATGCCCTGCAGATTGATGCTGACGGACTGTGGCTGCTTCGAGGTGTTCACCACCTTAACGATAATCTCGTCAGTAGTCTTGTCATATACGGCCGATGCGAAGAGTCCGTTCTGTCCCTCCTGATTGGCAACAGGCACGGCTACGGTCTTTTTGCCTACCTGCTTGGGGGTGGTCAGCTGCAGCACGTTGGTACCCTTGTTCATCGTGAACATCTGCTGTACGTAGTAGCTCACGCTCTTGAACATGCGCAGGTTGTCGTACCATATCATGTCAGGACGCCACTGCCAGCCATCGACGTGGGCAAACAGCGGGGCGTAGGTAGCCATGTGTACGATGTCGGCATTGCGCTCGATACCCGTCATGTGGGCAGCCTCGTAGAGTGAGGTCTCGTAGTGGTTCCACTTCTTGCCCTTGCCGTGGCAGGCATATTCGCCGGCAAACACCTTCGGACCCTTGCGGTCGTACACGTCGTAGCGCAGACCATGGCTCAGGAACCACTCTTCGTTACGGTAGTAGTGCTCGTCGTAGAGGTCAACCTTCAGCTCCTTCATGCGAGGCTGCAACAGGTCGAAGTCCCAACCCTCTGAGTTCGGACCAGTGGTGCCGATGAGTTTCAGGTTAGGATATTTGGCGCGCAAGGCATCGCTGAACTTCTTCAGACGCTCTGTAAACACTGGGCCATAGCCGCCATGCTTCTCGTCGTAGTCCCACTGCTCATTGCCCACGCCTAAGTATTTCAGGTTGAATGGCTCAGGGTGCCCCATGTCGGCACGCACCTTGCCCCACTTGGTGTTGACGTCGCCATTGGCAAACTCAACCAAGTCCAAGGCATCCTGAATATAGGGACCAAGATCCTCCAAGGCTACGTGTACGCCAGGCTTGGTGGGGTCGGGGTTCTGGAACTGGCAGCTCAGTCCGCACGAGATGACAGGCAGGGGCTCAGCACCGATGTCCTCAGCCAGCTGGAAGAACTCGAAGAATCCCAATCCGTACGACTGGTAGTAGTCGGGGAAGTAGCGGTGGTCGAAGGTGTACTCCCAGCGGTTATGGTTCAGCGGGCGGTTCTCAACGGGACCTACGCTGTTCTTCCATTGGTAGCGCTCGTCAAGTGTGCAACCCTCTACGATACATCCGCCAGGGAATCGGAACACGCCTGGGTGCAGGTCTTCCAATGCCTGTGCCAAGTCGCGACGCATGCCGTTCTCGCGATTCTTATAGGTATTGACGGGGAACAGCGAGATGTGTTCCAGACATACGCTGTTCGGACCGTGCAGGTAGATGCGCAACTTGGCATGCTGCATCGTCTTCTTTGGTGCCAGTATGACGGTATATTTCTTCCATTCCGTCGAAGTGACGTCCAGCTTTTGTTCGGCCAACTCCTGACGTTCGTCCATCGTGTTCTCGTCTATCAGCTGTACGCGGATGGTCGCCCTGTTCTTGGGCGCCTTGGCCCATACTGAGAAACGGTACTGCTCGCCCTTCTTCACGCTGATGCCGAAGAAACCCTCGTTCGTCAGACCTGTACGGCGGTCGCGATGACCTGGGTCACTCAGCTCCACATAGTGCGGACAACGCTGGAACGGACCGTCGTCCTTCACGTCCACACATCCGAACGACTGCCAACCCATCAGGTGCTGTGGAAACTCGAACGAGCGGTTCTTCACCAGTTCACCATACAGTCCGCCGTCAGCGGCATAGTTGATGTCCTCGAAAAAAATACCATACATGGTCGACTGGACCGGAGCCCCCAGCTTCTTGGTGTTCACGTCCATCGTCAACTGAGCCGTAGCCATCAGGGTCATACCCATGACGGTAGCCAATGATAATAACCTTTTCTTCAT
>JAFVHO010000118.1 GCA_017474485.1 Prevotella sp.
CGGCGGCAATAGCGGCGGCGGTGGAAGCGGTGACGATGACGGTGGCGATACGCCAACGCCTACGCCAGACCCGACACCTGACCCTACGTCGGATCCCACGCCAGACCCAGATCCTGATCCGGATCCAGACCCAACGCCAACGCCTACGCCTCCCCCCAGCGGTGGTGACGACGAGGATTAAGGACATGGAACAAGGACGGTTTCGCTTCACAGCGGAACCGTCCTTCTTACAAAATAAAAACTTAAAACCTAAGTCTTTTGAATTTAACCAAAATTACTACTCGTGGGTTTCACAACCGACTTTTTATTGTTGCTTATGAGGATCATCGAAACGTTTAATATGCGTGGTCGTTGGTTATGTCCATGATGTCGAGCTTCTTCTTGTCGATAGACCACCAGGCGTGCCAGATGTATGCCAGCACGAAGGGGATGAGGATGCTGACAATGGCCATGGTGGTGAGCGTGAACTCGCTGGAGCACGAATTCTGGATGGTGAGCGACGACTGCAAATCGGCGGTAGAGGGATAGTAGGCGGTGTTGTTCCATCCTGCACAGAGCAGCAAGGAGAGCACTACCAGTACGACACCGATGCCGGCAGGCCAGATGCCCCATATCCAATTTTTGTCGGCAAAGCTACGGCCAATGGCGAAGAGCACCAGTACGACACCAATCAGCAGGACGACGAGCAGATACCACATGTCGAGGAAATTGTTCAGATACTTATAAGGCTCAATGACGATAGTTCCATCGGCTGTATAAGAATAGCCGTCCTTCAGCAGCAGGTGGACAAGATAGACGACGAACAGCACCACGAAGGCCAATGACGAGGCTAACAACTGGAAGCCTGCACGCGAACGGAGGTCTTCGTTGTTCACATTATTAATAATATATAAGGTACCCAACACGCGAGCCAGGAACATGACGGCCAGTCCGAACACCAAGACCCAGGGATTGAGCAGGGCGTCGAGACCGTGCGAGGCGTTGGCCCAATGTGAGATGACGGGGGTTATCTCTAATTGAGAATTGACAATTGACAATTGAGAATTAATCAGGTTGTCCTTCATGACGATGAAGTTGCTGCCCTCGAAGAAGGTGGCTACGGCACCGCCTAACAGCAATGGTCCCAGAAAACCGTTGATGGCGAGGAATATCTGGAAGGTCTTGGCACCCAGCAGATTGCCCAGCTTGTTCTGGAACTCGTAGCTGACGGCCTGCAGCACGAAGGTGAAGAGGATAATCATCCAAAGCCAGTAGGCGCCGCCAAACGAGGTGCTGTAGAACAGCGGGAACGAGGCGAAGAAGGCTCCGCCAAAGGTGACCAGCGTGGTGAAGGTAAACTCCCACTTGCGTCCCGTAGAGTTGATGATGAGGTGTCGCCCTTCTTCGGTATATCCCAGTGTGCGTACCATGGAGTTGGCGCCCTGCACAAACATCAAGAAAACTAATAATGCTCCTAACAGTGATACTAAGAACCACCAGTAGTGCTGTAAAAAACTATAAGTAATCATAATTCTCAATTCTCAATTTTCAATTCTCAATTAGTATATTCCGGTCCTTTCTTAATCTGCTTGAGCAGGATGTTGATTTCAACGCAGAGCATGAGGGTAAACAGGAAGAGGAATAGGAAGAACGTCAGGGCAACGCTGAAGCCTTCGACGTCGCTGACAGCCACCCATGTGGGCAGCATGTCCTGAATGGTCCATGGCTGGCGTCCGAACTCAGCAACGAGCCAGCCGCTTTCAGAGGCGATGTAAGCCAGCGGTACTAACAGGATGGCCACCCAATAGTGCCAGTCGGGTAGGGTGGTAATGTCGTACTTCTGCAACAAAGCCTTGGGGAACTTGTAAGTGACAGCCAGGATGACTGCAAAGAACAGGATGAACAGACAGCCCAGACCCACCATGATGCGGAAGGCCCAGAAGTTGACCCATACGGGCGGTACGACGTCGTTCTTGTCCTTGACATAGCCATAGCCGAAATACTTCATGTTGGCGTTGATCACGGACAATTGGGCCTTGAGCTCGGCGGCGCTGGCACCTTCCTTCTTCGCCTTGCGGTAGTCGGCGAGGGCCGTGATGGCCTGCTTGCCGCGTTGAATCTTCTCGTCGACAGAAGGTTCAAGGGTGCCGTCAGACTTGGCGTAGCCGTTCAGGATATCGTTGATGCCAGGCACATAGCCGGCAAAATCGTTGGTGGCCATGAAGCTCAGCGCATATGGTACTTTCACACCTGGAATGATGGCGAGGCCCTGTTCTGGTCCACCATCGTAGAGTGCCTCCATAGCTGCCAGTTTCATGGGCTGTACCCGAGATACGCTCTGGGCTGACTTATGGCCCGTCATGGCAGCGCCCAACGAGGCCACCAGACCTACGATGGCAGCAATTTTGATGCTCTCCGTGGCCAGCTTGGTTTCGCGATTCTTCATCAGATACCAGCACGATACGGCAACGACGAAGACGGCGCCAATGATCCAGGCAGAGATGACGGTATGGCAGAACTTGTCGATAGCGAAGGGCGAGAGGGCTACATCGAGGAACGATACCATCTCGTTGCGCATGGTGTCAGGATTGAACGCACAGCCTACGGGGTACTGCATCCAGGCGTTTGCCACCAGAATCCACCAAGCGGAAATGGTTGCTCCCAAACCTGTGAGCCAGGTGGAAGCCAAGTGGAAGCCTGGCGACACCTTCTTCCATCCAAAATACATCACAGCCACAAAGGTAGACTCCATGAAGAAGGCGACGATGCCTTCTATAGCCAACGGGGCGCCAAAGATGTCGCCTACAAACCATGAATAGTTTGACCAGTTGGTGCCAAACTCGAATTCAAGAATGATACCTGTGGCAATACCCATGGCGAAGTTGACACCGAATAGTTTTTGCCAAAATTGCGCTGTGTCGCGCCAGAATGTGTCGCGCGTGCGATACCAGCAGGTCTCGCAGATGCCCATGATGACGGCCAGTCCGAGGGTCAGTGGCACGAACAACCAGTGATAGATGGCTGTCAGTGCGAATTGTGCCCTTGCCCAATTGATGGAGCTGGCGTCGATGTTTAGAAACAGGTCTGTAGTCATATTATTTAATGTTTAATCTTTAATCTTTAATGTTCAATCTTTAATGTTCAACGTTTGACTTGCTACGAATTCCGGTTCCTCACCCTCTGCGGCATGTTCCTTGATGAAATTAGGGAAAAAGAACAGTTTGAGGATGACGAAGATGACAAACAACTTGATGAGGATAATGGCCCACAGCGTGCGTCCCAGCGTCATGGAACGGAAGCCGTCAGCGTATAGATCGTATACTCGATAAAGGACATTTTTCCTATTCATAGCGTCAGTTTTTTGTTATCATGTGGCAAAGATAGTGAATTATTTCTTAAAAACAAGCACTAAAATGCAAAAAATATTTTTTTTCTTTGTTGTTTCGTAGAAAAAATTTATCTTTGCAGCGTTTTTAGATAATAATCGTTACATTAATTTAAGTATGAATAAGAAAGTAATTGTCCCGTTGGTTGCCGTTATCGTGCTACTCCTGGCAGGTGTTGCCTATCTCGGATACAACCTGAACGAGCAGAAGCAGGTTAACAAGGATATGCAGGAACTCGCCGCCCTGGACAAGAAGGAGATGGAGAACGAGTATCAGCAGTTTGCCAACCAATACAAAGAAATGCAGACGCGTATCAACAACGACTCTATTGTTGAGCAGTTAGGACGTGAACAGCAGCGTACTCAGGAGTTGTTGGAGGAGTTGCGCCGTACGAAGGCCAACGATGCTGCCGAGATTACCCGTCTGAAGAAGGAACTGGCTACGGTGCGTGCCATCCTGCGTAGCTACGTGCTGCAGATTGACTCGCTGAACCAGTTGAATGCCGAGTTGATGGACGAGAACAACCGTGTTCGTTCAGAACTGGCTGAGAGCAACCAGCAGAATATGGAGTTGACGTCGAACAATATGACCCTGTCTGAGAAGGTGGCTATTGCTTCGCAGTTGAATGCTGCCAGCATTAATGTCATCATGCTCGACAAGAAGGGCAAGGAACAGACCAAACATCCTCATCAGATTGACAAGAAGGGTACGCTGAAGGTACGCTTTGTGCTCAGTCGTAATGCTACGGCTGCCAATGGCATGCGTACTATTTATATCCGCGTCATCAATCCTTCTGGCGAGGTCATCAATGGTGGTGGTACTTGTACGATGGAAGGTGCACAGGTGGCTTATACTGCTAAGCAGGATGTGGAGTACACAGGTCAGGAGAAGTTGATGGAGATGTTTGTCCCCAAGACCTCGCTGATTGAGGGAAGATACACTATTCAAGTAATTGCTGACGGACACGAGATTGGCTCGCGTTCTGTTGAAATGGAGAATTGATAAGGCACTATGTCTGCAAAAACGCAACACAACAATATCCTATTGGCCATTGTGGGTTTTGCTGCAGTGGTGGTTTTGGTGGCCTTGATTGGTTTCTTTGCTTTGGGTCGTGATCCAGAGCTGATGCAAGGTCAGGTAGAAGTAAGTGAGTATCGTGTATCAAGTAAGGTGCCTGGACGAATCCTGGAAATTCGTGTGAAGGAAGGCGACTACGTGAAGGTTGGCGATACGCTGGCCATTCTCGATGCGCCAGAGGTACGTGCCAAGATGGAACAGGCCCAGAGTGCTGAGAGCGCTGCTGCCGCCTTGGAACTGAAGGCGCAGAACGGTGCCCGTCAGGAACAGATACAGGGTGCCTACCAGCTATGGCAGCAGGCCAAGGCCGGTCTCGAGATTGCCGAGAAATCGTATAACCGCATACAGCGTCTGTACGACGAGGGTGTGATGAGTGCCCAAAAGCGCGATGAGGTCTATGCCAACTACAAGGCCATGGAGGCTCAGGAGAAAGCTGCCAAGAGCCAGTATGAGATGGCTCAGAACGGTGCCCGTCGCGAGGATAAGCTGGCTGCTGCTGCTCAGGTGGGCCGTGCCCGTGGTGCCGTTCGGGAAGTCAATTCATATATCCATGAGACGGTGCAGGTGGCTCAGATGGAAGGCGAAGTGAGCGACATCTATCCCAAGGTGGGTGAACTCGTCGGCACTGGCTCGCCTATTATGACCATCTCGCTGATGAAAGATATGTGGGGCGCTTTCAATGTTCGCGAAGACCAGCTGGGCTCGATGACTGTCGGTACTGTGGTGGATGCTTTTGTCCCAGCCTTCAATAAGTCAATCAAGATGAAGGTTTACTATCTGAAGGATCAGGGTACCTATGCCGTGTGGAAGGCTACCAAGGCCAATGGCCAGTATGACCTGAAGACTTTCGAAGTGAAAGCCCGTCCTGTTGAAAATGTTGAAGGCTTACGCCCGGGTATGTCGTTGATTATCAAATAATAATTGATAATTGAAAGCGCTGAGGCAGATATTCGATATCATGTTGCGTGAATTGTCTATTTTGCGCAACAACTATATCTATCCTTTTTGCATGGTGGTGTTCCCATTAGGGGTAATGGTGTTCTTTACCTCGCTCATGGAAGACGGACTGCCTACAGAAATGCCAATAGGTATTGTGGATGTTGACAATACCACAACGACGCGTGCTTTGATTCGCCGTCTTGATGCTTTCCAGATGTCACGCATCACGCATAGCTATGCCACCGTTGCCGAGGCTCGAAAAGCTATCCAGAACAACGAGATATACGGTTTCTTGTATTTCCCCAAAGGTACGACGGAGAAACTGCTGGCATCGCGCCAACCCAAGATATCCTATTATTATTCGTACACCACGTTGGCGGCAGGTGCCTTGCTGATGCGAGACTTGAAGACGATTTCCACGCTTGGCTCTGCTGCTGTGGGGCAGGCTACCATGCGTGCCAAGGGGTTTACGCCTGACCAGATACAGACCTTCCTGCAACCCATCAAGATCGACCTGCATCAGATAGCGAATCCGTGGACGAGCTATAACTCCTATCTCTCCACGATGATAGTGCCTGGCATGATGATGCTGTTCATCTTCCTGATTACGGCCTATTCTTTGGGTACAGAACTGAAGTTCAACAGTTCGAAACAGTGGCTGGAAATGGCTGATAATAATATTTCGGTAGCCCTATTAGGCAAGTTCTTGCCCCAGACACTTGTCTGGCTGGCTGTGGTCTATAGCTATCAGTACTATGTGTTCTTCCATCTGGGATTCCCTCACTTAGGCAGTCCATGGATGTTGGTGCTGCTGGGACTGATGCAGGTGTTGGCCTCGCAGGGCTTTGGCATCTTCGCCTTTGGACTGATGCCTTCGCTCCGTATGTCCATGAGTATCTGTTCGCTGTGGGCTGTGCTCAGCATTTCGATGGCTGGTTCTGCCTTCCCCGTCATGGGAATGGACCGTCCGTTGCAGTCGTTGTCCTGGCTGTTCCCCCTGCGCCACTATTACATGATTTACCAGACTTGTGTGTTCAACGGTTTTCCGCTCATCGAGTCGTGGTTCCACTTTGCTGCACTGGCAGGCTTTATGCTGTTGCCGTGGATGGTAGTCAAGAAGATTAAAAATGCAATGCTTACCTATGTCTATATTCCATAAGATATACGAGGACCTGCAACACGTCTGCTATATTTGGCGACGTGAAATGCAACAGGTGGTAAAAGACGAGGGTATTCTCATCTTTTTCCTCGTGGTGCCCATTGCCTATCCGCTGTTGTATTCCTGGATATATAACAACGAAACCGTCCATGAGGTGCCTGTCTGTGTGGTCGATATGTCGAACACGGGCTTGTCGCGCGAGTTTGTCCATAAGTGTGACGCGTCGCCTGATGTACGGGTGGCCTACTACGCACAGGATTTGGACGAGGGTATCTCGTTGGTCAGTCGTCAGTTGGTAAAAGGCATCTATTTCATTCCGCCAGACTTTGAGAGTAATATCCTGCGTATGAAACAGAGTGTTGTCAGTGTCTATTGTGACATGAGCCTGATGCTCACGTATAAGGCCATCTACCAGACATCCATGCTGGTGTCAATGGATATGGGCAAGGCCATTCAGACGAAGCTGAGTGGACTCTATACCAGTCGCGAAGAGGCTATTTCGGCCCGTCCGCTCGAGTATGAGGATGTGCCTATATTCAATCCGAAGGGAGGCTATGGCTCGTTTGTCCTGCCTGCTGTGCTGATGCTGATATTGCAGCAGACGCTGGTGCTTGGTATCGGACTCTCCGCTGGTACGGCACGTGAGGAGAACCCACTTGGGGCCTTGGTGCCTGTTGGTGACAAACGCTATGAGTCGTCGTTCGCCATCGTCTTTGGCAAGGCCTTGGTTTACTTTATGATATATGCCGTCATGGGTGCTTGGCTGGTGGCTGGCGTCCCGCGATTGTTCCACTTCCCACAGTTGGCGACGTGGCAGTCGCTGTTGACTATCATGCTGCCTTATACGCTGGCATGTATCTTCTTTGGCATTGTGGTGTCATGTCTCGTCAAATATCGCGAGAACGTCATGCTGATCATGGTCTTTGCCTCTGTGCCGATGTTGTTCCTCACGGGTATCTCGTGGCCGCAAAGCAACATTCCAGGCTGGTTGCAGGGCGTGTCTTGGGTAGTCCCTAGCACGTTTGGTGCGCGTGCATACGTTCGTATGAATTCTATGGGGGCTACACTCCACGATGTACTGACGGAATATCGCATCCTGTGGATTCAAGCAGGGACCTATTTCCTGTTGTCTGTGGCGGTATATCGTTATCAAATATTACGTGCCCGTCATTACGCCAAGGAGCGTCTGCTGTTCCTGAAGCGTAATAGAGAGGCACGTACTCTTAACTCTTAATTCTTAACTCTTAATTCTTAACTCTTAACTCTTAATTCTTAACTCCCACAATTTGTGTCTTGGGTAGTTCACGGTTGCGCTTGTTGACAACGGTGACAACAGCCTGTGCCAGATTGATAAAGGCCAGACCTGTAGCTGTCTCGCTGCTGGTGGCAGCAGGCTCACCCGCATCACCACTCTCGCAGATGCTCTGCACCAATGGAATCTGGGCCAACAGGGGCACGTTCATTTCTTCTGCCAGCTGCTTGCAACCTTCCTTGCCAAAGATGTAGTACTTGTTCTCAGGCAGTTCGGCAGGCGTAAACCAAGCCATATTCTCAATCAGTCCGAGGATGGGCACGTTGACCTTCTCGTTGCGATACATATCGATGCCCTTGCGCGCATCAGCCAATGCCACCTGCTGAGGTGTCGACACGATGACAGCCCCCGTAATACCTAATGTCTGGAGTAGGGTGAGGTGGATGTCGCTGGTGCCTGGAGGCGTGTCGAGGATGAAGTAATCAAGTTCTCCCCAGTTGGCATCGGCTATCAGTTGCTTCAGGGCATTCGTAGCCATTCCGCCACGCCATAGCGTTGCCGTGTCAGGACTGACGAAGAAACCAATACTGAGCATCTTGACGCCGTAAGCCTCGATGGGTTCAATGAGTTGGCGACCATCAACCTCGACAGCGTATGGACGGGCATCCTCGGCGTTGAACATCTTGGGCATGGACGGACCGAAGATGTCGCAGTCTAGTAAACCAACCTTATAGCCCAAACGTGCCAAAGCGATGGCCAAGTTGGCAGAAACGGTCGACTTGCCTACACCGCCCTTGCCACTGCTCACGGCAATGATATTCTTCACCTCAGGCAGCAACTTGCCAATCTCAGGGCGGGGCTTCGACTTGAATTCAGTCTGGATTTCCACCTCAACGTCCTTGCCACAGTGGTATTTGATAGCGGCTTCAGCAGCCTTTACCGTCGATTTCAGGAACGGGTCGGTGTCACGTGGGAATTCCAACACGACGCTCACCTTGTTGCCATTGATGGCAGGCTGGTCAGCCACCATCTCACTCTCTACCAAGTTCTTCTTCGTGCCGGCATACGTCACCGTTGCCAGCGCATCCATAATCAGTTTGGGATATAATGTCATTTTCTCCTTGTTTTCTAAATTTGACTGCAAAGGTACGAATTAATTGATAATTGACAATTGATTTGCCCTAAAAACCAAAGATATTCTACACTTTTTGAAGATGAAGGACACATTTTTGCAAAAATAGGATGCACCTTTGGAGTATTTTCTCTATATTTGCAAAATCATATTGTTGACTAGAAACCAAATAAAGAAATAAGATTATGAAAAAAACGCAAGACTCTAACGCTTATTGGCGGGGATGGCTACTGTTGTTTGTGGGCTTCCTTCTGCCGCTTTCGACTATGGCTGACGAGGTAAAGGTTGCCGACAGCAATGGCAACGAGCTTCGTTACTCGTATGATGCCGACGGTCCCGCTACCTTTATTGGCATCAGTAAGTATAGTACCGATGCCGACAAGGCAGGTCACATCATTATTGCCGACCAGGTGACGGATGATTCTGGCAACAGTCACGATGTGCTTTACATCGGTGGCTCGTTGAGTAACCGAAACAATATCGTCAGTGTCGTGTTCGGACAGAACATCATTGCCACAGGCGGTGCCGATGGTACTAAGGATGACGCTTTCTACAATTGCAGCAATTTGGAGAGTGTTACGCTGAACAGTAAACTGCAAATACTGGGTAAAGGTACGTTCCGGAATTGCCGTAACCTGACCAGTATTAACGTGTCGGAACTCACCAGTCTGACAACTATCATGTACAAGGCATTTGATAATGTGGATTTATTGCGCCAGATTACCATCCCACATTCAGTTACTACCATTGGTGAATCGGCCTTTAACAGTATCGACTCGCTGCGTACGGTAACGTTTGCCACAGGTAGCAAGCTTACTTCTATGGGTAGTAATGCTTTCAGTTACAATTCAAAATTGGAGAGTATTAACATCGAGGCATGTACACTGCTGACAGCTTTGCCCAATTCGTGGCTGTATAGTTGTCCCTGCATCACATCGCTCACTATTCCTGCTTCGGTTACGGAGTTTGGCAGTTGGATGTTCTATAATACTGATAATATTGAGACCATCACTTTCTATGCTCCATCGGTACCTAATAGTTTCTATAGCGGTCGTAAGAAACTGGCCACCATCAATCTTGGCCCTGGTGTGAAGAGCATCGGCGAGAATGCTTTTTCGAGTAATTCCGGTCTGAAAACGGTGAACTTCGCCCCTGCCATTAGTGAGTTGAACATCATGCGGAGTGCCTTCAACAACTGCGATGGCATGAAGTCGATTACCCTGCCCGCAGGTCTGACCACCCTTGGCAATGGTGCTATTGCAAGCTGCGACTCATTAGAGACCATTATTTTTCCCAAAGGCTGTCAGCTGACCACCATGGGTTCTGAGGTTTTTAGCTACAACAAGAGTCTGGTAAGTATCAACATTGAGGAGTGTACGCTGCTCACCGCTCTGCCCAATTCGTGGTTGTATAGCTGTCCTTGCGTGAAATCGTTGACTATTCCTGCCTCGGTTACGGAGTTTGGCAGTTGGATGTTCTATTATACCGACAATATCGAGACCATCACCTTCTTGGCTCCGTCGGTACCTAATGGTTTTTATAATAGTCGCAGCAAGCTGACTACTATTAACATCGGCCCTGGCGTGAAAAGCATCGGCGAGAGTGCCTTCTCCAGCCAAAAGGGATTAAAGACAGTGAACTTCGACGAAGGTGTCAGTGACCTCACCATCATGCGGAGTGCCTTCAATAACTGCGACGGCTTGCGGACGTTTACCTTGCCTGCTGGTGTCAGCACGTTAGGCAATGATGTGTTCAATAATTGCGACTCGCTGGCTACCTTTACCTTTGCTGCAGGTTCAACGCTGAAGGTCATTCCCAACAGCGCTTTCTCCTATTGCAAGAGTTTAGAGACTATCACTCTGCCCGATGCTGTAGAGACTGTGGAGGGGAGTGCGTTTTACGACTGTGAGTCGCTGACAGAAGTCAACTTTGGCACAGGCATCACCACGTTGTCTGACAGTTGGGTGTTTAGCTATGCACCTGTAAAAAAGATTGTCCTGCCCGGTCCCCAGAATCCGTTTACTGGCACCACAGGATTGTCTGAGAGCCTCGTGACACTTTACGTACATCCCGACTTGGTGGAAGAATATCGCAACCACGATGTTACGAAGTGTTTCCACATCATGGCTATCGGACAGCCAACCGATTTTGTCGTCACTACGACAGAAGGCGGACAGCTGCAAGCAAAAGTTGAGGCTGTCGGGGCACCCAATAACTTGCTGACGCTGACCGTTACCGGTCCGTTAAACGGTACTGATATCGACTATATCCATAGTTCGATGCCTAATGTCGAGGTGCTCAACCTGACTAACGCCAGCATTGTTGAAGGCGGCGACAGCTACCACCAGTGGGATGTCAATAGCGGTGGTATAGCTACAATAGAAACATATCATGGTCCATGGAACACTGAAAAGGACGTGATCACACGCTGTATGTTCTACAACATGCCCAGACTGCGCAGTATCTCACTGCCAAAGGATGTCAAGAAAATAGGCGAGTATGCTCTGGCGCAAGACCGCAAGCCTACTTTCAGTCTTGCACATGTCGATATTCCTGCCGGTGTTACTGAGATTGCTAATTATGCTTTCTATTATTCTGGTATTGAGGAGGTGACCGTTCCTGCCGGCGTTACCCGACTGGAGCCCTACGTGTTTCATCATTGTGAGAAACTGAAGAAGGCTGTGCTTCCTGATGGCATCACCTTCATAGGCAATTCAGCCTTCAGAGAGTGTTACGCATTGGAAGATGTCAATATCCCTGCTCAGGTGGAAACCATCGAACAGTATGCCTTTAATAATAATAAGGTTCGCACGACGCCTATCGTATTTCCTGCCACGTTGAAGTCCGTCGGTTATCAAGCATTTGGGTATAATAGCAAGGTGGAGAACATTACGTTCAATGAGGGCTTGCAGACCATTAGCAGTTATGCCTTCAGCAATTGTAATGCTGTCAAGGCAATTGTTTTGCCCGAAAGTATTACTACTTTGGAGAACAATGCCTTTGAGGGGTGCGATTCCCTTACCGAGTTCCGCTTCCCGAAAGCCATCACGGAGGTGTCCAACGGAATCCTTTACCATTGCGACAAGTTGCAGAAAGTTGTCCTTGCAGAAGGAACTACCCGTTTAGGCTATGCTGCTTTCAGCTATTGTCCACAGCTTAATGATATCAATGTCAGTGCGATGAATACGTTGACATTCGTAGATAATTACGTGTTTGAGAACACAGGCTTCACGACAATGACCCTCCCCAACAGCATTACTGAGGTGGGCTATTGTACTTTCCAGTCGTGTAAGCAGTTAGAGAGTGTCAATGTGCCGACTGGTATTGACTATGTACCTGAGAATTATTGTAAGAGCAATCCTCTTCTGCGCACCGTTAAGATGCACGATGGCATACGTGTCATTCGCAACGAGGCTTTCGAAGGCTGTGCTTCACTGACCGATATTGAGTTGAACGATAAGATTACTCGAATCGAGTATGATGCTTTCTGGGGTACCAACGTGGCATTCACCAAGTTGCCCGATTCGCTGACCTTTATTGGCGGCTCTTCGTTCCGCGATACCAAGGCAATGACCTGCGCGCTCACCATTCCTTCGGGCGTTACAACGATAGATGGTGATGCTTTCAATGGTTCTGGTCTGACAAGTGTGACGTTGCCCAAGGGCATCAAGACTTGGGGCTCCGGCCTCTTTGCCAATTGTAAATCGCTCACCAGCGTCCAGTTACCTAGCGACATCAAACGCATCACCAACTACATGTTCCAGTCCTGTTCAGCATTGGAGCAGATACAGCTACCTGACAGCTTGAAGGAGATTGGCTATGCAGCGTTCGATTGGTCGGGGCTGACCTCTGTCACCCTGCCCGATTCGCTTGAAGTACTTGAGTCCTCCGCTTTCTCCAACACCCAGATTAGCTCTATCCGCATTCCTGATGGCATCAGGCGTCTTGATCAGCCTGGGTCATACCTTGCTGCAGGCTGTAAGCTTCTGAAGGAGGCCTACTTGGGACGTAATCAGGACTATACGACCATTACGAGTTTTACCTACTTCAGTGGCTGTGACTCGCTGGAACTGCTGCGTGTCTATGCTGGTATGCCTCCAAAATGTGACGGTTGGTATATGGGTTATCGTAAAAACTGCGTATTGGAAGTTCCTGAAGACGCTGTGGAGTTTTATAAGGAAGCTGATGTTTGGAAGGAGTTCAAGGAAATTCGCGGTTTCTTCCAGGGCGACTTGCTCAACGATCTCGACTTTGCTATTCTGAAGAAACTCTATCGCGAACTCGACGGTCAGAACTGGAAGCAGCCTTGGGATCTCTCCAACAACCACCGTTCTATGGGTAAGTGGTTTGGTGTCGTGACCGTAGGCGATTATATCACAGAGATCAATCTGAGTGGTCAGGGTGTGAAGGGTGAACTGCCCGACTCGCTCTTCCTGCTTCCGCGTATAGAGGTGCTGAATCTGAGCGACAACCATATTAAGGCCGACCTTACTACGCTGTTGGCTAACAGGTCGGAAAATACGACACTGACCGTAGTCAACATGATGGGCAATGAGCTGACGGGCGATATCTATCCCTTCGCCGTGAAGTTGCCTAACCTGAAGAAGCTCGACCTGAGCTACAACCAGTTGACAGCCGTCTCGCAGCCTATCTCTCGCGAAAAGCTTGAAAACAGCAACTTTGCACGTGGCTTCCAGTTCGTCGACTATCAGTCCAAGCAGGTCGTCGAGGGTGCTCCAGTGATTGACATCACGCCTGGCATCCCCGCAACGATTGAGAACAATACGCTTCAGACCTACCGTCATGAGTATGGCGATTACAAATTCGACTTTAGCGACCTGTATCGTCACTATGTCAATAAGAACGGTTCCTGGACAACTTCCGACTATGAACTGGTCAAGAACAGCGAAGGTTTGTGGAATCTCTATACGAACTGGTATAATCGTCCGTTGCGGGCTCCGAAGGGAGTGCCTGTTATCTATACACATGGTAATCCTTGGTGGAGTCATCTGACGTACATCATGCGTTTCGATTGGAAGGACGGTGACGCAAATGCCGACCAGACGGTCGACGTTACCGACCTACAGAGCATCATCTACTATGCGCTCAATGATAGCAAGGCCGAAGGTCAGATGTTCAACTTCACCACAGCCGATGCTAATGCTGACGATGTGATTAACGTCAGTGACGTCGTAGGTAGTGTCGACTACATACTCAGCTATGTGGAAACAGAGCCCGTGCAAGTACCTTATTATTATAATAGGGCACCGGCCAGTCAGCAAAATGTGCTCAGCATCGATGGTAACAATGTCGTGCTGACCCATCCCGATGCCGTTGCCGCCCTGCAGCTCACCATTACGGGTGCAGCTCTTGGCCAGCTCCATGTCAGCGAGGCGTTGAAGAGCCGGTTCTCCGTTGCTATGCGCGAGGTGGCTGGTGGTGTCCGCTTGGTGGTATACTCGGCTGAAGGCCATGCCCTCACGCCTGGCATTCATCAGTTGTTGACAGACTTGCCAGCAGGTGCCGTGGTTACCGACGTCCGTTTGTCTGACGCTCTGGCTCGCCATCTCGATGTTGTCAACGAAGTTGGTCTGACTGGAATCAGTACGCTGAGTTCCGTCCAGCCGGTTACGAACGATGTTCCCGTCTTCGACTTCAGTGGCCGTCGTCTGGGCGCTTGGGATACGTTGCCTGAAGGCATCTATGTCATTCGCATCAATGGAAAGCAATACAAAGTCAAGAAGTGAGATGTAAAAAGTAAGATGTAAGAACAGAAAATAATACGACTATGAGATACATCAGATTCCAACTATTAGCCGTCCTGGCCTGTATGGCAGCAGTGCTACAGGCGCAGAGTAACGTGCTGCGTGTGCAGTCGGAGAAATGTCCTGCTGGAAAGACGCTCAGTCTGCCGATTGTAATGGAGAATCAGAGCGACATCACAGGTGTGCAGTTCGACCTCTCCGTACCTTTCCAACTGGTTGCCGACGAGGAAGGTAATTTGCCAGTCAAGTTAGCACAGAACCGTGCTCCTTACCACAAGGTAGCGACGAAGTACCGTGGTACCGAGTGGCGTGGTGCCGGTAACCATGGTGGTGTCAACTACTACCATGTCTACCGTGTCATCATCTACAGTGACAAGAACGACCTGTTGCTCGACAATGTGGGTACGCTGGTGACTGTGGATATTCCACTGTCGCCCGATGCTGAAAATGGTACTGTGTTCCCCGTCTACCTCTTAGACAAAAGCGTGACGCTCTCTGATCGTCAGAAGCAGAACGTGCTGACTGCTCAGGAGAATGGTACGATTACCGTCGAGGTCATTCCGCGTCCAGACCTGCAACCGACCGATGTCACCTTCGAACCCTCTACCGTTAATCCTGAGGGCGAACTCACTGTCAAGTGGAAGGTAGGCAACATAGGTCAAGTGGCTACCGAAGCCGGCTGGAGTGAACAGATTTCTTTGGTGGCGCTCTCGGGCAATATGGTGAAACAGCTGACTACCACCTATTACGACGAGACACTCGGTGCTGGCGGTTCCGTCAACCGCGAGGCCAAGATTGTACTGCCTGCCCTGTTGGGTATCGACGGCTTGGCTAAGGTGCAGGTTGCCGTTGTGCCTTCCGACAAGACTGGTGAACACCCGTCATTGCGTGATAATAATACCGCACTGTCGGCTACTAACCTCACCGTCGGCAAGCGTCTGACGCTGGAATTGTCACCTGTCAAGGTAAATGAGGGTTATACCCAGCGTATCAGCGGTAAACTGAGCCGTTCAGGCCGTTGGCAAAACATCCGCACATTCACCATTACCAGCACTGAAGACGCTCGTGTTGATATTCCTAAGAGCATAACCATTCCTGCTAATCAGTCGGGTGTGGTGTTCTATTTTGACGTTAAGAACAATGATGTACTGGATGCCGACTCAGTGGTTGATGTGACGGTCAGTGGCGACGGCTACGATCCTGTGACGGCTCGCCTGATCATCGTCGATGACGAACTGCCAGGTTTCACCGTTACCTCTTCAAAGACTGATGTCAATGAGGGTGAGACCTTCCAGCTCACTATTACCGCTGCACGTCCGTCGGCTCAGCCCATTATAGTGTCGCTGACCAGTGAAGACTCGAAGCGCTTCGTCTATCCGTCGACGGTCACCATTCCTGCCGGACAGACAACGGTAACTGCAGATGTGACGGTAGTCGATAATGAGGTGCCCAACCTTGAGCAGTCGTATAAGTTCACGGCTTCTGCCCCAAATTACAACAAGGGCGAGGTTCTTGTCATGGTACATGACAACGATATGCCTGTGCTCACGCTGACCTTGACTCCCGATGTGATAAGCGAACAGGCCGGTCCTACGTCTGTGGCTGCCGTGCTGACGCGTACAGGCAAGACAGATACCAAGATTACCGTCCGCATTAGCGACGACTCCGAAGGCGGCCTCTACTATACGAACAAAACAATAGAAATGGCCAAGGGCGTTGAAACCGTTTATTTCAATCTCGGTCCTGTGGACAATACCATCAAGGAAGGCGACCGCACCTATACGCTGACAGCAGGTGTTTGGGTATCGTCCTGTAACTGTGCCGCTTCTGGCGAGCAGGCAGGTAGCGTAACGGCCAAACTCACCGTGCTCGACAACGATGGTGCTTCACTGGCATTGACGTCACAGCAGAGTACAGTGAAGGAGGGTGACGAGACTAAGCTGACGATTACCCGTAATACCGTCGACGACGTGAGTCAGCCGCTCACAGTGACATTGACGAGTAACTATGATGCAGAGTTGGTTTACGAGCATAACGTGACGATTCCTGCAGGTCAGACAACCGTGGACGTTGTTGTGCAGACGAAGAAGAACGAGGTCAGCGGCGACTCGCATACCGTCATTTTTACGGTGGCTGCCGAGGGCTTTGGTTCTGGCACATGCTTCCTGCTGGTGACCGACCAGACACTGCCCGATGCCCGCATTTCCAGCTTTACTGCCGATGTGCAGACGGCCGTCGTCAGCAGTTCTGTCACGCTGACTGCCGTTGTTGCCAACGATGGAGCCTATCCGTTGGCCAAGCAAACACCCGTTACCGTCTACATGAAGGGATTGTCGACTCCAATAGCTACACTGTACACTTCGCAGGATATTCCTGTGGGAGGCAGTGAGACGCTCACGCGTGTGGTGTCGCTTCCCGACAAGGTGTCCGATTGTGTCTACTATGCCATCGTTAACGAGTCACGCAGTGTCAACGAGTTAGTCTACACCAACAACACTTCTGCTGAAGCGACGGTGAAGGCTGTCGCTCCATTTACAGCGACTGTGAAGACAGACAAGCAGATTTATCGTCAGGGAGACATGGTGACTATTACCGGTCAGATTACTGGCGAACGCACCGTCAATGCCCAGATTGATGTCTATATGATTAACGCCGGTGCCCGCGACGTCAAGCAGGTTACTACTGATGCCAACGGACGTTTCACACTTGAATGGCAGCTTTATGCCCTTCAGTCGGGTCACTTCTCCGTAGGTGCCTGCTTCAAGGGTGACCCCACCGTAGAGGAACAGGCTGCCTTCGACGTCTTCGGACTGAAACGTGCAGACAATGCCTACGTCACCTGCGACGTGACGATAGGGGAAACCGAGAAGGGCGTCATTCGACTGGTGAATGCCGGAACACTCCCGCTGACAGGCGTCACTACCGAAGTGCTGGATGCACCAGAGGGCTGCAGTGCCCAGTTCACCATTGCATCGGATATCGCAGGCAATGCAACGGTCGATATGACCTATCAGATAGCCGGTACAGTAGCTACTTCTGGCAACGACTGGCAGCCGTTCAAGGTGCGTGTCACCTCTGCCGAGGGAGCTTATCTTGAGATTCCCATTTACTACTATGCCCGCACAGCTACTGGCAATCTCGTGGTAGAGTCGCAGAACCTCACAACCACGATGAACAAGGATAGTGGCCGCGACTACAGTTTCATCGTCACCAACAACGGTAAAGGCAACACGGGAGCCATCAGCCTCTCACTGCCCGAATGGATGAAGGCGCTGACGGGTGCCACGATGCCTGGACTGGAAAAGAACGATACGGCGACCGTCGTGTTGCGCCTGATGCCTACTCCCGATATGCAGATCAACGTGCCTGTTACGGGCCGTCTTGGCATCAACTGCGAGAATGGCAATGGTACTTACATCAATTTCAGCGTCACGCCTGTGTCCGACAAGACTGGTACGCTTGTTGTCGATGTCACTGACGAGTTTACCTACTATACGGAACAGAAACCTCACGTCAGCGGTGCCGAGATTGTCGTGAAGAATCCTGTCACAGGTGCCCTTGTTGCACAAGGTAAGAGTGGTGACGACGGTCTCTTCACCATCGACCTGCCCGAGGGCTACTATCAGCTGAACGTGACAGCCGACAAACACGAGTCCTACAAGAATAATATCCTTGTCGACCCGGGAACAACCACGAATAAGGTAATCTGTCTGAGCTATCAGGCTATCACCGTCAGCTGGGACGTAGAGGAAACCGAGGTTGAGGACGAGTACAACATTGTGACCACTGTGCAGTATGAGACCAACGTTCCGGCTCCTGTCATCGAGGTCATCGAACCCGACAACATCGAACTGAGCCACTTGGGTGCCGGCGAGAGTCAGATATATCAGGCCGTGCTCACCAACAAGGGTCTGATTACGGCTCAGAATGCCAACTACATCGTTCCTGAAAGGGTCAGTGGTTTCAAGTGGGAACCACTCGTAGAGTGTAAGGACTTCTCACTGTCGCCGCAGCAGAGCATGGTCATTCCCGTCAAGATTACCCGCATGGGCAACAGGAAGGACACGCACGGTGTCGGCGATTACACCAATTCTGATACGGAATGGTCTTGGGATTGGGTGCCTAATGCGCCAGAACCTATTGTCGACGTCATTGAACCGACTGATCTGGACATCGGCAGTCTCGATGTCGGCGGAAGCCACGACTACAGCGTCAAGCTGAAGAACAAAGGCACTGTTCCTGTTTATGACGTCGTCTATAGCGTTCCTACCAGAAAGGGCGACTATAAGTGGGAGGTGCAGGTCAAGTACGACGACCTGACGTTGGATCCGGGTGAGAGCATTGATATTCCTGTCAGGGTGACAAAGTTGGATCCTAATAATCCTGATCCTGATGATCCTGATTCCGGCGATTCTGGTTCAGGTTCCGGTTCCGGCTCTGGCTCTGGTTCTAATTCTTCTAAGAGTTCTGATAAAGCCAAGCCCTGTAGGGTTAATTCTCTCACTGACTGGCGCTTCGAGTGTGGACCTGAAGGAAAGTATGGCTGGTACCCACATACCATTAAGGTCGATCTACCGTGTCCTAAGGACAATGGTGGTGGCTGGTACACTGTCTATGGCAACGGCCTTGGCTCACCAGGCGGTGGCGGTGGCGGCGGTGGCTACAACTCTTCATCGAGCAATGGCAACGTGACTGTCGACAAGGACTGTGACCCCTGCACCAATGAATATCTGAAGAAGTGGCGTGACTGCGGCCTGTCATTTATACCGAAGTTCGGCTGTCTGTATGGTGGTTATACTGCTGTCACCGATACCAGTTATAAGCATCCTGAGAATATTACCTGGCGATTCTATGCTACCAATGGTATTACGGCACTGGGTTGTATTGCAGAGTTCTGCCGTGACGCTTCCCTCGCAGCCATGTTGGGATCTATGGGCATCAGCGGTGCTGCTGCCATAACATGTCAGGGCATTGGTACGGCACTTAATGTTACCAATTGTCTGATAGCCCTCACCGAACCTTGTGGCAAAAATCCGTGGTGGAAATCCTTCGTGCCATTAAGCTGGAGAGGACCGGCATTGGCAGCCCGTCGTGCAGCTCCCGCTGCCGAGCCCGACTGGCTTACCAGTTATCGTCTGGTTGCCGAGATTCCGGCTCAAGAGTATTGGGCATTCAATGCCATGCAATTAGAAATCTTCGGTGATACCGCATGGATTGAGAATACTGATGACGAGGAGCTGTACACATTCTTGAATACAGCTGTTAAACAAGAAGGAACTATCACGGTTGATGCACTCCGTGACGTTAAGCCAAAGGGCATTACAGATGCACAGCTGGCTAAGTTTGTTGAACGTCTGAACAACTCTACGGCCTACGATCAGAACGGTACGGAGTCAGAAAACCGTATGCACAAGGAACTTCTTTCCGACTATATTGACTTGATTGTAAAGGGCGAGGAGGCATCGCGTAAGATGGGTTATAAGGACACTGACGAGATGTGGATAGCCGAGACTGTCAAGTTCAACGAAAATGCTGAGAACAAAGGCAACAACGTCTGTGCCACCATCACGCTCCAGATCAATCAGACCATGACGATGACGCGCCAGGCCTTCCGTGGCACGTTGACCGTCTATAACGGCAACAAGAACCAGGCCATGAAGGATGTCAAGCTGAAGCTGAATGTTACTAATACCCAGACTCAGCAGGTGGCCACTGCCAAGGAGTTCGAGATGCACACCGAGTCGCTCGTGGGCTTCCAGGGCGAGCTGCCGATGGATGCTGGCTGGCACTTGGGTACCGACAGCACGGGTACGGCAACTATCCTGTTTATCCCGTCGAAGTACGCTGCACCTGAAAAGCCTATCGACTACTCGTTTGGCGGAACGTTGTCGTACATCGACCCGTATACAGACTTACTGGTGACTCGCGAACTCTATCCTGTCACGCTGACAGTGAAACCTTCGCCCGAGCTTGACCTTACCTACTTCATGCAGCGCGACATCTTAGGCGACGATGCGCTGACTGAGGAGGTAGAACCCATGGAACCTGCCGAGTTTGCACTCGTCATCAACAACAAGGGCAACGGCGATGCTACCAACGTCAAGATGGTCACCAACCAGCCCGAGATTATCGACAATCAGAAGGGATTGCTCATCGACTTCGAGTTTATCAGTTCACAGCTCAATGGTCAAGACAAGACCCTCGCATTGGGACAGAGTATTCCTACCGACTTTGGAACCATTCCTGCTCACACACAGGCCTACGCCCAGTGGTGGCTGCAGTCGACGCTCTTAGGCCACTTCGTCAAGTACAATGTCGAGGCTACACACGTCACCAGCTACGGCAACGAGAACCTGTCGCTGCTCGATCAGGTCACCATCCACGAACTCATCCGTGGCTTCACACCATCGGCCAGCTCTCAGACATCAGCCGCCGGTCGTGCCTTCCTCGTCAACGATGTACTCGATGCTGAAGACAAGCCTGATGCCATCTACTTCACCGATGCCACGAAGGATATCGTCAACGAGCTGGCCAGTGCCACCATCGACAAGAAGAGTGATACCGAGTACCATCTCACCTTGCTGCCTACGCAGGCAGGATGGGCTTATGGCAATCTGATGGATCCTACCGTTGGCCGCCAGAAGTTGACTCGCATCGTCCGTCAGAGCGACGGTCAGGAACTTGAAATAGATAATGTCTGGCAGACCGACCGCACCTTGCGCGACGGTCGCGACCCGATACGCGAGAATCGCTTGCACTTCGTGGCCAATATGCCAGCTACTGGCGAGACGCTCATCCTCACCTTCGCACCCAAGCCCGATGTCGAGTTGGCTGTTAAGGAGTTTGTAGGCGTTCCCAAGGAGGGCACCGTGGCTACTGAGCCTGTCAAGCAGCTCACTGTAAGTTTCAACAAGGCCATCGATGCCGCGACGTTCACTACCGATGACATCACGTTGGCTTGTCAGGGCAAGCAGCTCGATGCCTCGAAGATCAGCATCACCAAGCAGACCGATACCGACTACCTGTTAGGTCTTGGAACTATCACGGGTGGCGACGGCTACTACGTGCTGACCGTGCAGACTGCCGGCATCACTGACTTCGAGGGCTTCAACGGCGCAGTGGGCAAGCAGGCCACATGGATACAGTATACGGGTGGCAAGGTGACGTTGGCCGTCATGGCTCAGCCTGCCGAGGGTGGTAGCGTATCGCCCGCCTCTGGTCAGTACGACTTCTCACAGCCCGTCACGCTCCAGGCCACGCCTGCCGAGGGATATGTATTCACGCGCTGGATGGAGTTCGACAAGGTACTCTCCGATTCGGCTACCTATGTCTACATGCCACTTGGCAGTGCCGACCTTACAGCCGTCTTCACGCCCAAGTACTACGATGTCACCGTCAACTATGACGAGAAGGGTGGTACCGTTACTGGTGGCGGTACAGGCCGCTATACCTATGGTACTGAACTCCAACTCACTGCTACACCTGCTTCAGGCTGGCAGTTCGACGGCTGGACGGTCGACGGCAAGGCTGTCACTGGTGATCTATCTTCATCGTTCATTGTGAAGTCTTCAATGACCATTGAGGCTCTGTTCAGCGAGCAGCCTATGGGCTTGCTCAGCGGACGTGTCACACGTGCTGACGACGATGTGCCCGTTGGCGGTGCCATCGTCACCCTCCGCAGTGGCGACGTTAACTATGCTGCCACTACCGACAGCTACGGCTACTACCAGCTTAAAGTCGAGGACAAGAGTCTCACCTACGACCTTCTCTGTCAGGCCGACGGCTTCATGTGGAGTCCGAGCGTACAGATATGGTTCGACGAGGTTCAGCAGACCAAGGACTTCTCGCTGCTCCGTGGTGCCACCGTTGTGCTGCCTAAGGAAGGTGCAGGCACCTTCTCGTCGCCTGTTCCTGTCCAGCTCGACACAGAGACGGCCAAGGCGTGGTGGCTCAGCAAGTACGACAACCAGAGCTTCGTTGTCGAACCTGTTGCCGATGGTTTCATCCCTGCTGGCGAAGGTATCATCCTCTCTGGTGTCGCTGGTCAGCGCATCGATATGTCTGAGAGTACCTCCAATGCAGCAAAACGCGCTCCAGGCATCATGGGCAACATGCTGATTGGTACGCCCACGGCACCATACGTGGTCACTGAGGAAGGTATCTATCAGGTACGCGAAAATACTGATGGCAGCACCCGCTTCTATCTGGCCGTACAAGGTGAGATTGTGCCGAAGGGCAAGGCCTATTGCCAGTACATCATCAGCGGACAGCCCACTGAGGTGGCCATCATCTGGAGTGGAGAGACGCTTATCAATGCCATCGTGCGCGATATCAACGATCCTGACACGCCGCACTTCGACCTGCAAGGCCGTCGTATCTACAAGATTGATGCCGACGCATCAGGCAAGAAGATTCACATCGTCAAGGGACGTAAATTGATCGTCAAGTAAAAAAGAGGATGTGTCGAAATGGCACATCCTCTTCTTGTAATGTTAGTCCTCGTCGTCGCCGCCGTCGCCGCCGTTGCCGCCAGCTCCACCGCCGTTGTCACCACCGTCGCCGGTGTTGCCACCTGTATTGCCACCAGTGTTTGAACCACCGCCAGTATTATTACCAGTGTTCCCACCTGTCGAATTACCTGATGGTGTGTTGGTAGTTCCTGAATTGGTGCCATTTGGATTGATGATAGCGTCAATCTTCTCGCGGGCAGCTTTTGTCCAACGGAATTTGGCATCGTCGTTCAGTTGCTTTTTGGTGAACTCACCAGTAGCCTGGGCAGTAAGGCGCACTGTGCTGATAGCCGACTGACCTTCCTTGGTATAGTCAGGTGTACGGCTGGTTCCGTCTGCATTCTTCGTGGCGGGGATAGTGCCGAGGCCTGCAGTTACCTTATAACCCTCACCCAGCACTAAACCATTGGCCGTAACGCTGGCTTTGAAGATGGCCAGATTCTCAATCTTCACGGTATTGCCCTGCAGACACTGCTCACGAACACAGTCAACAAAGTCTCTGAGGATACCCTCAATAGTACCTGCTGAGAATGGCGTATTGTGCTTAGCCATGTGAAGGGCCATGTCGTAGACCGACATCTGTTCCTTTCCCTCTACGCGTGCATACCATTTGCCGAATGTTTCGGCGCCTTGGTTCCGATTCTGATAAATATTCAATTCTAACATAGTTGTCTAATTTTAGTGTACTTCAATTTTTAAATTCTTAACTCTTAATTCTTAACTCCCCCGACATTCCGGACTGCCAGGGTTGTCGCTTAGAGCCCCATACAAGAGGTAGTACCCAGTGCCGTCAGGATGGCACTCGCAATGGCAGCTATGAGCTGCACAATGAACTTGATAGTTTCTTTTTTGTTCATGTCGTTTAGTTTTTGTGTTTGTACTCTGTTAAGATCTCTCGTGTGTTTCATTTCTTACCGGTAATATCTGATTCACGGTGGCAAAGGTACGAAGAATTTCAATACGCTGTATCACTTTCCGACCCTCCATCCAGGGAAATCTTTCACAACCCCTTTATTTACTGGGGTTCCGAGAGGAGGAAATGCGTGAAGGTTAATGGCTGTCCCCATGCTGGGCGAACAAAGAAAAGAGGGTATGCCTTTCCGACATACCCTCGTTCCATTTATATTGTGCTGATGCTACAAGCCTAAGTCTAATTCTTCACCCTGGTCTACATCCAGCACATCCAGCTCCGGCACGAGTGCGGGCTCGTTCGCTTCTTCAATGATGTCGCCGCTCACGCACAGCATGCCCTCAGGCAACATGTCAATCACCTCCATCTGAGGCTCCATATATTCTTTTTTCATATTCATAACTACTTTAATTATTAATTGTCAATTATCAATTATCAATTGTCAATTATTTAACCACCACTTTGCGTCCGTTGTTGATGTACAAGCCCTTGGCCGGTGTCACCATGCGGCGGCCGCTCAGGTCGTACCAGCGCTCGGTGCCGTTCAGGTCAACGGTGCGGATGTTCTTGATGCCCGTGGCGCTGCCGTCACCAACAGTGCCGGTC
>JAFVHO010000017.1 GCA_017474485.1 Prevotella sp.
ACGTTAAACCCTTCGTTGGTTCTCCACACGAGTCGCTTCTGGAAGTCGGCACCTTTCAGGTCCACTTCAATCTTGTCCAGCCATTCTTGGGTGGTTGGCGCTTGGAACTCGCTAAAGAGTTTTTCTTTGTTAGCCATAAAATACTTGTGTTTATTATATAAGATGTTGTTGTTTTAAGTATTGTCCTGCAAAGGTAGCAAATAATTCCGAAAAAAAGAAGAATTTAATAAATATTTTATTTTTATGAAAAATAGTTGCACAAAATTGCACGTATTGCGCAAGAATTTAGTAATTTTGCAGGCAATTTGGAGATAGTATGTTATGGAATCATTTCAATGGTTAAAGGATTTGTTCACGACAACGGACTCTGTGGCGCATATTGCATTGTTGTATGCCATAGTGATTGCCGTAGGCGTCTACCTAGGCAAAATTAAGATTGGAGGCGTATCTCTGGGCGTTACGTTTGTCCTGTTTGCCGGTATTGTGGCAGGGCACATCGGATTTACAGCCCCCACCCCCATTCTGACTTTTATGCAAGACTTCGGACTTATTCTGTTCGTATTCATGATAGGTATGCAGGTTGGTCCCGGCTTCTTTGAGAGCTTTGGCAAACAAGGTATCAAACTCAACGGATTGGCAGCCGCCGCTATCCTGCTGAACATTCTAGTCATGTTCGCTTGCTATTATATCTTCTTCGATACCAGCAACAAGATGAACCTTCCGATGATGGTAGGTACGCTGTATGGTGCTGTCACCAATACCCCCGGTCTTGGTGCTGCCAACGAAGCATTGGGTACTGTTTTCGGTGCCAATGCGCCACAGATTGCTTCAGCATACGCTTGTGCATACCCCCTCGGTGTCATCGGCATCATACTTGGTATTATTATAATAAGGTATATATGTAGCGTCAAGCTCGAGAAAGAAGAGGCTCGTCTGAAGGCTATGGAAGAACAGAGTGCCAACAAGAAGCCATATAAGATGCACCTTGAGGTGACTAACAAATACCTGGAGGGAAAGACACTGCTGCAGGTTCACGACTTCCTAAACCGCGACTTCGTGGTGTCACGACTGGTTTCACAGGGCGAGCTGATTATCCCTAATCGCGACACAGTATTCCATGTCGGCGACCAGATGCTGGTGGTATGTGCCGAGGCAGACCAGGAAGCTATTATGGCCTTCATTGGCCCAAAACTTGATATTGACTTTGAACAACAAGATCAGCCTCTGGTATCGAAACGTATTCTGATTACGAATCCTGCCATCAACGGCAAATCGTTGGCTTCCATGCATTTTTCGAGTGTTCATGGTGTTAACGTCACGCGTGTCACCCGTCATGGCATGGATCTCTTCGCCTCTGCAGGCCTACCTTTGCAGGTCGGAGATAAAATCATGGTTGTTGGTCCTGAGGATGCTGTCGACCGCGTTGCCAACAAGATGGGAAACTCCGTACGTCGTTTGGATGCACCGAATATTGCCACTATCTTCGTTGGTATTATTATCGGACTCATCTTCGGTTCATTCCCTCTAGCCATTCCTGGCATGCCAGTTCCCGTCAAGTTAGGTTTAGCAGGCGGACCGCTGATTATCGCTATTCTCTTAGGCCGTTACGGCTATAAGATACATCTGGTGACCTATACCACCACCTCAGCCAATATGATGTTGCGCGAAATAGGACTGGTGCTCTTCCTGGCCTCAGTGGGTATCAAGGCTGGTGCAGGATTCGTCGAGACGGTGGTTCAGGGTGACGGATTGCTTTATGTACTCACGGGTTTCCTGATTACCATTATCCCTATCTTGATAGTAGGACCTATTGCACGTATCAGATACCGTTTCAACTATTTTACCATTGCTGGTATGATAGCTGGTACTTATACGGATCCTCCTGCTCTAGCCTACTCTAACAGTATCTGCTCGAAAGAAGCGCCAGCCTTGGGCTATTCGACAGTATATCCGCTCTCAATGTTCCTCCGCATCTTTACAGCACAAATCGTCGTGCTGTTCTTCTGCGGATAAGGTTTGATATAAGACTATATAATATATACACAATCAATAAACAGACAAATGAAAAGATTCGCATTCCTGTTAGGCTCACTCCTCACTCTTGTCTCACAGCCCATACTGGCCCAGATGGATGCCAGCATCAAGCTGAACGAGGTGATGACGCAGAACGAGACGAGCCTGATTGACGAATACGGAGCCAGAAACGCCTGGGTGGAGATTGCCAATATCTCGCACTCGACGTACAATATCCGTGGCATGTACATTACCACTGACCGCTCCGTACTCGACAAGAAGATGAGTGTACCCGAACGCGTCAGTCGTATGAGCCAGATTCCCAATGGCGACGAGCGTACCAACCTCTCGGGACGTCAGCTCATTGTACTCCAACTTGGCAGTCAACCTGCCCAAGGCTCTCTGCATCTCTCAGTAAAGGTCAACGCCACAGAACCAACTTGGATTGCGCTCTACAATGGCAATGCCACCCAACTGATTGACTCTATCACCGTACCAGTATTGGGAGCAGACCAGTCGTTTGCCCGTATTGCCAACAACGGAACTGCATCTGATTGGGAAGTAAAACGTGCCGACCGCGTAACGCCAGGCATCCAAAACCAAACGATAGTCAGCGAATCGAAAATTGAGAAATTCAAGCGCGAAGACCCACATGGCTTCGGCATGGCTCTCATGGCAATGGGCATCGTGTTCTTCTGTTTGGCTCTGCTTTGGATTACCTTCACACTCTTCGGTATGCTGATGCGCCACATGGACACAGCTAAGAAGGTAGCTCACCAACAGCCCATCAAACCCATTACCAAGACGGTAGAAAAGACGATGGAAGTTGGACACAAGACTGGTATTCTCCTGAAAGAAGGCCTTAACACCAAGGGCATTGACAAAGAGGTGTATATGGCTGTCATCGGTTTGGCCCTGCGCCAGTACGAAGACGACATCCACGATGTGGAGAGTGGCGTCATCACGATTAAACCGAAAGATACAGGATGGGACGATGAATACAGTCAGATGACCCATTTGCACGAAGCGTTCATTCCCACCAAGCACAATGCCCCAACCATTCCAACAACCCCCGAACTGCATTAACAAACAGTTCACTAAAAATAGAATTTAATAATGAAGACATATAAGTATAGAGTACAAGGCGTAGACTACGAGGTAGAAATCGCTGAGGTAGAAGGCAAGATTGCCAAAGTTAACGTAAATGGCATCCCATTCGAGATTGAGATGCAGAAGCCTATTAACGCCGCTAAGCACCCCGCGTTGGCAGCCACTAAGCGTTCAGTGAGCACAGCAACACCTGTGGCAGCCCCCGTTTCAGCCCCACAACCTGCACCTACTGTTTCCAGTGCTGCATCCCCCGCTCAGCCCGCTGCAGGTGCAGGCAATCCTGTAAAGGCTCCTCTGCCTGGTACTATCAATGCCATCAACGTAAAGGTGGGTGATACGGTTGCCGTTGGCGATGTAGTCATCATACTGGAAGCCATGAAGATGCAGAACAACATCGAGGCGGAGAATGCCGGCACCGTGACTTCCATCCTTGTCAATCAAGGTGATTCCGTTATGGAAGGTGCAGTGATGCTGACCATTGGGTAAGTGAAAAGTGAATAGTGAAAAGTGAATAATTTGCTACCGCTATAATATGGGATTTACAAACTTTATCATAGAAAACTTCAATGAGTTCCTGACCTATACGGGTTTTGCCAATGTGACGGCAGGAAACCTCATTATGATAGTGGTGGGAGCCTTCTTCATCTGGCTCGCCATCAAAAAAGACTTCGAGCCTCTGCTGCTCGTCCCCATCGGACTGGGTATCATTCTCGGCAACATTCCGTTCCGTGCTGATGCTGGACTGGAAATCGGTCTTTATGAGGACAACTCTGTCCTGAACATATTCTACCAAGGTGTGCGCCAAGGTTGGTATCCACCACTCATCTTCCTGGGCATTGGTGCCATGACTGATTTCTCAGCCCTGTTGGCCAATCCCAAACTGATGTTAATTGGTGCTGCAGCCCAGTTTGGTATCTTTGGCGCTTATATGTTTGCATTAGCATTGGGCTTTGAACCGAATCAGGCTGCCGGTATCGCCATTATTGGTGGTGCCGACGGTCCCACGGCTATCTTCCTCAGTAGTAAGCTATCGCCCAACCTCATGGGTGCCATTGCCGTGTGTGCCTATTCCTATATGGCGCTAGTACCCCTGATTCAGCCCCCATTGATGCGTTTATTGACCACTAAGAAAGAACGCCTCATCAAGATGAAGCCAGCTCGCGAGGTATCTCAGACTGAGCGTATCCTGTTCCCCATCGTAGGCTTGTTGCTCACCACCTTCATCGTACCATCAGGTTTGCCCCTATTAGGTATGTTGTTCTTCGGCAACCTTTTGAAGGAGAGTGGTAAAACCACTCGTTTGGCAAAGACGGCAGGTGCAGCACTAAACGATATTGTGGTCATGCTGTTAGGTCTGACGGTAGGCTGTTCGACGCAGGCTTCTGAGTTCCTAACCATGAACACCATCTACATCTTCGCCATCGGCGCTGGTGCCTTTATCATCGCTACTATGAGCGGCGTATGCTTCGTCAAACTGATGAACGTGTTCCTGCCCAAGGACAAAAAACTGAATCCATTAATTGGTAATGCAGGTGTAAGTGCCGTACCTATGGCAGCCCGCATATCAAACAACCTCGGACTGGAGTACGACCGCCACAACTTCTTGCTGATGCACGCTATGGGTCCCAACGTCGCAGGTGTCATTGGTTCAGCTGTGGCTGCTGGTGCCCTACTCGGCTTCCTTTCATAAAAAAATCTAAGATTAATAAATAATAATCGGCAATCGTTCTTGATTGTCGATTTTTATTTGTAACTTTGTCGTCTGAAAAATCTAAAAACAATGTACATAGCCGTTGCAGGAAATATAGGAAGCGGAAAATCGACGCTGACTCAACTACTGGCCAAGCACTATGGCTGGGAGGCACGCTATGAGGCTGTAGAGCACAACCCATATCTGGAGGACTACTATCGCGACATCCACCGATGGTCGTTTAATCTAGAAGTTTTTTTCCTAAAAGAGCGTTTCCGCGACCTGATCGACATATCGAAGTCAGAAAAGACCATCATTCAAGACCGTACTATCTATGAAGGGGTGTATGTATTCATGCAGAACAATAGGGCTATGGGCCATCTCACAGAACGCGACTTCGAAACCTACATGGAGCTGTTTGAACAGATGATGACAGTGGTGCGCAAGCCAGACCTGATGATTTACCTGAAAGCGTCAGTCCCCCATCTGGTGGGAAATATCCAGAAACGAGGACGCGAATATGAGCAGTCCATCAAGTTAGAATATCTTGAAAACCTGAATCAGCGCTACGATGACTTTATATATAATAAGTACAAAGGACGCGTGATGACCATACAAAAGGATGAGCTCGACTTTCAACACGAACCCAAAGACTTGGCCAAGATTATCGACCGCATTGACAGTGAACTCTTTGGCCTTTTCTCTCACGATACGATTCTCTAACTTCTTCTAACTTCTTTAACTCCTTAAAAATATGCACATCGCAATAGCTGGAAACATCGGTAGTGGCAAGACCACATTAACCAAGCTCTTAGCACATCGCTATGGCTGGACGCCAAGGTTCGAACCCGTAGACAACAATCCCTATCTAGCAGATTTCTATGCCGATATGCCCCGTTGGTCGTTTAACCTACAGATATACTTCCTGAACAAGCGTTTCAAGGAGGTGGTAGAGATTTCTAAGTCGGAAGAAACCATCATCCAAGACCGTACCATCTTTGAAGATGCCTGCATCTTTGCCCCCAACCTGCATGGACAAGGCATGATGTCCGATCGCGACTTCAACAACTATCGCGACTTATTTGACCTCATGATGTCGCTGGTAAAATTACCTGACCTCATGATTTACATCCGTGCCAGCATCCCTACCCTCGTAGCTCAAATTCAGAAACGTGGTCGTGAATATGAACAAACCATGCGACTGGACTATCTGCAAGGACTGGAGAAACGCTATGAGGATTGGATATCCACCTATAAAGGCCCACTTATCATTGTTGAGGGTGATAAGTGTAAATTTGGTGACAATCCCGAGCACCTAAAACAGGTGACGGACATGATTGACGCTAAGCTCTACGGATTGTTCCCAATGGAGTAACAGGTCAATTAGCGACGACGGCGCTTTTGGCTTGTACGCGACTTGGTGCGTTGGCGGTTTTTGGTTGTCTTACGCACCTTTACTTTTTTCTTCGTTTTTCCTTTTACCTGAGTCGTTTTTTTCGTAGTTGGCACACTGGTACTGCGCCATGTAACACACTCGCGCGCTGTATAATAAGGTACCTCGTCAGAAGGATTACGCTCACAATACTTCAATATGCTGTAATAGTCAACGTTTCGCTTCGAATGGTTATCATAGAACCAGATATCAACAGAAGACTTGGCAGTCGCAATCATCACGATATCACGGTCAAAATCCAAGAACCAGCGTGCAAACGCATGTCCTCGCACTGTTGCCTCCCAAGTAGGGGCACCATAATGATGCCGCATCCATTTCATCATCTTCTTATAGTCATCACGAGGTGTCCGACCTTGCTGATATTTAGTCGATAACAATATCGAATTGAGAGCCGATGTATCGCGATTGCTATTCAAATTGAGCCACACATTCAGTCCAGATATACGTCCTGACAGGCTAAAGCTATCCTCTTGTTGCATACCCTTGTTGCTCAGTTCATCTATCATCTCAGCGGGAGACAACGAGAGAGGAAGACCCAGAAATTCCGTATGGTCATCAGCCTCAATGGGTAAACATAGCATACCTAAAAGGCACACCATCTTAATATATTTTTTCATCATTCCGTGTACTTTGCTTGTTATTTTCTTGGCAAAGGTACGAATAAACGAGTAAAAAGCAAAATAAATAGGTCTAATTTTTTGGGGTTTCCATTTAAATGTCGTATCTTTGCACGGATATTTGTACTAAGAACTTATGAAACTGCCCAAGATATTCCACCGCGAGCACACCATAGCAGAAAGAATGACATGGCGTGTAGTAGGCACCATGACGATTGTCATGACGTTATTCTTGGCATTGGTATGTGCGATACTTTGGTGTTTGTTTTATGTCCTTCTCATATTTTCCACCAAGGAGTCCATGAACGTTTACGACGAGAGAATCAACAATATTTTCTCAGTAGTAGAGGTTGCAGTATCTAACAATGTACCTGAGGTCGAAGAGAATATCTATCGTGAACATCGTGAGTTTTTTGCCGTTGAGCATCTGTTGGCACTAAATCCCATTATCATGGGTGCCGCTGTGGCTTACAATCCGGATTACGAGCCCAAAAAGGGAGAACCGTTTTCTCCATACGCCTATCGTGACAGCAAGGGCATTCATACCAAGCAACTAAATACGCCAGAGTACGACTATGTTCATCACGAATGGTACACGAAACCCATCGAACAAGGGAAAGCTACATGGTCGGAGCCTTATCTGGATGAAGGTGGAGGTGAGGTAATGATGATTACCTACTCGCAGCCACTCCTCAATAACAAGGGGGAGATATATGCCGTGCAGACTGCCGACATCGCTTTGGACTGGCTGTCAGACATTACCCAGAAAGTGGATAGCACGCTGTTTGATAACTTCTTCAATGAATTATTGCACGAAAAATATAGATTTATCGTCACACGCAAAGGAACCTTTGTGGCTCATCCTGACAAGAGTTATCTAGTGCATAAGACCATCTATGACTTTTTCAAAGAACAAGGAGGAGACCCAGAGAAAGCTGACAGTCTACTTAGTGGGAAAAATATCATCCATTTTTCCGACCAAAACGGTGACAGCATGATACTATTCTCAGACGAAATAGAGAATACGGATTGGCTGACATGTACTATCATACCTCTGAAGGGCATTTATCAATTTGTGTGGTCAATTATTGGTGGCCTAATTGGCATCATCATTATCGGACTCATCATCGTGGCGCTGATATGCCGCTCTGCCATCCGTCGTGTCACCAAGCCCATCACTCAATTTGCGAACTCTGCTGACGAAATAGCATCTGGCAATTTGGCTGCTGAACTGCCTACAATAAATACGAAAGACGAGATGCTGCGTCTGCACAACTCCTTTGCTACCATGCAAAAATCGCTGATTCAGCAGATTGAAGAGACGATATCAGCCAACGAAGAGAAGGGACGTATTGAAAGCGAGTTGAACATTGCCCGCGACATCCAGATGTCCATGTTACCCAAGACGTTTCCACCCTTCCCTGATCGTAATGATGTTGAAATATTTGGACAACAGAATCCTGCCAAGGAAGTGGGTGGTGACCTTTACGATTTCTATGTCCGCGACGAAAAACTGTTCTTCTGCATTGGTGATGTTAGCGGTAAAGGCGTGCCAGCCTCACTGGTAATGGCCGTCACACGCACCCTTTTCCGCACCATTAGCTTCAAGGAGGCCCAGCCGGAACGCATTATGTTTGGAATCAACAATGCGTTAGCTAATAATAACGAGTCAAACATGTTCGTAACGTTGTTCATTGGCGTTCTCGATCTGCCAACTGGACGCATGCGCTATGCCAATGCAGGCCATAACGCTCCCCTGCTGATTGGTCAGACCATTGGTTTGCTGCCATGCGCTGCCAATGTTCCTTTAGGCGTTCAGCCAGATTGGAAATTCAACCAGCAAGAGACTGCCATCGACATAAACACTTGTATTTTCCTTTACACAGATGGACTGACGGAAGCAGAGAATGCAGACCATGAACAATTCATGGAAGAACACATGATTAATGTGGCCAAGGATACGCCACATCAGCCTCAGCCAATGATTGAACAAATGTTCAAAGCTGTACAGCAGTTTGTAGGGAATGCAGAACAAAGTGATGATTTAACAATGTTAGCTATTCAATATACTAAACCACAGGAAAAAGACGTGAAACTTCAACGCAGCATCACCCTGCCTAACGACATTGAGAAAGTGCCGCTATTAGCAGAATTTGTCGACGAGGTTTGCGAAATCGTAGGCTTCGACATGAGTACGACCATGGGCATCAACCTGGCCTTGGAAGAGGCGGTGGTCAATGTTATGAGCTATGCATATCCATTGGGAACGGTGGGTAATGTCAACATAGAGGCCATGGCCAACGAGAAACGACTGAAGTTCATTATCAGCGACTGGGGTACCCCATTCGACCCGACTGCCGAGAAAGAAGTTGACACAACGCTCTCGGCTGAAGAGCGGCCTATCGGTGGATTAGGCATCCATTTGGTAAGGCAAATAATGGATAGCATTAACTACGAGCGAATCGACGGAATGAACGTATTAACGCTCCGAAAGAAGTTAGTTTGATGCCTTTTAATTATTTTTAACGGTCATTATAAGACCATAGTCTGAGTTTTTTAATAAATTTGCAAATCTAATAAAAAGATGACTGACGTCATATTATCAAGTTTTATCAGTCTGTTTGCCCTATTCGGCAAGGTAGAGCAGGTGGACGAGGAACGGGCAAAGAAAATGCTCGTGAATTACTTGCGTCATCATTTTGGCATCCGCAATACAGATCTCTACGTAGACCTTTACAGCGATATGCGTATGGCCTACGAAATGACGGATAGCCTGAATACCATCGATACTGTCAAGGCCATCTGTTCCAATCTGCAGACAGACATCCGCAATATAGAGAAAGCCCTGCTTTTGCTACGTCTATTGGAGTTCTGCACAGATGACGACGGATTTACGGACAGCATGTTCCGCACCATGGCCGAACAGTTCAACATCCCTGACTCACAGTATCAGGACTTCATGGACTTTGTCACCAACAAGCCTACGGAGCATGTCATGCTGCATGACTTAGAAGGCTTTGACGGACAGTTGAAGACCCTGCTCGACCCCGTTACGGGCCTGTTGCTGTTCACCTATATAGGCAACGATACCGTTCTGCTCAACGATGTTCCCGTATTGTCAGGTGCCTATCAGGTATGGATTCAGAGCAGCGTACTGAAGAGCAAAACCGGTAAACCCGTCTATTATTCGTCTATCATTAGTTGCTACGAGCATACCGATGACGAAGTACGAGCTGTCGAGTTCTGCGGACGCAACATCAATTTCCGTTTCCCCAACAGCGACAATGGTATGCACGACCTGAGTTTCACGCTACATAATGGTGAATTGTTAGCTATCATGGGCGGCTCAGGCACAGGCAAGACTACCCTACTCTCGCTACTTAATGGAAGTCTGAAGCCTCAAGAGGGCAGCATCACCATCAATGGCCACGACATCAGCGAACCTAAGGCTAAAGACCTGATTGGTTTCGTACCACAGGACGACCTGCTGATTGAGGAGCTAACAGTCTATCAGAATCTGTGGTTTACGGCTAAGCTCTGCTTCGAAGGCATGCCCGACGAAGCTGTTGACCGCCGTGTCATGAAGACGTTGAAGGACTTAGGCTTGGATGCTATCAAAGACCTGAAAGTAGGTTCGGCCATCAACAAATATATATCTGGCGGTCAGCGCAAGCGTCTGAATATTGCTTTGGAGTTGATTCGTGAACCGGCCGTGCTCTTCCTCGATGAGCCCACATCAGGCCTGTCCTCTGCAGATACCGAGAAGGTCATCAACCTTTTGAAGGAACAGACGCTGAAAGGCAAACTCATCGTTGTCAATATCCACCAGCCATCCAGCGATGTCTATAAGTTGTTCGACCGTTTGTGGTTGCTCGACAAGGGTGGTTATCCAGTCTTTGACGGTAACCCCATCGATGCCATCACATATTTCAAGGAGGCTGCCAACTATGCCGATGCAGAAACCAGCGCATGCCCTATGTGTGGCAATGTGAATCCGGAAATCGTTCTGAACATCATCGACGAGAAGGCACTCAACAACAATGGCGAGCTGTCTGACGAACGTAAAATGAAGCCACAGGACTGGCACGAGCTTTATCTGAAAAGCAGAGAAAAACTGCCCACACCTGCCGTCAGCGACATTCCTCCGTCCGACCAGAAGAAACCCGGCGTACTGAAACAGTTTGCCATCTTCCTGCATCGTAACATCAGGACTAAGATCACCAACGTCCAGTATCTTTTGATTACCCTCTTGCAGGCTCCTATATTGGCAGTGGTCTGTGCCCTGCTGACCCGCTATGCCCCACCCGAAGGCTATTCGGTCATGGACAACAAGAATCTGGTTAGCTATTTCTTCATGGCTGTCATCGTGGCGACATTCTCAGGCATGAGTGGCAGTGCCGAGGAAATTATCAAGGACCGTGCCCTGCTGAAGCGCGAAAGTTTCCTCCATCTGTCTTATAGCAGCTATATCTGGTCGAAGATTGTCTATATGGCTGGCGTCTCACTCATCCAGACCCTGCTGTTTATCGTCATTGGCAATACCATCATGGGACTCCACGGACTGTTCCTGACCTGGTGGCTCATTCTGTTTGTCACGGCCCTCTTGGCTAACCTCACAGGCTTGCTGCTGTCCCAGTGTCTGAACTCCGTCGTGGCCATTTATATCAGCATCCCCATGCTACTCATCCCCCAGATCCTGCTTTGCGGACTGGTAGTCAGTTTCTCTGACCTGACACCTAAGAGTACCACGGGCAACGTGCCGCTGATTGGCGACCTGATACCGTCTCGCTGGTCATACGAAGCGCTGGCAGTCACCTCGTTTACCAATAACGAGTACAAGCGTCAGTTCTTTGCGGTCGACAAGGCCAAGTACGAGACACAGTACTATAATATAGGCCTGCTCTACGAGCTTCAGTCACAATTGGAGACCATGAAGGACGAGCAGAAACAAAAGAAGGAGGCGAAGGTCGACCATCTGGAGATTATCCGTACCAATCTGCCCCAACTGACGGCCTTCTGTGGCATGAAGCCCTATCAGGGTGACGAGTCATACGAATCGCTCAACAACTATATGAAGGAAGCCGAGGCTATATTGTCTAAGCGCAGCAATCAGTTTACGTTGAAAGCCGATGCCCTGGCATCCGACTATATCCGCAAGAATGGCAAGGAAGCCCTTATACAACTGAAGCGCGACAACTACAACATCAAGTTGGAAGACTGCGTGATTGGTGCCGACCAGCGAAGTATGCTTGAGGTTATCGACAATTACGCTGTACCTCGCACAGGTCTGATTTATCTGACGCCCCAAAGCAAGATAGGACGTGCACCCTTCTACAGCAGCGAGAAAGTCCTGGGTTCATGGCATATCAAGACGCTATGGTTCAATATGGGCGTATTGCTGATCATGTGTGTCATCATGGTCATCCTATTGACAAAGAATATTATCATTAACATTATTAATAACTCAAATTTTAAAACAAAATGAAGAAATTATCATTTTTAGCAATTGCTTTCGCAGTCATCATGTTGGCTGCTTGTGGCGGTAAGAAGAGTGCTCAGGCTGAGGAGGCAACCGACAGCTTGAAGAGTTTTGAACAGCAGCAGATTGAGGCCAGCATCAAGATGCACATGGATAGTATTGCCTCAGAGCTGGGTAAGCTGAAGACTCTGCCTTTCCTGAACGAGGGTAAGGACGGTATCACCTTGACCAAGCAGGAGAAGCAGGTTAAGCCCGACTATCTGCTGCCTGCCAGTGTTGCCGACGAGGCTACTACACTCGCCGAGAAGTATCGCATTCTGAGCGCACTCAGTGTCGACAAGAAGATTGCTGCCCTTTACGAGATGCCAGTTGAGGACTACGACAAGGCCATCACCAAACTGTCTGCCGACATCAACGATCCTTCGTTCAAGGCTATCGAGGACGCTGGTTCCATTTTCGAGACCACATCGCAGCTCTATGACGAGATGGAGAAGAACGGTCGCATCAACTACTTCTGGCAGCTGGCAGCTGCAGCTCTCGTTGAGCAGCTCTATGTATGCAACCAGAATACTGACAAGTTCCTCAGCACCTTCAACGACGAGGCTGCTGCCAACGTGACCTTCCGTATCGTGTTGATTCTCGACGCTGTCAACCGTCTGTCTCAGTACGATCCCGACATCGAGCCCGTAGCTCAGGCTATTGCTCCCCTCGATGCCCTCAACGCTACCTCTGTTGCTGAAATGAAGGAGCAGATGGCTAAGACGAAGGATCAGATCATTGCCGCTCGCAAGGCTTTGATCAAGTAATTTACGAGAAATAAGAGATTAGGGATTATGGCCTGCTAATCATAATTCCTAATCTTTGATTCCTAATTTCTAATTTACAAGAGAACATTATGACATTCGATATTAAAGAAGAGAACGGCTGCATGAAAGCCATTGTTAGCGGACGCTTGGACACACCTGCTGCCGTAAAGGCACAGACAGAAATTAGTCCCCTGCTGGAGAATGCCGACAAGGAGATTATTCTCGACTGCCAGCCCCTCGAATACATCAGCAGCTCCGGTCTGCGCTTGTTCCTGACAATTCGCAAGGAGGCTGCCGCCAAGGGTGGTAAGGTTATCATTACTAACATCAACGACGAAATCCGCAAGGTATTTACGATGACAGGCTTCTTCAACCTGTTCGAAATCCGATAAGACGTGATGGCAGAGCATGGGACATCTGGAAGGCCCAAAGTAGCAATCGTCGATGCCAACACGCTGGCAGTATTAGGACTGAAACAGATACTGCAAAACGTGATGCCCATTATGACCGTCGATACTTTCGGGAGTTTCGGTGAACTGGAAGCAGCCCACCCAGACCAGTATGTCCACTATTTCGTGGCTATGGATATCGTGGTGACCCACCGCAGTTTCTTCCTTGAACGCCAGCGTAAGACCATTGTGCTTACCCTGTCGCTCAATGATACTTCGCAGCTCCACGATTTCCATTCGCTCTGCATCAACCAGCCCGAGTCACAACTCATTCGCCAGCTGCTCACCCTGCAGCAGCATGCCCATCAGGGCGGGCGCAACCTGCCCCCCATGCCCAACATCCTTCAGCAGAAGCTACTGACCGACCGCGAAATTGAGGTCATGTCGCTCATCGCCCAGGGATTTATCAACAAAGAGATAGCCGACCGCCTCAACATCGGGCTGTCGACTGTCATCACCCATCGCAAGAATATCATGGACAAGTTGGGCATGAAGAGCGTGTCGGCCCTCACCATCTATGCCGTCATGCACGGCTACGTCGATATCAACAAGATTTAGCAAACTATTTACAACGGTTTTTGAGAGAGAACCGCTAAACATTATTAATAATTAAAAAGGAGAAAGAAAAGACTATGAAGAAATTTGTTTTAGCAGTGATGGCTGTTGCTGCCATCGGATTCACAGCATCGTGTGGTAACAAGACTCAGCAGGCCGAGGTGGAAGTTGACTCTGTAGCCATTGTAGACTCACTGGCAAGTGCCGCTGCACAGACGGACATCGACGCCATCAAAGCTCTGTTGAACGGTGGCGACGCTACGAAGTTGGGCGAGGCTCTGGCTGCCGTCAAGGAGAAGATTGCCAAGCTCATCAAGGAGAACCCCGAGGTTGCCAAGGAGTATGTTGCCAAGGTACAGGACTTCCTGAGCGAAAACACTGACAAGATTCAGGCCGTGGTTGGTCAGAACGAGACCGTACAGGTTGCCGTCAACGCACTCACTGAGGCTGAGCCCGCCGACATCATCAACGGATTCCTGTCGTCAGTTGGCGAAGCTGCCACAGAGGCTAAGGATGCTGCCGTAGACGCTGCCAACCAGCAGGTTGACGCCGCCAAGCAGGCTGTCGAGGACCAGGCCAACGCTGCCAAGGACGCTGCCGACAAGAAGGTGCAGGAGACCAAGGATGCTGCCAAGCAGAAGGCCAACGAGGCCATTGACAACGCTGCCAAGGACGTGAAGAAAGGATTGGGGCTTTAACATTAAACATTAAGCATTAAACATTAAACATTAAGCATTAAGCTTTAGCAGAAAAAAACGGCCGGTTCGCTGAATATATTTGGCGGTCCGGCTTTTTTTGTGTATCTTTGCACCCATCAAAGAGTAATAACAATACAAAACAAACAGGAACATGAAAAGATTGATGATTCTCACCCTGCTCAGCGTCATCACACTGGCGACGCGGGCAGCCGACTACAACTATCTGGTGTTTACGCTGAACGACGGCAGCGAACAAGCCATCGTCGCCACGAACCTCAGCATCACGTTCACCGACGGCAACCTCGTGGCCACGACGGCCGACGAGACGCTGGCCACCATCCCCCTGACCACGCTGCAGAAGATGCAGTTCTCGGAAAGCAACACCACCGCCATCAGCGCGCTGCCGCTCGACGGTCAGGACGACATCAAAGCCATCTACGACCTGCAAGGCCGCATGATGCCCCTCAACACGCAACTGCCCAAAGGCACGTACATCGTCAAGACCAGCAGTCGAACCATTAAAGTATTTGTGAAATGAAACAGCTATCCAGAATACTTCTCCTCCTGGCCGTCACGCTCAACGCTCAATGGCCAATGTTCAATGGTCAATGGTCAATGGTCAATGGCCTGCACGCGCAGACGCTGAACGTCACGGTGGGCAACGTCACCGACCAGTATCCCGCCGCGCAGACAGGCGAGATGACCTTTACCGCCGGCACGCAGATGACCATCATGGGCAAGACCTACGACCTGAGCCAAATTGGCAAGATGTGGACCGATGACGCAGCCGTGAAGGACAACGAGGTGAACGTCGTATACAGCGGCGACGCGGCTCTGGTCTACGTGGCCGGCAACATTGCGCAGTACGTCACGGCAACCGTCAGCGGCGCACACGTCAGCATCACGCAGAGCGCCGACATCACCAACGACCTCATCAACGACGGAACGTTTTCAGAGATCACATACAACCTCAGCGGCACCAGCACCGACGGCTCGCTGACCCTCGGCGGCAGCGCCAAGTGTACGATAGAGATGAACGGCCTGGAACTGACCAACCCCAACGGCGCCCCCCTCAACATCACCAACGGCAAGCGCATCGACCTCAGCGTCAAGAAGGGCAGCACCAACACCCTGAAGGACGGCAGCGCCAGCACCGCCAAGGCCTGCCTCTACTGCAAGGGCCATCTGGAGCTGAAGGGCAAGGGCGTGCTCAACGTCTACGCCTATGGCAGCGCCGCCCACGGCATCAAGTGCGGCGACTACATGGAGATGAAGAACTGCACGGTCAACATCCTGTCCGCTACCAAGGACGGCGTGTCGTGCAATGAATACTTCCTCATGGAGAGCGGCGAGCTCAACATCAGCGGCACCGGCGACAACGGCATCCAGTGCGACCTGGACGGCGACGCCTCGACCGGCGAGACCAGTGGCCATGAGGACGAGGACACCGGCAATGTCTACGTGGAGGACGGCACCATGAACATCGCCGTCACAGCCGCTGCCGCCAAGGGCATCAAGGCCGACGGCGACATGCGCATCAGCGGCGGCAACATCACCGTCAAGACCACCGGCGGCGGCGCGTGGGACAGCGACGATAAGAAGACCAAGGCCTCCAGCTGCCTCAGCGCCGACGGCAACACCGTCATCAGCGGCGGCACACTCAGCCTGACCAGCACCGGCGCCGGCGGCAAGGGCATCAACGGCGACGGCACGCTGACCGTCAGCGGCGGCACCGTCGTCATCAAGACCAGCGGCAACGCCGTTGTCGCATCCTCCAGCGGCACCATCTCCACCGTCAGCTCCTCACAGCAGCTCGACCGCTACCAGAGCGACTACAAGTCGTCGCCCAAGGGCATCAAGACCGACGGCGCCATCACGATTAGCGACCAGGCCGTCGTCAGCGTCACCACCACCGGCGCCGGCGGCGAGGGCATCGAGTCCAAGGCCCGCATCGACATCATCGGCGGACAAGTCACCGTCAACGCCGCCGACGACGCCATCAACGCCTCGTACAACGACGCGAACAAGGGCACCAGCGGCGCCGGCGACCTCACCATCAGCGGCGGCTACGTCTACGCCCGCTCCACCGGCAACGACGGCATCGACGCCAACGGCAACGTCTACATCAAGGGCGGACTCATCTACGCCATCGGCACCACATCGCCCGAAGTAGCCATCGACGCCAACAGCGAGGAGCAGAAGAAGCTCTACGTCACCGGCGGCACCATCGTCGCCATCGGCGGACTCGAGAGCGGCGCCAGCCTCACACAGTCGTGCTACTCTACCTCCTCATGGAGCAAGAACACCTGGTACGCCATGACCGTCGGCACCGACACCTTCGCCTTCAAGACCCCGGCAAGCGGCGGCACCACCCTCGTCGTCAGCGGCGCCAGCCAGCCCGCCCTCAAGAGCGGCGTCACCGTCAGCGGCGGCACCACCATCTTCGACGGCGCAGCCTATACGAATGCCACCTACACCGGCGGCACCACCGTCAACCTCTCGACATACAGCGGCGGCGGTGGCGGACCCGGCGGTGGCGGACGCCCCGGTGGTGGCGGACGCCCCGGTGGCGGCGGATGGCCGTGGTAAGAGACTGTTGTCTTAAAACTTCTCATCTCTCCCATCAGCTTCTCTAAACCAATTATTCATTCCCAGTTTGGGAATGTTAGACTCCCAGTTTGGGAGCAAAACATTCCCAGCCTGGGAATCATCGTTGCATTTTTGGTTGTGATTCTTTTACTTGTTTCTTTCGGCCAACGTTGATGGGCAGTGATACTTTCGAGAAATCGACAAACTCAACAATTCCTCAAACCTTGCCCAATATTTGCTCTATACTTGCTCTATGCTTGCTCATGGGTTGCTCATGGGCCTCTCATGGGTCTCTCTATGCGAACCCTATCTCCAAGGCCATGAGTTCGGCATGATGATGGCAGGTTATCACTTCAGTGGCAACTATCGATAGTAATTCGCTGATTGAATCGGACGGTTCGCTGATTATTTTTGGCGGGCTGGGGCTTTTGATGTATTTTTGCACCACAAAACAAACAACTCAAAAGTAAAGGACATGAAAAAGAAGACGTTACTGATGATGCTGGCAATAGCATCGATGACACTGCTGACAGCTTGTTCGCAGGACAATCTGGAAGACTATTACAACAACTGGAGCAACAATGGGGCTGGCTCCACAATGGGAGGAGGCACAGGCAGTGCTTCGGCTGGCACGGGCGAACTGACCACCTTCACGATAGACATCGACAAGACGACGGCAGAGCCCACGGAGACTACCGAGGCATACTATCCTGACGAAGAAGACATGCTGGAGAACAACGAGTTTACGACGGAAGTAGCCATCGACCTGTCGAACCCTACGGCAAAGACTGAGAATGGCGTAGAGGTGACGGTCAACGGCGGCCATGTCACTGTCAACCACGGTTCGACGAAGAAGGTATGCTACGTGGTAAGCGGCACGACCTCCAATGGTTCGCTGACAGTACTGGGCGACAAGAAGTACGAGGTGAAGTTGAACGGTGTCAACATCACCAACCCCGACTCGGCAGCCCTCAACCTGTTGAGCGGCAAACGGGCTTACATCGTATTAGCCGACGGTACGACAAACACACTGACCGACGGCACATCGTCGAAGAACGACCACAAAGGCGCGCTCTACTGCAAAGGAAAACTGCTGTTCAATGGCAGCGGAACACTCAACGTAACCGGCAACTACAACAATGGTATTCATTCTGCTGACTATATCGTGTTCCGCACTGGCAACAACATCTATGTGAAGTCGACTGCCAATCACGGCATCAAGGCCAACGACGGCATCTACATCAACGGCGGCATCCTGAACGTCGAGGTGTCGGCAGCAGCAGCCAAAGGCATCAACTGCGAGAGCCACATCATGGTGAACGGCGGACGTACGACGGTACTAACCACGGGCGACGGCAAGTACGACACGGAGGATAAGGAGGCCAAGGGTGCCGCAGGCATCAAAGCCGACTCGACCTTCACGATGTATGCCGGCGTGGTCAAGCTGAAGAGCACCGGCTCGGGTGGCAAGGGCCTGAATGTGGATATGGATGCCGACATCAATGGTGGCGAGCTGTACATTATTACTGAAGGCGGACAGTTCAAGAGCAACAACGACACGGCCTCGCCCAAGGGCATCAAGGTGGACGGCAATCTGACCGTCAACGGCGGTACAACGATGGTACGTACCAAAGGCTATAACGGCGAAGGCATCGAAACGAAGTCCATACTGACCATTACTGACGGCAATGTCATGGTTTCAGCCTACGACGACGCTATCAATTCGGCCAAGGACATGTACATCAAGGGCGGAAGCGTGACAGCCATCGGCACCAACAACGACGGCATTGACGCTAATGGCAACATGTATATCCAGGGCGGCACCGTGATAGCCTTCGGAGCCGGCGGTGCAGAGACAGGCATCGACGTCGGCGAACAGTACAAGCTATACATCTCTGGTGGCAATATCTTCGGCATAGGCGGACGCATCGATGCCAATATCGGATCTACAACTCAGGGCATCGCATCGACCAGCGGAACCGTACAGGCCAACAGTTCCGTCACCATCAGCAGCGGGTCGACAACCGTCGCCACGTTCACCATGCCCCCCTACTCGTACACCAACGGCACCATCATGGTCAGCGTTCCCGGCATGAAGAGCGGCACGAGCTATACGCTGAATCTGGGCAACAGTTCGCAGACCGTCACGGCCTCGACGTCGGTCAGCAGCGGCATGGGCGGAGGCGGCATGCCAGGCGGTAGACCCGGAGGCTGGTGAGTGACCGCCAAGACCGAAAAAAGTCATGGCGAATGGCAATTTATCGTATTGTTTTACGTTATAATAATAAAGGTAATGTACTGGATGAAGAATCAGTCACGGCAGGAAAACATTATTTACTTAGCAGTGTGGAGCGTCATATTCCTCGCCCCACTGCTAAGCTATTATGTGCGTACTGTCAACGACTCAAGCCTCAGCTTCGACTGGATGGAGATGATGATCGTGTGGAAGCAGTTCGGCATCTATCTGCTACTCTTCGCCATCCACAACTTCCTGCTGGCACCGCTGTTGATTCATCAGCACAAACGGCTGCTCTACTTTACTGCTGTGGGAGCCATCGTCGCAGGCTTTACGTTCTATCAATGCAGTCATCGCCCCAAGCATCTGGGTGAGAGGCATCGGATGGAGCAGTTCGACAAGCATCCTATGAAGCCTCATGACGGACGGCCATTCATGGATGACGCCCCCCCATTCATGGAAGGCGAACCCCCATTCATGGATGAAGGGCGCCCACCCATGGACGACGGACACCGCCCACCGGAATTCGGCGATGGACACAGGCCCGACATGCCGGTGCCCAAGCACGTACCGCCGGCCGTCATCGGTGAGCACAACATCATAGCCATCATTCTGCTGCTGCTGATGTTCGGCGCCAATCTCGGCATCAAGGGCTACTTCAAGAGCCGCGACGACCGCAAGCGTCTGCAGGCTCTGGAGAAGGAGAATCTGGAACAGCAGCTGGAATATCTGAAGTATCAGATTAATCCGCACTTCTTCATGAATACGCTGAACAACATCCACGCCTTGGTGGACATCGACCCCGAGAAAGCGAAAGACACGATACTGGAGTTGTCGAGGATGATGCGCTTCGTGCTGTACGAAGGCGACAAGAAGGGCGTACCGCTCACCAAGGAGTTCGAGTTCATCCGCACCTATATCCAACTGATGAAACTGCGCTACACCGACAAAGTGACGATAAGCGTCGACCTGCCCCAGAAAGTTCCCGACGGCCAGATACCGCCACTGATGCTCATCACTTTTATCGAGAACGCTTTTAAGCATGGCATCTCGTATCAGCACGAGTCGTTTATCGACGTCAAGGTGGAAATCAGCGAAAAACTCCTCTTCACGTGCCGCAACTCCAAGGCTGAAACGCCTAATCAGGAAAAGGGCGGCGTAGGACTGCAAAACGTAACAAAACGATTAAACTTACTCTATGGCAACAACTATACACTAAATATCGAGGACAAAGCAGACATCTATCATGTCGAGCTCGCCATCCCCCTCAATTCATAATTCCCAATTCGTAACTCCTAATTCCCCATTCACTATGATACGTTGCATGGCCATTGACGACGAGCCCTTAGCGCTCCAACAGATAGTAGCCTACATAGGCAAGGTTCCCTTCTTGGAATTGGCAGCCCAATGCCAGAGTGCTTTGGAGGCCAAGGCCTTTTTAGAGCAGGACACGGTAGATGCCGTCTTCTGCGACATCAACATGCCCGACCTAAACGGTATGGACTTCGTCAAGTCGCTGGCTGTCCCGCCCCTTATCGTATTTACCACCGCCTATTCGGAATACGCCGTCGAAGGTTTCCGCGTCAATGCTGTCGACTATCTACTGAAACCTTTTGGCTTGCAGGACTTCCAGCGTGCCGCCAACCGGCTAAAAAAACGCCTGGAAGGCAGCATGGCTGACGCTCATAGTGTGGTCGGCGATTCCGTCGCCGATACCATCTTCCTCAAGACCGAATACCGCATCGTCAAGGTTAACATCAGCGACATCCGCTACGTAGAAGCCATGAGCGAGTACCTAAAGGTGTATCTGGACAGCGACAAGAAGCCTATTGTCACCCTGCTGTCACTAAAGAAGATGGAAGAACGGCTACCCGACAACTTTATGCGCATCCACCGCTCATATATCGTCAATTTGAATAAGATTCAGGAGGTGAATAAGAACCGCATCATTATGGATGCAGACACCTATCTGCCCATTGGCGACTTGTACAAAGACACGTTCCAGCAATATCTCGACACGAAATTCTTGGGGAAATAACAACAGAAATGAAAAAAAATCCGTACCTTTGCAGCCAAAATAGAACAAAAACAACAAAGGTAAGATGAAAATACTACTGTTAGGCAGTGGCGGACGTGAGCACGCACTGGCTTGGAAAATCGCTCAGAGTGAGAAATGCGAGAAGCTGTATATTGCCCCAGGTAATGCGGGTACCAGCAATTGTGGCACCAACATTCCCATGAAGGCTGATGACTTTGAAGTTATCAAACAATTTGTGGTGGCCGAAGAAATCGACATGGTGGTAGTAGGTCCCGAAGACCCGCTGGTAAAAGGCATCTACGACGATTTGAAGGCCGACGAGCGTACCAAGAACGTACCTGTCATCGGACCATCGAAGGCTGGTGCCGTGCTTGAAGGCTCAAAAGATTTCGCCAAAGCCTTCATGCAGCGTCATAACATCCCCACCGCCCGCTATCAGACGTTTGACGGAGAGCATCTTCTAGATGGTCTAGATTTTCTAGAGACTCTAGAAGCTCCCTATGTTCTCAAGGCCGACGGATTGTGCGCTGGCAAGGGCGTACTCATCCTCCCTACCCTCGAGGAAGCCAAAAAAGAGCTGAAGAAAATGCTGGGCGGTATGTTTGGCAATGCTTCCAGCCGTGTGGTTATCGAGGAATTCATGAGCGGTATCGAGTGCAGCGTCTTTGTGCTGACTGATGGCAAGAACTACAAAATTCTGCCAGAAGCAAAAGACTACAAGCGCATCGGCGAACACGACACAGGTCTGAACACTGGCGGTATGGGTAGCGTTTCACCCGTTCCCTTTGCCACAGAAGAATGGATGCAGAAGGTAGAAGACCGCATTATCCGTCCTACCGTAGAAGGTTTGGCAGCCGACGGCATCGACTACAAAGGCTTCATCTTCTTTGGACTGATTAACCGCACTAACACGCCTACAGGTGAGCCTGAGCCATACGTTATCGAATACAACTGCCGCATGGGCGACCCTGAGACTGAGAGTGTCATGCTGCGCTTGAAGAGCGACATCGTTGACCTGTTTGAGGGTGTAGCCGAGGGTAATCTTGACCAGCGCGCCATTGAGTTCGACGAGCGTGCTGCCGTCTGCGTCATGCTGGTTAGCGGTGGTTATCCGCAGGCCTATAAGAAGGGCTATCCCATCACGGGCATCGACAACGTGGAGGGCAGCATCGTCTTCCATGCAGGCACAGCCCTGAAAGACGGCGAGGTTGTAACTAATGGTGGACGCGTAATCGCCGTATCCAGCTATGGCAAGGACAAGGCCGAAGCCCTGCAAAAGTCTTTCGAAGAGGCTCAGAAGATACAGTTTACCGACAAATATTTCCGTCGCGACATCGGAGCGGACCTATAGGAAGTGAAAAGTGAATAGTGAATAGTGAAAATGAAGAGTGAAGAATCGGTTAATGCCGGTAAGGAGTGAAGAGTGAGAAAACTGGTTCAAAACATAGTTGCAGGTAGTCGACTGACGCTTCCCGTCACCATCGTCTATACAATATGCATCTGGATATTGAGCGGTCTGTTTACCACCAATCTGTGGTTGCAGTTCGCCTGTTTTGGCATTACCAGCTATCTGATGATGATGTTGAACAATCAGAATGCACTGATTCGCATCTTTTCACGTATGGTGAGTTGTGCTTTCCTGGTGTTGTCATGTGCTGCCAGTTTCCTTTTTATCGACGTTCGTGGGACTATCATGCAGATGTTTGTGGTTGCAGCCTACATCCTTCTGTTTCAGACTTACCAGGACCGTGAAGCTGTAGGGATTACCTATTATGGTTACCTCATGCTGGGATTAGCCAGTCTTGCCAACCCGTGCATTCTCTATTTTGTTCCTCTTATTTGGCTTCTGACGGCCACCAATCTGCTGTCACTTTCGTGGCGCACATGGCTGTCTTCCCTGTTTGGATTACTGACGCCCTACTGGTTTATCGCCGCCTGGCTGGTGTATCAACACGACTTCTCACCATTGGTCAGTCACCTCTCGCCACTCTTGGATTTCCAGTTCCCAATCCGTTATGACCATCTCAGCACAGGTTTCATGATGACATTGGGATTAATAGCTGTCTGTTTCCTGACTGGCGTCACCCACTTCATCCGTAAGAGCAGCTACGACAGCATTCGCATTCGTTTGCTGTACGGTTTCTTTATCTGGATGGACCTCTTTGCCTTTGCCCTCATGTGTTTTCAACCACAACACGACGACATGTTGTTGAGAATCATGATTATCAATACCGCGCCACTGATTGCCCACTTCCTGGCACTGACATCCACAAAGATTACCAATGCAGCATTCTTTGTGCTCACGGGAGTCATTCTGTTTATCACTGTCTATAACTTATGGAGTACATAATTTCCCTTCTGATTAGCTACGGCTATTGGGGTATGTTGATTACTGCGTTCGTGGCAGGTTCCTTCTTTCCGTTCAGCAGCGAGGCAGTGATGACAGGCCTGTTGGCAGCAGGACTCGACCCGTGGGGACTCATTATCTATGGCACCATTGGTAATGTCGCAGGCGGTATGTTCAACTATTTCGTTGGACGTATGGGGAAATTGGAATGGATAGAGAAATACCTGCATGTCAAACAAAAGGACTTGGACCGCGCCACCCGTTTCATGGCTGGTCGCGGTGCGTGGATGGGCTTTTTTGCCTTTGTCCCCATTCTGGGCTCAGCTATTACCATCGTGTTAGGACTGATGCGGGCCAACATTCCCATTTCGCTCACAAGCATCTCCATAGGCAAATTCCTACGTTACGTCCTACTTATTTACGGTGCTCAACTTCTTATATAATGTTAAAAAACACCAAGTGTCAAGCATTTCTCATTTCTCACTTCTCATTTCTCATTTAATTATAGTACCTTTGCAGGATAATTCATAAACAACGACAATGAAACAATTCAGACTTGTAGACAATATCATGGGTTGGCTGGCCTTTGCCATTGCTGCTTTCGTATATTGTTCTACCATTGAACCGACAGCCTCTTTCTGGGACTGTCCTGAGTTTATTTCTACTGGTTACAAACTGGAAATCGGTCACCCACCCGGCGCACCGTTCTTCATGCTGACGGCGAATCTGTTCTCACAGTTTACCAGCGATCCATCACAGGTGGCTCGGATGGTGAACATGATGAGTGCACTGCTTTCTGCGGCCACCATTCTGTTCTTGTTCTGGACGATTTCGCATCTGGTACGCCGATTGCTTATCAAGCAAGAAGATTTCCGCAAGGCTACCACCTTGGCCGAGCTTTCATGGAACAAGCTGATTGCCATTGAAGCCTCAGCTATGGTAGGCGCACTGATTTATACCTTCAGTGACACTTTCTGGTTCTCAGCTGTCGAGGGTGAGGTATATGCCTATTCATCAGCATTTACCGCAGTGGTATTCTGGTTGATTCTCAAGTGGGAAGACCAGGCCGACCAGCCCCATGCCGACCGCTGGCTGGTACTTATCATGTATATGACTGGCCTTTCTATTGGTGTTCACCTGTTGAACCTACTATGTCTGCCCGCTATCGTGCTGGTATACTATTACAAGAAGTTCCCAACAGACGATCCCAAGCGTGACCTGAAGGGTTCGCTGCTGGCTCTGTTCATTTCAGTAGTCATTCTGGCTGCCGTACTCTATGGTGTAGTGCCAGGCATTGTACAGGTTGGCGGCTGGTTCGAATTGTTGTTCGTCAACATCCTCGGCATGCCGTTCAATACGGGTGAGATTGTCTATATCTTCCTGCTTATCGGTATTATTATCTGGGCGATCCGTGAGACCTATCAGAATAAGAACGAGAAGCGTCAGAACATTGCGTTCCTTCTGGCCGTCGCCATGTTGGGTATTCCTTTCTATGGTCACGGTTGGATGTCAGTTTTCATTGGTATTGTGGTACTGGCTATCATGTGGTTTGTGCTTCAGTACAAAGTTACTGCGAAAGGCCAAAAGCCGAAAGCTCTTGTCACGGCTCGCATCAAGAACACATCGCTGCTCTGCATGCTGATGTTGATGATTGGCTACTCATCGTATGCCCTAATTGTCATTCGTTCATCAGCCAACCCGCCAATGGACCAGAACTCGCCTGAGGATATCTTTACACTGGGCGAATATCTGGGTCGTGAACAGTATGGTCAACGTCCGTTATTCTACGGTCAGGCCTATACATCACAGGTTGCCCTGGAAAAGGATGGTGAATACTGCAAGCCCGTGATGACTACTGGCGATCCTGTTTGGCAGCGTAAGGAAAAGGCTTCACCCGACGAAAAAGACGAATACTTCATTGTACGCACCAAGGACGAATACAAATACGCGCAGAACATGTTGTTCCCACGTATGTACAGTTCAGCACATGCTGCCCAGTATGAGAGTTGGATGGGCGACATCAGTGGTCATGAGGAGATGTACGACCGCTGTGGTGAGATGATTAGCGTGAAGGTACCCTCTCAGTTTGAGAACCTGCGTTTCTTCATCTCTTATCAGTGTAACTTCATGTACTGGCGCTACTTCATGTGGAACTTTGCTGGTCGTCAGAACGACCTGCAGGGTAATGGTGAACTGGAGCACGGCAACTGGATTACTGGTTTCGACTGGTTCGACAACTGGCGTCTGGGCGATCAGGACAAGTTGCCTGATGAGCTGAAGGAAAACAAGGGACATAACGTATTCTACTGTCTGCCCTTAATACTGGGTCTTATCGGACTCTTCTGGCAGTCGCTGGCCAAGCACTTCAATAATGCTAAGGACCAGACGGGTATCCGCCAATTCTGGGTGGTCTTCTTCCTGTTCTTCATGACGGGTCTGGCCATCGTCATTTATCTGAACCAGACTCCTTCACAGCCTCGTGAGCGCGACTATGCCTACGCAGGATCGTTCTACGCCTATGCTATTTGGTGTGGTATCGGTGTGGCAGCTATCATCGAGATCCTGAAACAGTATCTTAAAAAGGTTAATCCAGCCATTATAGCTACAATTGTTACTATTGTTTCTATATTAGTTCCTATTCAGATGGCATCCCAGACTTGGGACGACCACGACCGCAGCGGCCGCTACACCTGTCGTGACTTCGGACAGAACTATCTGATGACCCTACAGGATGAAGGCAACCCCATCATCTTTACCAATGGCGATAACGACACCTTCCCCTTGTGGTATAATCAGGATGTAGAGGGTGTGCGTACCGATGCCCGCGTCTGCAACCTCTCATATCTGCAGACCGACTGGTATATCGACCAGATGCGCCGTCCTGCCTATGACTCTCCTTCTGTGCCCATCACATGGGAACGTATCGAGTATTGCGCAGGTACTAATGAATATATACGCGTAGAGCCCCAGATGAAACAGGCTGTACTCGAACACTACAAGCAGAATCCTGAGGAGGCTCGCGAGCAGTTTGGTGATGAACCTTTTGAATTGAAGAATGTGCTGAAGTATTGGGTACGTTCCAAGAATTCAGAACTGCGCATCATACCTACTGACACGCTCTATATGACTATCGATAAGGAGGCTGTCCGTAAGAGTGGCATGATGATGGCTACCGATTCCATCCCTGACCGCATGGTCATCTCGCTAAAGAACAAGAGTGCACTCTACAAGGGCGACTTGATGATTCTTGAGATGCTGGCTCAATGCAACTGGACGCGTCCTATCTATGTGGCTGTTAGTGTAGGCGACGACAACTACATCAATCTTGGCAATAACACCATCACCGAGGGTCTGGCCTATCGTATCACGCCATTCACAACCACTAATGGTGGCCGTCCTATCGAGGGTGCCAAGAATTTTGACACCAAGCGCACCTACGATAACGTGATGCACCGCTTCAAGTTCGGTGGTTTGGAGACCCCAGGCCTCTATCTCGACGAGACAGTGATGCGCATGTGCTACACGCATCGTCGTATCATGGCTAAGCTGGCACTCGAACTCATCAACGAAGGTAAGGACAAGGAGGCTCGTGAGGTATTGGAATTCACAGCCAAGAAGATACCTACTTATAACGTGCCTCATAGCTATACATCAGGTTCTCTTGACATGGCTCGTGCCTGGGTAGCCCTTGGCGACAATAAGCAGGCCATGAACATCGTCAAACCCATGTGGACAAACTCTGCCCAGTATATGTTCTACTATTGCTCACTCGATGGTATGCGCTTCAAGTCGGCAGAAAATGATGCAGTCATGCACTTCTACATCCTTCAGCAGCTAGTCAGCCTCACTCAAAACATTGATAAGTCATGGACTGATGCACGTATCGCAGAGCTCAGCGCCTTGGTCAAACTGTTTGAGTCAAAGGGTGGAAATCTCGGGTATTAATTAAAATCAATGTTTATAGAGCAACCTTCCAAATGGTTACGCTGGCTTTATCCTAAGGCACTATGGCGTATGGACCCCAACGACAGGTCAGTCTACCTGACCTTCGACGACGGGCCCATACCCGAAGCCACGCCATATATACTCGATGTATTGGCGCAATACGGGGTAAAGGCCACCTTCTTCATGGTAGGCGACAATGTCCGTAAGTATCCTGACATCTACCAGCGCGTAGTCAGCGAAGGTCACCGCATTGGTAATCATACCCACAACCACATGGGTGGTTTCCGTCACACGATTAAGGAGTATAGCTACAATATCGAGAAAGCCAATGCCTATCTGCATACCGATTTGGTGCGTCCTCCTCACGGCTGGATGCGCCTTAGCCAGTATGCCTGGCTTTCCCGTAAGTTCCGTATTGTGATGTGGGACCTTGTCACGCGCGATTACTCCAAATGGATGACAGCCGACGATATTCTGGATAATGTCAAGCGTTACGCTCGCAACGGTTCCATCATCACTTTCCACGACTCCCTGAAGAGCATCGATAAGCTGCATACAGCCCTACCCGCCTCTATCGGCTGGCTCCAGCAGCAAGGGTATGCATTCAAGGTATTTGAATAATCCGGCATTATGCAAAAATAACCCGTCCTTGTTCAACGATAAGGACGGGTTATTCTATAACAAGCAGTACTTAGCAGGGGCGCTTCTTGGGGAGTTTGAAGACATCCTGTACTTCCTTCATCTGTGCTTCCGTCATACCATCAGGCTCAGAACCCATAGCGCGAGCACACATGTAGATGTTGGCAGCCTTACAAAGCACGTCAGTTTGATCGAAAGCATCCATGATGTCTGTACCTACTGCTACAGTGCCATGCTTCTCCCACATCACAACGTCGTGGGTTTTGATCTGCTCCAAGGTAGCCTCAGCCAAATCAACGCTGGATGGCAGAGCGTAAGGCACGATGCCAATACCCAGAGGTGCAAAGGCCAGTGTTTCAGGAATCATCGACCAGAGCACACGTGTCATCTCGTCACCTTTCAGGAAACGCTGGATATGACTCATAGCCACCAGTTCGATAGGATGTGTATGCAACGTAGCCTTGTAGCACGAACCTGTCTCCAGCAGATAGTTCTGGAGAGCTAAATGTGTGGGTAACTCTGAGGTAGGCACCACGTTCTCGTCAGCAATAACCTCGTAAGAAGCACAGTCGTCGAGAATACGGATGATGCTACCATTCTGCATGGGTTCCTTGGCGAGGTCACGCATACGCTTGCCCGTACCCTTGCAATAGAAATACTTGCCCTTCAACTGGGGCAATACCATACCAATCTGTTTCACTTCCGAAATGGCTTTCATGGCCTTGCACTCGTCGTCCATAAACTCAGTAACGTTCACGGTAATGTTACCACCGTTGCGCTCGGCCCATCCTTTCTGCCAAAGATAGCCAGTAACCTCAGCAATCTGATAAACAACCGCCTTCAATCCTTCGCGGCCTTCTAATATACTCTTCATCATATTATGTTTTTATTCTTGCAAGGACTATAGGACTTAAGGACTTTTTTATTTTCTGCTATATTTTGCGCAGCATAGTCCTTTAGTCCTGTAGTCCGTTGCTAAATTAATTATTAATAGTTGTCGCCATAGCGTTCCTTCGTGATGTCTTCCAAGGCACGGCAACGGGTGTTGGGAACACCAAGGAAGCCGACGATGAGCGAGATGGCCAGCAGGGCAATCATGCAGAAGGCGGCAATGGTGAAGCCTTCGCCATTCTCACCATAGATGATGGTGAAGATAAGGCCCCAAACAGCCGACAGGCCACGCACGATGAAGAACATCAGACCCTGAGCACCTGCACGGAACTTGGCTGGGAACAGCTCTGAGCCCCACAAGGCATAGAATATCTGTGGCGACGAACCGCCCTGAACACCCCAAAGAATAGCAAACAGCCAGAGTCCTACCATACCATTGACGCCAATGGTGACAATCACCAGCCAGGCAGCAATAGCCACAAGGAGTCCGAAGGTGTAGATGGCTTTGTGCGAGGTCTTATCAATCAACTTCGATACGACGAACGTCACAGCGACGATAATAAACCACTGGATGCAGTTCATCCAGTTCGCCATCTCGTTAGATACACCACCTGCCGTCTCGTAGATATGCGGCTGGAAGAATCCCATCACCGAGGCTACGAGGTTCCATGTCAGATAGATGGTAGCCAGGAAAACGACGGTACGTATGGCTATCTTGTTAGAGAACAGCACCTTGATATTGTCAGTCAATCCAGCCTTTTTGCCTTCAGACTTCGTAAACTCTGCACTTTCTTGCAACTGACGCTGCAGGTTCCAGGCAATGAAAGCCACAACAAACAGGGTGAAGAACACAATACGCGACGAGAAGACGTCGACAGCCTCTTTTGTTGCATCAGCACCCAGCACGCTATAGGCTATCGGAACAACATAGTCTGACAGGTAGCCGCCAGGGGCAAAAAGCATACCAAACAAGAGGATACACATAGGTCCAAAGCCCCACGACATCTGCGAGATACAGATGTTACGACCACGGTTGTTGACTTCAGACGACTCAGAGATATACGTCCACGAAGCTGGCACACCTACACCCACAGAGATACCTGTAATCAGGAAGCCGCACAGCAACATAGGGAAATTCATACTCAGCATGATGGTCAACACACCCAGCATATAGACCAACAGGTTATACGTAAAGATGAACTTACGTCCGTACTTGTCAGCTAGGAAACCACCGATGATAGCACCAATGGCAGCACCCAGACAGTTTGCCGAGATAAAGTTCAGCCAGCCCAAGTGTACCTCCGTTAAGCCGAGGTAATTCTGCCACAAGGTCAAGCCTGATGCACCAGCGACAATAGCACCTGCATCGAGATAATTGGTAAGAGAAACCGCAATGGTGCTCTTTAAACTTCCGTTATTAGCCATAATTGTCAATTATCAATTTTCAATTGTCAATTAACGACAAACAACGTCACACTCGATATTGAATATCTTGGCCACCTTCAGGATGGTGTCGATATGATGACCCACAGCAGCTGCCATGTGGTGGGTAGGACCAGCCTCGCTCCACTTATTTACAAACTCACGGCACGAAAGTGAGAACTTAGTGCGCATGTTGGTATCGCCGAATGTGAAGATTTCACCATCCTCGTTCACGCCCTCAGCAACAACGAACTTGAAGACGCCATTCTTATCCTGCGTGATAGCGAGATAGGTAACAGGACCCGTGGGAGGATAGAACTGCGTGAGATAGCCACCACCCGTCTTTCCGTGGAACACAGGCACAATCTTCATTGTTGGCTTCTTGGCCTGAGAGATGTCGAAGTCGCCAGAACCAGAGTGACCGATAATGCAGATATCTTTCGGGAAATCGATGCTGTACATCTCAGCTAGTGTTCCTGTACCAGAAATGGTCTTCAGAATCGACATCGCCATAGCCACCTTCATGTCGCCTTCCACAGCGCAAGCGGTATGCTGCTTAATGAGCATAGAGAATGCAGGAATCAGCATGGAGTCGAGCTTGCCAGCAACGCCCTGGGCAAAACCTGCATAGTGAGAAGCTATCATACCCAGTTTCTCGTCCTTCACCCATTGTTCGAAAGCTACCACATACTTCGCCATGTCCCATACCTTCTCGATGGTACCACCACCCTCGATGTCGAAGGTATCAAGAATATCCTGAGCCTTAGCCTTGATAGCTGCCTCGTCGGTGATATTATCGGCAATAGCCCACATCTGCTCCCAGTCGAACTGCTTGGTATAGACGAACATACGGTGGTAGAGGTTGGTCTCGTCGATATAGAGGTCCATCATGCCAGGATACGGACGTCCAATCTGTGCGATATTGGTATCGCGGAAGCGACGACGTACCTGAGCAGCACGGCACCAGTCTTCAATCTCAGCCTGTACACCAGGGTCACCACCCTCGACAACGCCTGTAATGACAGCAGAACGCTTGCCAGCACGATTCAAATCAGCCACCATTTCACCAATGGCTCCGCAAGCATAGAGCTCGCCCAACCAGGTAGGGATGTCAGTCTTCGCATAGTCGGGAGCCAGTTTCTTCTGTACATTCACAATGACTACTGGCACGTCGAGGTCACGAACGGCAGGCAGCATATTATAAGAGGTACAATAGGTCAGCATCTGCAAGATGACGAGGTCAACATCGGCTGCACGGAACTTGTCGCCCGCAGCCATCGACTGCTCCTTGGTAGTCACCATACCGCCATCGATAATCTCGATAGTGCCTGGCAACGTCTTCTTGAATGCTTCATACTGGGCCTCGAACTCTGGAACGAGTTGTGGGAACTGTGGCAGGTAAGCCTGCAGAGCAATGCTGAAGACACCTACCTTTGCTTTAGTTTCTACTAATGGTTTTGCCATAATGATTCATTTTAATATTTAATGTTTAATCGTTAATCGTTAAAATTTAATTTTTAATATTTAATATGCTCAAATACTTCTCATACGCAGCATCCCATGCGGCCTTGTCGCCCGTAGGATGATAGGCCACCATGTCAACACTGTTGGCAATGATTTGGCGCATCTGCCAGATATCAGCCACATCGCCAGAAGCCTTAGCCTGCAACATCATGTTACCAATAGCCGTACACTCCTGTGGACCAGCCAACACCTCGACATCACAAGCATCGGCAGTAAACTGGGTCAGATACTTGTTCAACGAACCGCCTCCAATCACATGCAATACGTTGAGGTTGAAATCGGCAAATTCCTTCAACCAGCCAAACACCTGACGATATCTCAATGCCAACGAGTCGAAGATGCAACGGCATATCTCGGCAGGGGTCTCAGGCACGGTCTGTCCCGTCTCGCGACAATAGGTCTGGATGGCCTCTATCATGCTTGACGGATTGGCAAAGGCCTTATCGTCAGGATTGATAATCGAGCGGAAAGCCTCTACCTGCATAGCCGAGCCTTGCAGCTCAGGATGCGACAGTTTGCGCACCTCTTCGGGCCACTCTTTACGACAGCGCTCATAGAGCCACATGCCGCAGATGTTCTTCAAGAATCGCGTCGTGCCCTCGATACCACCCTCGTTGGTGAAGTTCAAGTCGTAGCTGCGATCGTTGATGATAGCCTTCTTGGTTTCAATACCCATCAAACTCCACGTACCACTACTCAGGTAGGCAAACTGTTCGTTCTTAGCTGGTACGGCAGCAACAGCAGCACCAGTATCGTGACCAGCAACAGCTACCACGGGTACGGCACCAAGACCTGTCATTTTCTGCACTTCTTCCGTCAGTACGCCAATCTGTGTGCCAGGCTGAACCATCCGTCCAAACTGACTACGCTTCATGCCTACACTCTCAATGAGTTTGTCGCTCAGGTCGCCTGTCTTCGGGTCGAGCATCTGCGACGTCGAGGCAATGGTGTATTCGCATACGGCTTCACCCGTCAGCATCCAACTCAAGGCATCTGGTACGAACAGCACCTTCTCAGCCATCTTCATAGCTACGTTGCCATCCTGCTGCATGGCATACAACTGGAACAACGAATTGAAGTTCATAAACTGAATACCAGTGATATCGTAGACTTCACGTTGCGAAACCACCTTCTCCAGATATTCCTCCATGCGTCCGAAGGTATGTGGGTCGCGGTAGGCCATAGGATTGCGGAGGATGGCACCGTCCTGACCGATAAATACGAAGTCGACGCCCCACGTATCAATACCGATACTGGTCAGCGCGATACCTCTCCGTGCCACCTCCTTCAATCCACGAATCATCTCGAAGTACAGGGCATAAATGTCCCAATAGAAGTGTCCGCCCGTTTCAATGAGGTTGTTAGGGAAACGGGTCAGTTCCTCCTGTTCCAGTCGTCCGTCAGCCAACGTGCCCAGAATCGTTCGTCCACTCGTAGCACCCAGGTCGACAGCAAAAAAATATTTCTTCATATCTTAATAGATTTTCTCGTTAATCTTGACGTTCTTGAGGGAAGTGGCCTCTATCATAGCGGGATCAAAAGCATTCTTTTGGTCTTGCACCTCGATATTCTCATAATTGAAACGAACAAGTTTATACTTATCCGACTTTCCGACATCAAAGAAGTTCTTGCACGACATTTTGATATTACGCATGGTGATGTCATTACACTGCGACAGCGGCATGTCATCACGCTCCTGGGGTTTGAAAAATTGTGTCCAAGGGCGTACCACCAAGAACGAACCCGTCTGACCTGTCAAGTCCTCAACCGTTACAAACTCATAGTGTTGCGGGGTGTCAGGACGCATCTTCAGCCACAGCACTCGACTGGCATTCACCACATGACAACGACGCAGAATGACGTTGCGGTCGTGCAATGATTCAGAACCCAGCGTCAGACAGCCGTGCACCTTACCATACGTACAATTTTCTATCAGAATACGTTGACAGTCGCCATTGGTTGAGTCCTTATCGGCCCATGTACCTTTGCCACCCTTCAAGACGACGGCATCATCGCACACGTGCATATAGCACCCCTTCACCAATACGTCAGTACATACGTCAATGTCGATAGCATCCGACGAGGGTGCACCACGCTTTGGGTCACCAACCCAGATATTCTCGGTGGGGGCATAGATGTAACAATCCAGATAGCGCACATGGTCGCTCTTATAAACATGGTTCGTCCAGAAAGGCGAATTCATCAACTTCACGTCCTGAACCGTCACATTCTTACAGTTAGAGATATACGTCAGACGCGGACGCTGTGCATCCTTATTCGTACACTGCGGATTCCACTTACGACGAATCCAAAACTCCTGCCAATAGTTCAATCCGTTGCCATCGATAGTGCCGTTGCCTGTGATGGTAAAGCCATCCAGTCCGTCAGCATTCACCAGTGCACAGAAGTATGTACAGGTTTCGCCCTCAATACGCGTCTTCATCCATGGAAAATCAACAATACGGTCAGAGCCCTTCAATTTTCCAATCACATGCAGGTGCGTACCTGTTTTAAAAAACAAAGCACCTGAAAGGTATGTACCTTCAGGAATCACCACAACACCCCCACCCTCTTGCGAGCAGCGGTCTATCACAGCCTGTATTTTCTGGGTCTGCACGATGGTTGAGTCCTTGCTCACGCCATAATCCGTAATCACGTACTGACGCCCCAGCGTTGCCACATCCACCTTTGCACCATTCTTAAACCAAGCGTCCATCGGTGTACCATCAGGCCACACTTCCTGCTGTTCAATCTTTGCCTTTTTTTGTTTCTTCTTGGCAGCCCATGCATCAGTAGGACCTACCGTCATGGTAAGTGCTACGACCACTGCCATCATCAGCATTTTTTTCATCATGTTTGTTCTAGTAGCTACAAATTGTCGTTTTGTGGATGCAAAGATACGAAATATTTCTTATACACGACACAAAATAGTCTTCAAATTATAGTTTTTTTTCAATCCGATAGGATATCACGTCAGATTTCAGAGTCGGCGACTTCGCAGTTATCGTGCCATTACCACTGACTACGACCATACACTTGCCAAAGAAAGCCTTGCGCTTGGGTGACGTAAAACGCTCCATCGAGGTCTGGCAGCCATTGTCCGTGCCCAGGATCCGGCCATCGCCCTCGCCAACGAAATAAATCATATCCTCGGCCCATGGACAGAGGTTGCCGTCCTTATCCACCACTTCGGCAGTGATGAAGGTCGTCGTTTTGCCCTGATAGTCAACAGACAGGCGGATGCGCTCTGGTGCGCCAGCAGTCCTGATGGATTGCTCGCCGACCACCTTGCCATCCTTACGAGCCACAACCTTTACCTCACCTGGTTCAAACGTCACACGCCAGCCAACGTGATATTTAGAATTAAGATGTCTCGTTTTCTCATTATCTTCATCTCTCAATTTCCTGCGGACACCCTGACTCTTGCCATTAACAAACAACTCTACTTCGTCGGCATTGTTGTAGTAGCACCACATGTCAATCTCGTCGCCAGGAATCCAATTCCAATGTGGAAAGAGGTGGAGCACAGGCTTCTGCGTCCACTCGCTCTGATACATGTAATAGACATCCTTGGGGAAGCCTGCCAAGTCGATGATACCAAAATAGCTGGAACGGGCAGGGAAGCCATAGGGCGTAGGTTCACCGATATAGTCGAAACCGGTCCAGATATACTGTCCGCCAACGTAAGGCATATGCTTCACCACATCCCACATCTCCTCATGGGTACTCGACCACGAGGCATGCATATTATCGTAGGCCGAGCACATATACGAAGGATCGGTATAAGGTAGCCACCATTGTTCAGGGGCCGTATAGATTTTGTCCGAAGGCATCATATAGTAGCCACGCGTCTGCAACGCACTGACACTCTCTGAGAATATAAAGGGCTTGTCTGGAAAGTTCTTAGGCACGTCCTTCGCCCACTGATGATGGTAGTTGAAACCGATGATGTCAATGGCGCCGCTCTTAAACAGATGATTATTTGGCGAGGGTTCATTACAACCTGCCGTAATAGGACGCGAGGTGTCGTAACGCTTCACAATCTCTGCCAAGTGTTGGGTCATCAGGCTTTGTACGGAGAGTTCGCCGTCCTTTGCCAGTGTCGACGCATCATGACCCGCATTCAGAATCAGGTTGGCTTGTTCGAGCGTCAGCGTGTCGGCCTCAGCAGACGACCACTGTTCCAACACCTCATTGCCTATTGACCACATAAGGACGCTGGGATGATTACGGTCGCGCAGCACCAGATCGCTTAAATCGCGCTCATGCCACTCATCGAAGAAACGGGCATAGTCATTCTGCGTCTTTCTGCGTCGCCACATGTCGAACGACTCGTCCATCACGATGAGTCCCATCGAGTCACACATATTCAGCAGTTCGGGAGCTGGTGGGTTATGCGACGTGCGGATGCTGTTTACACCCATGGCCTTTAGCTTGGTCAACTTCCTGTGCAACGCATCCTCGTTGAGGGCAGCACCCAGACAGCCCAAGTCATGATGCTCGCAGACGCCATTCAGTTTGAAGTTCTTGCCATTGAGCCAGAAGCCCGTCTTGGCATCGAAGCGGAAGTCACGGAAACCCGTGGTGGTCTCCACTTCGTCAACCACCTTACCGCCGACCATCAGTTGCGTGCGTACCTTATACATATATGGGTCCTCACACGACCACTTCCTTGGCCTCTTGATGTTGGCAGGCTTGCCCGTAGCATCCAGCCACACGTTCTTCACCGTTACCTTCTTGTTGGTCGGATTCTCGTAGTCCACCTCTACCTTGCCATCGTGTACAAACACGCCCCAATGCTTCACATGGATGGGATTGGTCTTCGTCAGCCACACGTGGCGATAGATGCCGCAGCCCGAATACCAGCGGCTGTTGGGCTGGTCGCTATTATCCACGCGCACAGCCACCACGTTCTCGCCCTCCTTCACGTAGGGCGTAATATCGTATTCAAACGAACTGTAGCCGTACGGCCTGTTGCCAACTTTCTGACCGTTGACATAGACCGTAGAATTCATATATACCCCGTCAAACTCCAGGAAATAAAGGTTATCGCTGATTGTTTCACGGTTAATGGAAAAGTGCTTTCGATACCAACCTACACCGCCAGGCAGAGCACCTCCCGTGGCACCACTGGGATTACCCACTTGGAAGTCGCCCTCAATGGCCCAGTCGTGAGGCACGTCGAGCCTCCGCCACCAAGAATCGTTATACTCGGCCTTCGCCATCTGAGCAGAGTCGCCCAGCAGGAAACGCCAGTCGCCGTCAAAGTTCAGTCTCTTTCGTGCCTCTGCCTGCAGCCCCATCAGCGCAGACAACAGACACACCAAAAATGCCAGTCTTCTAGGTTTCATCATGCATCTTACATCTTCCATCAGCCATCCCTAACGTTCTTTTCCTATTTTACCCAGTCAGGATCGAAGTGGCTGCTGTATTCTATGCTCAACTTTTTATAATATTCGCGCGTAGCTTCGCTAGTCGTGTCTGCCCGGATAATCTCATAATAATAATGCGAGAGTCCTGGTTCCACACCACTCTCTGTACGGATGACGTTGTAGAGCGAGTCGCCCAGTACGTCCGTCTTTGTCAAAAGGATGATAGTAACGTGCCAAGGCCACAAGCGAACTGGTATCAAAATAGTATTCCATCACAAGTAGGCCTCCATCCTTTCAGGTTTCACATTCAACTGCTGGCAAAAAGTCGCCTCATCTATCACACCTCTATAGAGCGCACACTGCATGGTGTCACGAAACAGGTTCGAAATAATGGGGCGTGGTGGTGACACTACCGAATTACTATCTGCCGCCTCCTGCTTTCGTTTCTCCTCAGTCCGTCTCACATTAGCCAAGATGCCACCTCTCACAAGCGCGTAGTCGTCCTGAGTCATTTTTTTCTCTATCACGAGTCGGGTATAAATGGCAAGCATACTTACATGCGTCGCATCCGACATGCCTTTTATCATATCGTGGGCATAGTCGTTTCCAGCGTTAGCATATTTTAGACCGTCCAATTTGTCCGCTTCATCACCCATCAACAGGTAGAACGCAAAGTCATTGCACCATTTCTCTATCTCCGACAGTCCTGACGACAATTCATCCGAAACGTTTTCAACCTCTTCCACGTTAATCACGCAATGCCCCAGTTCGTGTGCCAAAGTAAACAGTTCCCTCTTCAGGCGTCCCTGTTGTCTTTTCACAACTATAACATTAGGTGCGATAAAGAAACCTTCAACATTACTCTTCTGTTTCTTATTGAAAGTCTCAACAAATTCAAACACATAAATATTCAATTTAGCCAACTGATTAATCATAAACTTCAGATGATCCTTCTCGTCCTTATGGCTTCTCATCTTCAGCAATTCACTAATCGCATGGGCCGTTTCTCGAGGATTGTCTTTTACCGTATATGATGGCAACAGACGCTCAAAAGACACATCAGCCAGCGCATTGTAGGTATCAAGCGTATTTTTCAAGGTTTCAAATTTGTCCACCATTTTTCTGGTTTCCAGATTGAGCTCACCATTAAAGCTCTGTTTCCTGAAGAATATGCTCGCATGATTCCCTTGCTGCACAGGTGTAAAGTCAATATAGTAGTATATGCCCTTATTGAATATTTTATCTATACGCTTCAATAAAGCCATAGACATCTCGTTAGTGAACACCTCCTCGCGTTTTAACGCCCGTTTGTGTCCACTATTAAGCATCGCCAAGAACTCCTCTTCTGAAAGGTTATACAACCTCAAGAGATAGTGCAGACGCTCCAAATTAATTTCTACTATATTGTCCTTAGTCATTTACGTTTTCTGGGTGCAAAGATAGTTATTTTTCTGATATTATTGCAATCTTTATGCCAAAATCTGCACTTTTCCCCCGATTTTGATGGATTTTGTCATCAAGGGGACATGTATAAACACGTCATGGCGAATCCCGCAGGGACGAAAGCTTGAGAGCCATACTAGAACCTTTGCGCAGGGCGGTCTCTGCCCGTAGCAAATTGCATCCTTCCCTTGGGGGAAGGCCTTGGTTGGGGGATGTTTCTTTGGTTCCTTTTCTTTGCGCCAAAGAAATGAACGAGCAGTGAGAGGAGAGTGAAGCTAGCTTCGACTTTCCCGAGTCGTGAGGGAATTCGATTGTGATCAAATGAACGAATATGGGGTCTGGGGGTATCCCCCAGGAGTTGGTGGTTGTTGTCGAAGGAAGGGATGGAATGGATGATGGAATGGTTGATGTGGTGGTTGTTGGGATGGATGGTGTTGGTATGGTGTTACACGTTACATAGGGCCGAGGCCCTATGCTCCGTTATATTGCCCCTACAGGGCATTTAATAACCCCGAAGGGGTGTTATAACACAGCCCCGGGGCTTGCCCCTGGGTCTCAGGGACCCGATAAAATAATTGCCCCTGTAGGGGGCTAATAACTAATCCCACGCATACCGCTCATCCAATTCGGCCTTGTACAATTGGCATATCTTGCGGAACTCATCCTGGAACGACACCTTCCGGTGGTGCTCTTCCTGACCTTTGATATACGCGACTACCGCATCCACATGACTGTTGCTAACGCTAAATGCACCATAACCCTCCTGCCAGAAAAACTTATGGAACGGGTTATTGTTCTTCTCGTTGATCCATCGTGTGGTGCTCGATTTTACGGTTCGCACGATTTCGGACAAATTCGCTTGTTTACCCAACAGGAATAGGATGTGTATATGGTTAGCGGTACCACCCACCTGTATCGCGGGACATCCGTGGTTGTTGAATATCTCCGCCACATAGGCGTGTACCTCGGCCAAATGTGTTTTGGGTATGGTTTCTGTCCTACCCTTGGTCGAGAATACCAAATGTACGTAAATCTTAGATAATGATTGTGGCATATGCGTATCTACAATGCCTTCAGCGAGAAGGCCATGTTGAAATCTATCAATTTGTCGCTGTTTACATACTGCTTCCACGCCTCTTCCAAGTGGCTGGTCTCAGATATCTGACTTGGGTTTTCATTCTTAAAACGATGATATACTGCTTCCAGTATTCTCTGCTCTTCATCGCTGAAATCCGACAAGTCTGGAGAGAGATTTGATTTCAGCACAGTTCCTTCTCTACCATCAGAGAACACTACTATCTCCTGACAAATCTCATCATAAAAACTATATATTCTATCCCATCTAACCGGCACCGGCCCATGTTGGATAGCTTTATAAGCTAAGCCCGTCATGCCCTTTCCTGTCAGCCTATACGAAAGAAAATCGGTATAAAACACCAGTTTATTCATCTTCGTAATAAACACCCCATGTCCCTTCTCAATAAAGTACAAGAAAATATTCTTAATCTTTGATATCGACAATGCAGCATATCCACTATTAATATCACGGAGGCTCCTTCCAAACACATAGTCAACCACAGCAGTAGAATACTTCTCTTTTCCCCAGACGCTTGCCTTTGCCATCAATTTCTCATAGTCAGCCTCAGCAAACTGCCCTCGGGCATTTTCAACAAATGTACGAAACACATCTGGATTCATGATAGACATCAGCACCTTTCCATTTGCTTCACTTGGCATGTCCCCATTCTCATACAGTCGATATTGGTTCTCGCCAAAGCCAAGGATTGCCGACATTTTAGTGGCCGAAAGTCCATAATGCTGCCGTATGCGCTTTATTTCCTCAGGGAACGGGATGCCATATTTTGCGCGATACTGATTATATACCTGTGCAATGTTTGCCTCATCCAGTTCCGTGGTAGTAAAGCGCTCATGGGTTTCCTCGCACTCGTAAAACTGATGTATATAACAGAACTCCTCCTTGCGGAACGTCAAAGTTGACGGTTCACAACGAAGCACTGCATTACCTCCGCTAAACGGACTTTTCATCACCTGCTTAATCATAATCATCAGTTTTTAAATGGATAATTCATTGAAGGTTCTTGCCTCTATCATCCCGGAATATGATGTCAAACACCTTGATTTTCTCCTTAAGCCGCTTCAGAAAATCTTCTACTTGTTCTTTTGTTGCCATTATGTTTATTAGTGCTCTTTTCAATATTTGCAGTGCAAAGATAGCAATTTTTCAACGAAAAAGTTGTCTGTTTACAGATTTTAACACTATTATTACACTAAAAAGTTGTAATATACAATTTGTTTACCCAAAAGGGGACATGTATGGATGGTGGTGTGGATGTGTGGTTGTTGGATGGATGTTGGTGACGGAAATGATGGGATGGATGTGTGGTGTGGGATGTCATCCGACACATAGGGGCAAGCCCCTATGCTTTGTTATGAGCCCCCTACAGGGGCGATGGATGGGTGGATATCCATTCACGTAGGGGCCACCCCTACGCTAGTTTATATTGCCCTTACAGGGCATTGTATGACCCCATCGGGGTCGAATATCTTAGCGTAGGGTCTCGACCCTACGTATATCCGGTACGGATAATATAATGCCCCTGTAGGGGGCTAAGCCCGTGTCAGAATCTGTCCCCTGACATACTTTCGACTTACCAACAGTAACCACTATTGAATCAGATTCCATTTGTGTGGCATTGGTAAGAACCGTGCCATTGCAATAGTCGCTGCCTGTGAATTTGGAAAGCATTCGTTATTCATTCTTTTAGACATCCGATTGGAACTACTAACACCCCATTCTCTGGACGCTTGTATGCATAGTCACCAACACCTGTCAAAACCATTAAGAAGGAAGGCTTCTTCATCTTAGTAGTATCAATCTTATCTGATAGTGCTTTTAGACTCTCAGCCCCTTCTTTTATTAATTCATACCCTCCGAGCTTTACTTCTATCAGACCGTAAGAACCATTTCGAAGATGAACGACCGCATCGCACTCAAGATTATTCTTGTCCCTGTAGTGGTAGACCTTTCCATCCAACGACTCTGCATAGACACGTAAATCCCTCACAGCAAGTGTTTCAAAAATAAGGCCAAACGTATTCAAGTCATTAATCAAATCGTTTGGACCCAAACCCAAAGCTGCTGTAGCAATAGATGGATCTATAAAATATCGAGTATCCGAAGTCCTGATAGCTGTCTTACTCCTCAAATTTGGATTCCACGCAATAGAATCTTCTATAACAAAGATTTCCCTTAGCGCCTTAATGTAACTGTACACAGTATTCTCAGACATTTGCTCATCACCGTTGTTCTTGATGTCTGCCAATATTGTTCCAGCCGTTGCTTGACTAGCCTGGTTACGAGCATAAGAACGCATGATGCGTTTGGCTAGTTCCTCATCCCTATCTACATCATCCACTCTCTTGATATCACTATTAACCACAGAGTCGAAATAGTCGAATGCTTGTGCAAGAGCAGCTTTATCGCTCTTTTTCAGCACAGCCTTTGGCCATCCACCTC
>JAFVHO010000119.1 GCA_017474485.1 Prevotella sp.
ACGGTATAGAAGCGAGGACTGTTCAGCGCCTCCGAGAAATTGCACTTCTTGGCCAGACTGGCAAACTTGGTCAGTTGCTGATCGGTGGAGATGTTCTCCCACAACGTGCTGTTGGCACCGGCCTGGTCACCAGCAGACGGTGCCGTGTTGTAATCGTTATAATCCGAACAAGACGAGAATAAAGGTAAAAGGGTAAAAAGGTAAAAGGGTAAAAAGCCTTTAGCCATCTTCCTTACCTTATTGAATATTATGATGCTCATATTTTTATTTTTTTTAATGTTTTACTTTTTTACCTTTATCTTAGTACCAGTCCTCAGACATGGTCTGGCTGTTCACGATGTCGAGTGGCACCAGTTCGATGAAGTCGAACGACCAACCCAGGTTGGCATCGTTCACCAGGTTCTTGATGCGTAGCCAGTAGTCCTGACCCTGCTCGAAACGCTGGGTCGTGATGATGCGGCGCAGCATCATGGTACCATAGCCCGTCTCAGAGCGGCAGCTGGTAGAACCGGTAATCTGGCTGGCAGCAGAGTAGATGTCGTTCTCGTTATAGCTCAGCGGGTCGGTAATGGTGTTGTACGTACCGCGTGAGAACGAAGCTGGTGCATACATGTAGCCACGTACGTGCATACGCTGACCGCACTCAACACCAAAGTCAGACTCTGGGTTCTCGTCAAGCGTCTGGATGGGTTCGTAACCGAACGTAGCATCCTCGTGGGGGTTGGCGCAGGCATCGAAAGGAATACCGATGGCCACCATGTCAGACTGTTTCGAAGAATTGCCGAGATAGAACTGCATCAGACCACCACGTCCCATAGGCGGATAGATGATGCGCAGCTCGTAGTCGCCCGTAGGCACGTGAGGCAGCTTGATGGCGAAGTCATAGACGTCCCAACCCTGGAACTGGTCGGAGTTGTGTGCACGCCAGGCACCCATGACGTTGAAACGCAACAAGGTACCGGGGTTATAGCAGACGATATTGTCAAAATACGTATTGTGGAAAGCCACACGGTTGCCGTCGCCACCGCCGTTGAGCGTGCTGACCTCAGAGGGCGTAGCACCACGGAGACCATTGTTGATGAGCTCATAGAGGAAGGTGGATGAGTCGAGGCGCAGACGCTCGTGGAGAGCATCCTTGGCGTTCTGGTCGTACTTCAGGATGCCCTTGATGCGGTGGATATAACCGTTCAGGGTTTCTACGCTGCTGTTACGGTCAACGGAAACGCCCCTGAATACCAGTGTGTGGTCGCCGTCGCCAGGCATACCGAACATACCGAGCTTGGTAGTCAGCGTGTTGTTGGTGAGATAGCGGTTCAGCCACAGGTCCTTGCTGGTCTTGGGGTTGGTCTCCCACACCTTCAGCAGCGTGTTGGGCAGCATGGTCTCGAAATACTCCTGAGGCTCATAGCCAAAGCAGAAGTTCCAGGAAGCATCGGTCTGCTTGTTCTTCTCGTAAACGATACGGTCGATAGGCATACCGGCACGCAGGATGTGGTAGGCCACGAACATGTTAACTACATTGAATTGGTTGGTATAGTCGTCACCCGTGCTAATCTTGATGTTCTTCTCCTTGATATAGTCGTACCAGCCGCTGCAGTTTCCATACCACTCGGCACATTTGGCCTTCAGGTCGTCGAAACTGTTGATGCCGGCAGCACGGAACACATCGTCGGTCTCAGCAAAGACGGTCCACTTAATCATACACTCCTTCGGATAATAGAGCACGTTTCCATCACGGTCGTTGTGGTTATTACCCAGGTCGTAGGTGATGGCAGTACCGTCAGGGTTGTTCTTACGCTCAATCATGAGGGTATCGGTATAGCCCGTAGCTTCCAGGGCTGCATAGAAGATACTGAGGTCCTTCTCGCCTTCTACGCGGAGCTGGTCGTCGGTGGTACGGTCAGAACGTGGAATCATCTCTGAGCAGATGTGCAGCACGCCGTTGATGGCTTCGATGTCGCCTTCAGTAATGGCAGCGACGTCGTTCAGACTGGTCAAACCGATATATGCCTCCTTGGGCGCTTTGATTTCGTCGAAGGTGTTCACACGGATGCTACGTCCAATCTTCATAGTGGTCCATGTGGTAGCGGTACCGTCGAGGTCAACCTGCATGTGACGTTCACCGGAGAGGTGGAAGCGGGCAATGTCGTCGCAGAGGGAGTCTGGCATCAGATTCACCCTGGCCATGACATCGAGGCTCGCCCAGTTCGGATCCTCTTGAATGCCGTTATGCTTCTTCTTGGCCTTTGAAATCAGGTATGATTCATCCTTATAGAGACTGTCGATATAGCGGTTCACACCTTCGTTGACTGGTGCGAAACAGGTATATTCGCCGTAGGTTCCTAAATACTTGTCGAAGCTGCCTTTCTCCAGAATGCGGTAGAAGGCGCTCAGCTCTGAGCGGTCGCGCAACATCTCTGCAATGGTCTTCTGGTCGGAAGAGAACAGGTTAGAACCATCGGGCTCCTCATTACAGGACATGACACCGCAGATGACGCAGATTCCACAGATGATATATTTTACTTTGGTAATCATAATTTCTAATTTCTAATTACTAATTTAATATTTTGCGGCAGATTTATATACCGGATTCTGCTTGAGACTGGTATTAATCTCGACCTCGTCCTGATTGATAGGCATATAGAGATAACGCTCGTCGCGCATCTTCACCTTCATGGCAGAAGGCACGGTATATTTGCGCAGTGCCAAGTTGAAGAACTCGTCACTGTTGTTCACAATCGCATAGCCTTCTTGTGACAGCATCTTGGTCAGATCAGCCTGGGTTGTGGTGTGACGGTAGTTGTAACGCATCAGGTCGAACCAGCGCTTACCCTCGAAGCACAACTCGCGGGCACGCTCAGCCAATACCAGGTCTTCCATCTTGTCACGATAGGTCGAATACTTTAGGGCATACGAAGCCTTGTTGTCATCAGACAAAGCACGGTCGTTCACATATTTGCATATATTGAAGGCCTCTTCGTTACGTGTGTCGCCTTCAGCTTTGCCACCCATATTGTACAACTGGACAAGTGCTTCTGCCTTCATCAGCATGACGTCGGTCAGGCGATAGAAGATCCAGTTCTTCTGCATACTGAAGCTGCGGTTGCCGGAAGGATTAGCTTCTGCTGTGTTGTTAGTGCCGGCAGTTCTCGATGCCACCATCTTGCGGATGCCGAACATCTCCGTACCATCCTTGGCAGCATCGTAGAGGAATTCAAAGAGGCGCTGGTCTTTATTGTTGTTCCAGACACCATTACCTGTGGCATCGACTGTACCAAACTTCTTAGAAGCCTTCAGGTAGCCAAAACCGTCTGATGAGCCGTTCTTGTAGCGATAGTACATCTGGTCGAGACCGGTATTGGCCACATTTGAGATACGGTATTGCAGCTCGAAGATACTCTCGTCAGCATTCTGTCCAGTCTCTCCGAAAAGGTCGTTATACATGTCACTGTAGTCAGAGAGATAGTACGACTTCTTTTCGTTGTTACCTCCCCAACGGGGACGTGATGGCTTCTGCTCGTAGGCTTCTTTCTTGGCCTTGATGACCTTGTCGCAATATTCTATACAAGCCTCATAGTCGCTGGCGCTGCGGTTGATAGAAGCACGCCAGAGGTAGATATCTGCCAGGATGGCATTGATACCGTCCTGATTCAGGTAGCCCTTGTCACGCCAGTCACCATAGGTATTGCCGGCAACGGCATATTTGGAAGCCTCCTTCAGGTCGGCAATACACATGTTCAGCACGGAGTCCGGAGCCACCTGGGGTGCGTTCAGATCTTCACTGCTGTTCAGGTAGGCGTGTGGTGTCACGGGAATGTCGTGGAAGACACGTGTCAGGTAGAAGTAGCAGAAAGCACGCAGTGCTAACACCTGTGCCTTGTTGGCGTCGTAATCGCCCTGCATATAGTCGGGATCGACGGCAATCACGCTCTCAGCCTTCTCCAATACCAGGTTACAGTAGTTGATGGCAGAATAGAAGGGTGCCCAAGCGGTGAATGCGTTCTCTGTCTCGATGTTGAACGAATAAATCTGCTGTAGCGCAATACGATAAGCTGCTGAAGAGGGCAGGGCAGAAACCACCAGTTCGTCAGAACGGTAGTCGCCCCAGACAATCATGTTGCGGATGGCTACATCGCTGCGTAGCTGTGCATAGGCTGCTGCCACCACGGTTTCCACCTCGCTTTTCTTCTGCCAGTAGTCTTCATCGACTGTCTTGTTGTCAGGCAGGATGACCGTATCTACACAACTTACAAATAAAGGTAAAAGGGTAAAAAGGTAAAAGGGTAAAAAGCCTTTAGCCAACTTCCTTACCTTATATAATACTGTTACTTTCATTTTTTTACTTTTTTATTTTTTTACTTTTTTACCTTTACATTAGAAGCCAAAGCTCAAGCTGGCTGTAATAGACTTAGACCTTGGTGTGGTCGCTCCGTCGGAAGCCGGTGAGTAGGTGCCGGCACCAATTTCCGGATCGATACCACTGTACTTAGTCCAACACCAGAGGTTGTTCATTGTCACATAGGCTGAGAGTGAGTTCAGACCGTATTTCTTCAGGACCTTCTTAGGAACACTGTAGGAAATCTGCAGGTTGTTGAAACGAAGGAACGAACCATCCTCCACAAAACGTGAGCTGACCTGGTAGTTGTAGCCCGTACCGTAGAGGGCGCGTGGAATCTGAGTCACGTCGCCATCCTTACGCCAGCGGTAAGTCACAGTAGAAGCCTGGTTCTGGGTACCATACATACTCTCCAAGCCCATGCGTGCGGTATTGATGATCTTGTTGCCCCAACGGAAGTTGAAACGGGATATCATCTTCCAGTTGCCATACTGGAGGGTCAGGCTGAAACCACCCTGCATCTTTGGCAGTGAATTGCCTAAGTACTTAATGTCGAGCTCGTCGATAGAACCGTCGTGGTTGACATCCTCGTAGAAAGCATCACCGCCCTTGAACTCGTAAGTGCTTTCGCCGTTCAGGTCTCTATAATAATAGGTAAGATGCTTGGGTACACCAGTGTTGGTCATGATGACCTTGCCTTTTTCGTCGGTAGCGACGGGGAAGGTCTTGCCTTCAGCCAACTGCTGGTTGATCCATGCCTCGTAGTTCCAGTCGTAGGTCTCGCCGCGGGCAATGGCCTGCTGCTGCAGCTGCAACTGCTTGGTATTGTAGTTGGTCAGGTAGTCGTAAGTGTACTGGAACACACCCTTGCTCTCGAAACCGTAGATAGAGCAGAGCGGGTCGCCCACAACCACACGGCTGAGGATAGAGTTAGCACCAAGTCTGCTGTAGCTGGGCTGTGAATTCAGGTTGTCGAGCACACGCTGATCCATCTCTAACAGCTTGTTGACATTCTGAGCCAGGTTGACGCTGGCAGAGACTGAGAACTGCTTTACCTTGATGAACTTGTTGGCCGTTACAGACAATTCCCAACCCTTGTTCTCCATCTCACCGACATTGCCGAAGGAAAGGGTCGTTGAGTTGTTCCATGTAGCAGAGGTGGGGATGGGTATTCCCTTCATAATCAGGTCCTTGGTGTTTTCCTTATAGAGGTTCAGATCGACTTCAAGCATATCGTTGAGGAAACCGACATTGAAACCAAGGTTCAAACCTGTCTTCTTCTGTGGACGCAGGTCGTCGAGCTTCATACCGCTCATCGTGGTGTAGTAGCTTTCACCATAGCGTCCGGCACGTGAAGCATACTGGTTGAAGTAGTTGTCGACACCGACGTTAGAGCTACCCGTAATACCCCATGAACCACGGATACCGAACATAGACACCACCTTCTTCAGCGGTGCGAAGAACGGCTCTTCGCTGACGTTGTAACGCAGAGATACTGATGGCGAGATGAACCAAGGATTCTTGGGACCAAACTTCGAGTTGCCGTCACCACGGAGTGTGAAGCCGACGCTATAGCGCGACTTGTAAGAGAAGTGGGCGTTGTAGAGCCAGTTCTGCCAAGCCGACTTCGTGGTACCGGGCTGGTTGTCCATGCCCAACAGGCGTGCATCGATGGTTGCCGACTCGATGCCGTTAGGAATGGCATTCTGACCGATATACTGGTACGTGTTCTTCTGTGTACCAGCCTCGTAGCGAGCCAGCATGGTCAGATAGAAGTCCTCATTCTTGAAGGCAGGCGTATAAATCAGTTCCAAGCGCGAGCCCATCTTGAACTGGTTGGTCTCCGTGTTGGTGATGAAGTTATAGTCGCTGTCGTTATAACTGCCATTAGAGAGGCTGCCCGGCATGAATGTAGGCTTCGAGTAAGCATAGATGTCGAAATAGACGCGGCCATTGAAGGTCAGACGGTGCTGGCCATGTTCCGTACCGAGCAGTTCGTACTTGATATTGAAGTCAGGTACGATGCTGTACGTCTTTTCCCTTTGCCATGAATTATTGGCGTAGGCTACGGGGTTACCGATGGCGACGACATCTCGCAGGCTTTCTGATGTGTAGTTACCTTCATCGGGTGTATAGAACTGATTGCTACCCTTAGAAACAACGGGATTCATCAGGAAGTATTCACCCGTGTTGTTATTATACTGATCCATACGGTAGATGCTGGCATTTGGTGCCATTGCCAAAGCCATGGCCAACAGGGCATTGTTTGAACTGTTGTTCTTTGAACTGCCGTAGGTGTAGTTCTTCAAGTTGTCCGTATAGGTCAATGCAAAGTTCGTCGAGAAGCGGATGCGGTCAGACACGTTGTAGTCCAATACGAGACGGGTGGTCAGACGGTCCAGCGTCTGCTTGATGACGGTACCTTTCTGGTGGTTGTAGCTGGCAGAGATACGGAACGTAGCCTTCTGTCCACCACCAGTGATATTGAAGGTGGCCTCATGCTGCTCACCGAACTGCTTGATGGCATCCACCCAGTCGGTATTCTTGTTCCAGTTGTTAGCCTCTGCCCATGAATCAGCGGGCACATAGTTGATTTCGTTGATGGTGGCTGTGGCTGCAGAGCTCTGCGTAGGATTGTAGAACTCCTCCTTGAGCATCATGGTGTAGTTGTCACCATTCAGCAGGTCGTAGCCCTTAGGCATCCAGGTGCCAGTGAACTTATAGCCTAACGTCACTTTGGGTTTACCGCGTGTACCGCGCTTGGTGGTAATCTGGATGACACCGTTAGCACCCTGCGAACCCCAGATAGCCGTAGCTGCGGCATCCTTGAGGACGGTGATGCTGGCGATATCGTCCACACTGACTGCGAGCAGTGAAGAGAAAGCCTCCTCGTCGGCACTCTCGAAGTCGATGTCACCGGTGTTGTATTCGAAAATCTTGTCATCGACAACAATCAGAGGCTGGGCACTACCGCTCAGCGTCGATACACCACGTAAGCGCATCTGAGTACCGGAACCCAGGTTACCTGAGTTGGACACGATGTCCAGACCGGCAATCTCACCCTGCAGAGCCTCGTCTGCTGAGGTGAATGCCATACCTTCCACCTGATCCATGTTCATGGTCTGCTGAGAGATAGATATCTCGCGTTTGTCGATGTTCAGACCGCCGGCATTGGTGCGGCGTCCCTTGACCACCACTTCGGTCAGGGCCGTACCTTCATCTTCTAACTTGATCTTGAAAACAGTTTGGTTACCGATTGTCACGATCTTGGTCTTACTACCTACGTAAGAGAAGACGAGTTTATTCTTAGGGTTCTTAATCTCCATGGAGAAGTTACCCATCATATCAGTCTGTGTGGCACTGACGATACGGTTGTTACCGTCTCGCTCCACCACGTTGGCCATCATAATCGGCCCCATGGCATCTTCCACCGTACCTGATATGACCTTTCCTTGTGCCATCATTGTCTGTGCAATGACGGTAAACAGGAGCGTCAATAGGAATTTATATTTCGACATAATATTCAATTTTTCAATTCTTCAATTTTCAATTCTTCAATACTTCCCGTTGCCGTTATAGCACAATGGCGTTGTAATACCGTGAACGGTGACGAAGGCTGATGTCTCAATGCTCTTGTAAGAGCCGTTGTCAGTAGTCGTAATATCACGGGCAATGAGGTTTGCCGTGTCTGACGACGCATTGATGGTCACCGTGTTCTTGGAAGCATCCGTCACCTTGAGTTGGTCGTTACCACCGGTTACTACCAGAGTCTGTGCAATACCCAATGCGTTTGAACAGAAGGTAGAGAAGGGAGGCTCCGGCTCTGTCAGACCGGTCTTCGGGTCATAGTTCTTGAAGTACTTGTCGGCAAAGAGCGAACTGTTCTGCGTATGATAGCGCACGAACTTCGACATCTTGTTAAGCTGTTCCTTGACGTATTCTGCTGCGTCAGCCTTTTCGACAAATCCATATTCGTCTTTCACGCTTTCCCAGTCTTCGACAATAGCCATCACCTTTTTCCAGGTGGGCAGTCCCATATTCTTTTGGGCCTGTACCATAGCTTCGTAGGTGGGTGCGTAGATGGTGTAGTTATAGGCACTGAGCATGCCCCAGTTGTCGTTGTCGTCAATGACACGGTAAGCCTTCATCTTGGTATTCTTCTGGGCTTCCTTGTCGTTGTCGCTGATAATGCCGGCGAAGGTATAGATTTCTTCGTTGTTGAACTGCAGGCAGAAGTTCAGGAAGTGGTCATACTCTGGTGCATTCACGTCATAGTCGGCATTCTCGTCGTAGAACTCTGAACGTGAGAGCGTCTGCATCACGCTGGTGATGGTAGGCTGAATAGGGAAGTCGAGACGATAGACAGTACCGTTCTCAATCTTGGCATCAGCACTGTTAGCATCGAAGGTCTCCGTGATGGTTGACCACTGAGAGGGATCGGACTGTTGCAAGCCACCAGCTACCTTGTTGCCGTTGACAACGACGGCACCGCCATGCTTGGTCTTATAGAATTTGTTGCCATAGAGTCCATATTGTGGACTACCCTTACCAGTTTCTGTCGAGTCGGCCAGCACAATGGTGCAATAGTCCAAAAGGTCCTTGATCTGGCTGTTGAAATAGCCGGTCTCGATATTGATGTCCTGAGCACCTGTAGCCTCTACGTATGAGCTGAGCTGATTATAGGGGCCTCCCTGGTAGCTGTATTTCTTAACCAGAATATGGAAAGAACCGTCAGCCTGTGGGTCGAAGCGGAAACGCAGACCTTTCAGTCCGTCGGCATCCTTGACAGATGTCGGGTCGATGACGATGAACTGCGTCTCGTTGTCGGTAGGAACAAAAAGACCGTAGCGGGCTTTCATGGACAGCAGGTAGTAATACATGTCTGCACCCAGCTTTGAGGCAACACCGGCAGTGGTCTGGTGGTCGTTCAGCATTTCGCCCATGGTACGCATATCCTTATACACAGAAGCAGGACCGAGGACGGAGTTGTACAGTTTAGGACCGAAGAGCTTGTTCATCTTGTAGATGACACCATTGTTGGCAATCGTCACATCGTAGTTGCCGTTGCTCTTCTTGGAGATGTCGTCCTTCGTGACATCCAGGAACTCGAAAGCATCGTTCTGCACCGTCGAGAACGTGCTGGGCACTGTCTTGGTGAGATAGGGCTTCATCACGTTGTTGAGAATGCTGGCGAACACCGACGGGTCGCTGTTATAGACGGCATCGAGGTGCTGGTTAAGGTTCGCAGATGTGATGGGCAGATTAGGAACGCCCAGATTCTTGAGGATATAGGAACCTTCCTTGAGGAAGTAGTCTTCTATGGCTTGGTCGGTTGGCGCTAAGAAGGCAGCAATTTCTGCTTCGTCATCTACGGGCTCACCTTTCAGGGTGGGGTTGTAGTAGTTCCATCCCGGGTCGAAGTCCAGCAGACGGTTATCGGCCACCGTCATACCGCGGACAGGTTGTGACAGCTTTCCACGCTGCGAGTTCTTTGACAGGTAGCGGATGGCAAAGACCGTGTCCTGGCTGCTGCCGGCTGTCTCATTATACTGCTCTGTCAGCGTCATGTCTGCTTCGGGGAAGCTGTAATAGTCCAGCATACGTGAGATGTAGCGGGTGTCGCTGCCTGCACGCAATATCTCGGCCATGTTACCCGGATTCACCAATACCTCGTCGAGCTGGTGGATGTAACCGTTCTGGCAAACGACATCGGCCTTGATAATCTTGTGGTTGAAGACGTAGGCATCGCCATCAGCATAATCTTGACCGGTCAGAATCTTGAAGTCGTTGTCATCGCCTGTCAAGGTCATGTTGTTGTTGAGCATGTACTCGCCCGTCAGGTGTACCATCGGTGCTACTGTGTTGTCGAACACGGCCAGAATGGAGTTGCGTCCTTCCCCCTGGAAACGGGAGAAATACGGGTTGTTGGCCGGCATGTTCTGAATGGCAAGCGGTGCAACGGAGTACGAGAGTCGCATGTTCGTGGCATGTTTCACCAACTGGCCTTGCAACATGTTACCCGCATTGTTCTGCTTGTTAGACAATGTACCGACAAGGATAGCATTGTCGATCATGGTAGAGAACAGCAGTTCTGCCTTTTGTGAGCGTGTTAGCTCTTCATAGCTGCTGACACCGAACTTGTTGTTTCCGTTTGCAAAGAACCTTGCAAACGCATCATCGTTGGCAGGGAAGATCGTCTTACTACCAGTTTTGCCCAGCACTTCCGCATAACCAAGGTCATCAATCAACTTGCAATACGTGTTGAATGTGCCTTCAAGTTGTGAAGACTGCTGTAGCTCTTTGTAGATACTCTCGCCAAGCCAAGATGGCAATTCTCCCTCTGGCACCAAGTACTCCTTTTTACAGGACACTAAGCATACGCACAGCAGAGATGCATACAAAAAGACTTTTTTCATAAATAGCTATTTGTTAATATATTGATTTGTTTTCATTGCGTGCCACACTCTGACCCTTGTCAGAGAAGTTTGCTTTTTTTACCGATTAATAGCTTTCAGTGTGCAAAATTAAACAAAAAAAGTAAAATACACAAAAAAAAACATCATATTTTTGTAAATATGACCAAATAATGTTGATTGCCTGTCCCAACGAGTGGAGAAAAAAATCCCCTGCGGTCTTATGCCGCAGGGGAATGAGGATTGTATTGATCAGTAATGATTACTTCTGAACAAACTTTTTACCGTTCATGATGACAAGACCCTTATAGTCCTTGCCAACCTTCTGGCCAGCGAGGTTGTAGATGGCACCGTCAGCCTTGACAGCAGCCTTCACACCAGCAATACCAGAGGGTACGAATGGCTCAGTAGCACCAGCAGCGATGCGCTCAATCTTCAGGTTGTCGAACCAAGAACGGCGGTCGTTGTTGTTGTAGTTGCACTGCAGGATGAACTTAGTAGGAATAGCCTCGAGAACAACCTCTTCAGAAGTTGTAGAACCGTTCACGCTGTTGATAGTGCAGTACATTGACTTGCGGCCATAGTCCATGATAACCTCGATATGGCTCTTCTGCAGAGGATTAGCCGTTACAGAGTCTGTAGCATCGGCAGGAGAAGCATTGTTGTAGCTACCACCTGACTTGAACCACATCTTGTTGATGTCAACATTACAGGTGTTCGTCGTGTTGGTGTTGTTATAGAAGTTGTGGAAGAGACCGAAGACGTCAGCATCCTGAGCACCTTCATCACCCTCTACGACGTTCTTCAGGTAGAAGCCGAGGTTACGGCCGCTCAAACCCTGAACATACATGTCACAAGCAACCTTCAGAATGTTGGTGCCCATAGAACCATTCTCTGTAGGATCGAAGATAACAGTACCAGTACCGTTACCAACGCGGATGTAACCCTTCCACAGCTGCTCGCCGTTTGACCAGAAGCCCTTCTCGAATGGCTGGTTGCCTGTACCGTCAACCGACCAGTTGGTGAACTCCATCTTACCGGCAGCACCAGCAACACTGTACAGACCAGTCTCAGCATCCTGAACAGCATCCTGCTCGAAGTCGATGTCAACAATCGTAGTCTTAGCTGTAGCAGGAACAGTGGTCTTGTAGGTTTCTACGGCCTCTTCAAGAGCCTTGATGGCAGCAACGATGGCGGCGGCATTCTCCTCACTGTACTGAGCAGCCTTCATCTGGGCCTGAACACCCTTGGCAGCATCGATAGCATTCTGCAGTTCAGCCTTACCGGTAGCGGCATCATAGAGACGCTGCTTCTGTACAACCTCGGCAGCGTCGATAGCTGTCTGGATAGAAGCGAGAGTGTCGTTCACAGCCACGAACTTCTTGTTGGCAGCGATGATGTCCTTAACGGCCTCCTGATATACGGTATATACCAGATAACCAGTCTCGGCAGAAGTAGACTTAGCATAGTCTTCCTGATAGGTAGCGATGATAGCATCCTGATCCATCTGCTCGTAACCTGCAATCTTTACCTCAACGGTATCGACACAAGCCTGAAGTTCAGCCTTACCCCAGAAGTATTCAGCATTAGCGATGTTCTCCTTAGCAGTGGTCAGCTGCGTGCGGCCAGTTGTAATCTGCTCGCGGACATCAGTCTCGTAACCCAGCTGCTTCTGGTTGTACTTGTTGTCGTTCTTGCCCCAGATAGAAGCATTGGCAACGTATGTTACAGAACCGTTCTTCAGGTCCTTGTAGGCATCCTTACAGTAAGCCTTGTAACCAATCTCATAAGTGCCAGTCTCGGGAATCTGAGCGGTGATGATGAATCTGGTAAAGTCGTGTGCATCAACATCCTTGACCTGAGAAACGATGGTGTCTGTAACAGCACCGTCAACAACCTTAACGACGTATGCTACACCGTATGCAGGATTCCAACCTTCGTTGATAGTCCATGAAGAAGAAGTGGCATCCTCGCGGAGGGCTGCAGTGCTCTCAATAGCGAATACATAAGCACCCTTGTCGAGGGTCTTCTGCATATAGACGCCCATAGGATCTGCAGTGTTACCGAAGTTCCAACCTGTGTTACCAGCATAGTGGCCTAAGTCAGGATAAGCGTTGTTGCTCCAGAATGCACGACCGGTAGTTGTAGCAGTCCAGTCACCCAGATTGCTAACCTTCTGTGTGTTACCGCTGGTAGTCTTGATGCCCAGGTAGTTGTCGTTAGCACCTGATGTGGTGGGACCGCCAGCCAGATAGTCGTCCATGTTAGCTTTCAGGAATTCGTCAAGAATCTCCTGAGCTGTAGCCAACTGCTCGTCAAGCTCTGCCTGCGTTGTTGCGTCACCGATAGCCTGGAGGTTTGTGATAGCCTCGTCATAGCCCATGTCTGCAAGAACGGCAGCGTCCCAGTTGTAGCAGTTCTTATAGGCATTCAGCTTCTCCAGCATTGCATCGCGCTGACGGAGGTCAGCTACCTGAATGGCAGGAGCAATCTGCAGGTCGGCAATCTCGATGGTAGTTGCCATCGTGGTGAACGAGATGAACCATGTACGGGCAGTGCCGTCACCCTGGATAGCATAGTTGAAGGTCTGCCAGTTCTCGTTCAACTCCTCAGCAGTGTTGACGATAACCTCACCCTCTGTGCTGGGATAGGTATAAGTGTTAGCCTCGTTACCGGCAATCTTTACCAGGTTGTCTTCCTTTTTGTAACCGTCACCAGGAATTCTCCACTTGATGTTGTCCAAGAGAGCACCCTTCATCTTAAAGCTCACGACGTAAGCAGCACTTGCGTCTGTAGGCTCAAACTTGAAGTACATACCTTCACCAGCATTGGCTGCTGTGCTTGCTACAGAGTTAAACCCTGCTGCTAAGCCGTCAGCATTGGTGGTAAAGAGGTCAGCCAGTGTCTTTCCTTCACCAATAGCTGTCCAACCATCCATGCTCTGGAATGCATTGTTAGCATTCAGATTGGCGCCAGCAATCTGGAAACGGCCCTGAGGGGTGTTGACGAACTCGTCCTTCTCAAGAGCAAAACCAGAAGCTGCAACGCACATTGCCATAAAGGCAAAAAGTAAACGTTTCTTCATAATAATGGTTTTAATTAGTTAATAAAAAAAGTATAAATTAATTCGAAATGATTTGTTTCTGACATATAAGTCGCTGCAAAGATAGTGTAAAAAGAACAAAGATTCTCGTTTCTGTAACTTTTTTTAATATTTTTTTTCCAAAATGAGAGCCAGCCCTAATGGGCAAGCTCTCATCATTGATCATTTCACCACCACTTTGCGACCGCCGCGGATATAGATACCTGCGGGCAGACCGTTGATGTCTGCTGCTGTTGCCAGACGGAGAACCAGACGACCGTTCAAGTCATAGACATTCTTCGGGTCAGCATCAGAAAACGAAGTGCGGATACCGGTTGCAGACGTATAGCGGATATACAGATAGCCTTTCTTGAAGTTGGTCGTATCCCAATAGTAGTGCTCAGGCAGTGTGGGCAGTTCGAACTTCACGTCGCCCACGGTAGCCTTCTTGAAATTGAAGACGAAGAAGGAGTCT